>NZ_BAAGXZ010000031.1:0-38056 GCF_054779575.1 Glycomyces halotolerans
GATTCGCCGGGTGGTCTATACGACGAACATGATCGAGTCGATGAACGCCCGGTTCCGCCAGGCCGTGCGCCGGCGGGGCCACTTCCCGAACGACCAGGCCGCACTGAAGGTGCTTTATCTGGTCATCCGCGACCGGCGCAAGAATCGGCCGAACGTGGTCGGCAAGACCCGCGGCTGGAAACGAGCCCTCCAGCAATTCGCCCTGTACTTCGGCGACCGCGTCACCGACCAGACCGAACGCTAGAATCAAAACCGATCACCCTGACCCCCAAAGGAACTGACACACCCGTGTGGCGTCTCGTGGGGTCAGGTGCTGGAGCGGGGCATGATGAGTTGCGTTTCGAGCAGCGTGGTGTGGCGGTGCTGGCGGGTGCGGGTGCGGCCAGTGGCGGTGTACCAGTGGAGGGCGATGACGGCGGCGAGGGCGAGTTCGATCAGGTCGCCGCCGTAGTACATGAGTTGGGCGCCGGTCTGGAGGTCGGTGGTGGTGGCGGCGGTGTCGGGGGGCGGGGTCGTGTAGAGGGTTTTGGCGAGGATGGCGTGTGCGGCCCCGGCGGCGATGAGGGTGGTGCCGCGCCAGGCGAGGTTCCAGCGGTGGCGCACCGGGTCGAGTTGGCAGACCGCGAAGGTGAACAGGATCCCGGCGGCGAGGACGTGGAGTTGCAGGAGTATGTGCGCGGCCGGCTGGTGTTGCACGGCGGCGAACAGCGGGGTGCGGTACAGCAGCCAGAGTCCGCCGATGTCCAGCAGGGCCGCTGCGGGCGGGAAGGCGAACCAGGCGGCGCGTCGGGAGCCGGCGAGGGCCAGCAGGGTGCGGCGGGCCGGGCCGGGGCCGAGGGCGCGGAAGGCGAGGGTGAGTGGTCGGGCGAGGACGAGCAGGAGCGGCGCGGCCATGCCGATGATCAGGTGCTGGCCCATGTGGGCGGTGAACGGCCCTCCCGGCAGCGGGTCCACGAATACGTAGGCGATCGCCCAGGCCCCGGTGGTGAAGGCGGCGTCGCGGTGCCACGGCCAGGTGTCGCCGCGGCGCCGAAGCCGGTCGGTCCCCCACGAGTAGAGCAAAGCGGCCCCGATCGCGGCGGCGGCCAGGAACAGCTCGGCCGCGCCGACGCTCATGTGGTGGAGCGGGGCTGCGCTCACGACTGGACCTGCTGGCTGCGTGTGCGGCGCCGGGCGCGGACGGCCAGGATCGCGCCGATGGCGAGTAGGACCAGTCCGGCGCCGTTCCAGGCCAGGTCGTAGGGCAGGAGGTCGACGCCGTAGCGGATCTGGTGGAGGCGCAGCAGCTTGTGGTCGACCAGGCCGTCGAACAGTTGGAAGCCGCCTAGGCCGAGGAAGAGCCCGGCCCAGGCGTGGGTCGAGGCGAGGGCGCGGCGGCGGCGCAGGTCGGCGTACCACACGAACCCGGCGACCAGGGCCAGCAGTTCGGCGGTGTGGAGCAGGCCGTCTGAGACCAGGCCGACCGCGGGGGTCGACCGATCGACGAAGTGGTGCCAGTGCAGGATCTGGTGAAAGACGATCTCATCGACCGCGGCCATGACCGCCACGCCGATCAGCAAGCATGCGGCCAGTGACTGACCGGGCCGTATCGCGGGTCCGGCGGTTGCCGCGTGTGCGGCCGAC
This sequence comes from Glycomyces halotolerans, assembly GCF_054779575.1. NCBI lineage: Bacteria > Bacillati > Actinomycetota > Actinomycetes > Glycomycetales > Glycomycetaceae > Glycomyces > Glycomyces halotolerans. The sequence goes on from NZ_BAAGXZ010000031.1 coordinate 1,624, forward strand.
CCCTGTCCGAGCGGTTCTCGTGCGGCGGCCTCATCGTCCATCTCGCGGGGATACCGCGCGGACGGGGGTATAAACGGCTCAGCGCGGTCCCGCCCCGCACCGGGCGGCGGACCGAGTTGGTCGAGCCGGTCGCAGCCAAATGGGTGTGGTAGTGCTCAGGGACGGAACTGACTGAGCGTCTGGTACCCGACGAGCTCTGGGCGATGACCGCACCGTTGATCCCAAAATCCGTGAAGCGCTCGCAAGGCGGAGGGATCGCCCGGATCCTCGCCCTCGCCGCAGCTCTCGCCTGCTACAAGAAACTCGCCAACTGAGACACGCTCTAAGCGTCCCGCTCGTCGGAGTCCCAGCGCTCTCTCGCCAGCTCCATCTCGTCGAGATGCTTGCGCGACCAGTCGGCAATCTGGATCACCAACTCAGAAAGGCTCTGGCCTATCGCGCTGAGACGGTATTCGACCTGGGGTGGGTTGGTCGGGTAGACGGTGCGGTCGATCAGGCCATCGCGTCCAAGCCTCCGCAGCGTCAGTGTCAGCATCCGCTGCGAGATCCCGGGGATGGCCCGCTGCAGTCGACGGAACCGCCTGGGCCCCTTCGTGAGTTCGACAACCACTAGCACTGACCATTTGTCGCCGATCCGATCGAGCACGTCCCGGATGCCGCAATGATCGTCGCCACAGGGGCCGTGCCCGGCGGGTGCCGCCGCCTGGACGGTTACCGCCGTGTCGCCACCGGACATGGATGTGCCTCCTTTCATCAGATCGGAATGATACTCAGACTTGGCCCTGTCGCCCGAAGTCGAACGGAAAGCAGGGAGCAACGCAATGATCATGGTCACCGGAGCCTCGGGAGCACTCGGCTCGCTCATCACCACCGGACTGGTGGAGGCCGGAGCGGCGGTGGTCGCGGGGACTCGCGAACCTTCCGCTTTCGCCGCGGCCGATGTGCCGGCCCGCCGCGTCGACTTCGACGATCCCGGCCCGCTGCCTGAATCGTTCGCCGGGATCGACGTCTTGGTGTTGGTCTCAGCCGGGTACAGCGAAGACGACGTGGTGATCGCCCGCCACCGTGCGGCCATCCGGGCTGCCGAGGGGGCCGGGGTCCGCCATGTGGTCTACACCGGCCTCGCCAAGGCGGGCGATCACCTCAGCATCGCGCTGGCCCACCGCGCCACTGAGCGCATCCTTGCCGCGTCTTCACTGGAGTGCACTGTACTCGGCAACGGCATCTACGCTGAGCTCATAGCCGATGCCTCTGCGGAGGCGGAGCAGAGTGGCGTCGTTGGCCTCCCGATGGGCGAGGGCAAGATCGCGGTCGTCGCGCGGGAGGACCTCGCCGAGGCTGCAGCGCGCGTGGCAGCAGAAGGCGACGCTGATCCGGGCAATCCACATCGTGGCCGCACATACGAACTCGTCGGCACCGAAGCGATCGGCGGAGTCGACCTCGCATCGGAATTGGCCCGCAGGCACGGCCGCCCCATCGTTTACCGCCCGCAGGGACTCGCTACGTTCCGAGAGGCGCTGTGCGATGCGGGACTGCTGCAATACCAAATCGCGCATTCTGTGTCGATCTTTTCGAACATCGGTGCCGGATACCTGGACGGTACCGAGTCGGACCTGCCCGCGCTCCTGGGACGCGCACCGCGACGGCTTGCGGACGTCATCGCCGCCTTAGAGGGCGGTAGGGCCCGATTCGATGGTTCGTGGTGAGGGAGCGAACCCCATGTGAGGATGGCTCGTTCTGCTCGGTATCAACGGTGAACGTGCTGGTTGCCAGAGCGATCTGTCCGACGGGCGGTGGGCGCCGACCGAGCCGATCGTCGCTGCTCGGCGCGCCGACCGTGCCGCGAGGGCGCTCGACATCACCGCTCCGGTCCACGACCTCCGTCAGATCGTGAACCCGATCCTCCACCTGAACCACATCGGCTGCTGATACTCCGGTTGTAAGTCTGGTTGAGTTGGCGAGTGAGAAGTTTCTGCCGGTGGGATGGCCATGCTGTTGCGAAGGTCTTGCTACTGCACAATTTCCTACTTAAATAGTAGGATATAATCGGGTGTTCGACTCTTCGCCGCGTTCAGTGAGGAAGAACCCGTATGGCAACCGGCGACCACCCGCGCCACGACCACCACGGCCACGAGCGGCCCCATCACCACCAGGGCGAGCATCACTCCGACCATGCGCATGACCATGCTCATGATCACCGGTCGGGCGGCTTCAAGGGGCTGCTGCACTCGCTGCGCCACGCGGCGACCCCGCACTCCCATGACAGCGCCGACAAGATCGACTCGGCCCTGGAGTCCAGCCGCCAGGGCCTGCGCGCCCTGTGGCTCTCTCTGGCCATGCTCGGCGTGACCGCGATCGGGCAGCTGATCGTCTACGCCTTCACCGGGTCGGTCGCGCTGCTGGGCGACACGCTCCACAACATCGCCGACGCGCTCACCGCCGTCCCGCTCGGCATCGCCTTCTTGCTCGGCCGCCGTGCGGCGAACCGACGCTACACCTACGGCTACGGGAGGGCCGAGGACGTCGCCGGGGTCATCATCGTCGCCGTCATCGCCGCCTCAGCGGTCGCCGCCGGGCTGGCCGCGATCGACCGGCTGGGCCACCCGGCCGGGGTCGACCACTTGTGGGCCGTGGCCGCGGCCGGGCTCATCGGCTGCATCGGCAATGAGATCGTCGCCCAGTACAGGATCCGGGTCGGTCGCCGGATCGGCTCGGCCGCGCTGGTGGCCGACGGCCTGCACGCTCGCACCGACGGGCTCACTTCCCTGGCCGTGCTGCTCAGCGCCGGCGGCGTGGCCCTGGGATGGGGCTGGGCCGACCCGATCGTGGGTCTGGCCATCACCGCGATGATCCTCGTGGTGCTCAAGAGCGCCGCCGTCGAAATCTACCGGCGATTGATGGACGCCGTGGACCCCCAGCTGGTCGACCGGGCCGAGACCACCTTGACCCAGACGCCCGGTGTCCGCTCGGTGGGGGCGCTGCGGATGCGCTGGATCGGCCACCGCCTTCAAGCCGAAGTCGACCTCGCCGTCGACGCCGGCCTGTCGGTGCTGGAGGCCCATGCGATCGCCATCGATGCCGAACACCGCCTCGTCCACACCGTGCCACGCCTGATGGCCGCCACGGTCCACACCGACCCGGCCGAGCATCACCAGGCCCACCAGCTCCTGACCTACCACCGCTTAGGGGGCCGATACCACTCAAGTGGCCGCTGGTAGTGCAGCCGTTCAGTGACCGCTTGATGGCGGCGACGCCAGGTCGACCACCGCATCCGATGCTCCCAGGACAACGCAGGAGCGCGCGCGCCGTCCGGGATAGTGACTGCCGGTCGGGTCGCGGTGGATCCATTGGTTCTGGATGAGGATCCGCAGGCGGTCGTAGAAGGTGGATTCGGCGAAGGGTTCGCCGTCGTCGCGAAGGCGCGCGGCGACTTGTTTAGCCGCCAGGCCCGGCTCCCGTAGGACCGCGTTGAGCAGTTGGGGGCGGTGGCGTGCACGGGGCGGGTTGGCAGTGGTCTTTGGGCGCTGCCATGCGCCACGGTCGTAATCACTTGCGGCTACTCCGGTAGTTCCTGGTACCGCTTCAGGACTTCCTTGACGGAGTCCGTCACCGTTAGGTCCTCGGCGAGTTCCCGCCATTCGTAGGCGTCGTGCTCGGTGAGAGCGACTGGAGCCGGTGCGGCCACGTCCACTGCGAAGTTGAACTGGCGGCTCTTCTTGCCGCTCAGGGCGATTTTTCAAGTTCCCGTCATGGAATGAAAAGCCAGGTTGGGGCGTATGATGAAGCTGGCACGGGTTCGGGCCGACGCCTTCAGGCCGAGCTGGCCACGGGTGATTGCGCTGGTTCAAGGATCGCGACGTGGCCGGGCAGGAAGAAGGCCGCTACGGATGGCTTTGCCGAGGGCCCTTCTTGCGTTGAACCCACGTGTCTAGAATCCAGAACGGCGCTATGAGCGTAGCTGGAAGGCCAATGAGGATAAATAGCCAGGTCGCTCCGGTCGCTTTGGCGAACAACATCAGCGCCAGGCAGCAGACGATCAGCGCGATGGTCGCGTACCGTCGCCGTTGAGCGCTTCGGAGGTCGAGTTTCCGCTTCGCTCGCACATACTGCGGGTCGGCAGGGCTCGTGTCAGGGGCTAGCTTACCGGCGCGCAGGACTCGCCGATGATAGGCACTCTCGGTACCCAAACGTTTGCGACGGCGCTGTTCTTCCTCCCGTCGCTCCTGCGGAGACAGTGTTTGCAGCCACCGCCTTCTGTCCCTGGTGTAGTACCGGTACCCGTAGGACTTGAGTTCGTTTTGTTCCCATCGGCGTTCGAAGTCAGCCCTGCTCTCTCCTTTCGGAGGCGGCCCTTCGTGGAATCGCTGCATGCCCTCGGCAATCGCGTCCGGGGAGACGGATTCGCTGATGTTGATCCGATCGGCGTTGTACTGAGGGCCGTGGACATGCTGTCCCTGCTGATCGAAACGCGCACCCCGCCCCTGTTCGCGCTCGGACCGCCCCCAGTCATGGTCGTGCGTGTCACCCATTGAGAAACACCCCAGCGGCACTGGCGACGTTCTTCACGATCTTCGCGACCGAGTTGCTCACGGTCACTAGCCCGGCGAGGCGGCCGCGTGCTGCTCCGGCGTCGCCAGCTTCTAGCTCTGCGCGGGCCGCGGTCAGCTCAGCAGCCACGCGTCCACGGGTGTCGGCGGACATCTCCAACTCCTGCACCGCATCCAATGCTCGGTCGAACTCCCTCGCCACCGTTCGGGCATCGATCGAACTGCGCTCCCCGTGCGCGACGTTGACGGTGTCGCCCATGTACTGGTTGCCGTATACAGTCTGCCTGTCCTGGTTGAACGTAGCCATCCCACCATGATGCCCTAATCCGGCCATCCGCAGTGTGCCAGTTTCGCCGCGTCGACCAAGCTGTTGGCCAGGGACTTTTCAAGTTCCTGAAGGGTTGGGTTGGCGGCTGATACCCAGGATCGGCAGGGCTCGTGCGGCTTCGGCACCGATTGCTCTGGTGGTCTTGCCGATGTTGGTCGCGCCGAGGATCTTAAGGATGCCGGTAGCAAGGTTTCTGAAGGCGGCCATCGCGCGGGGCGCGGTCCCGGTGTGGACGGTCGAGGCGTCCTCGGCGAAGGTGACATCGCGGATGTGGTGGGAGGAGTTTTCGATTCCCCACTGGCCGCGAACGAAGACGGCGAGATCGGCGGGCGTGGCCTGGTGCGCGTCGAGGCTGGTGACCGCGTAGTCGGTCCGGCGGGTTTCCTTCTTCCCGGTCTCTCTGCGGCGGCGGTGGATCCGGATGGCGAGCGCCGCGTGGGGGAAGGCGATCCCGCCCAGATTCTCGGCGATGGCCATGGTCTTGATCGAGCGGGACTCGACGCGCCCGTGGCCGCGCTCGGAGGTTGAGTCCTGGATGGCGACGGTGTGCCAAGGGAGGCTGCTGATCTGCCGGTACGCGTTGCGTTGATTGGCCTTGATGACGGCGATGTAGTGCGCGCCCTTGACCTCAGCGAGCCAGGTGATGTTGGCCTTGACCGAGTGGAGCGCGTCGAAGGTGACCACGGTGTCGGCCAGGTCGAGCGGGGCCAGGAGGGGCCGGAAGTGCTTCGTTTCATTGGTGTTGGATCCGACTTCGACTTGCGCGATGGTGGCGACGGTGCCCTGGGTGACCGCCGAGAGCAGGTGGCGGCGGGGCTGGTCGAGGTGGGCCGAGCCTTTCAAGGCCTTGCCGTCTACGGCTATCGCCCGCAGGGCCCGCCGGCCGGATGCGGGGTCCGGTCCGCGACCGTCGGCGGGGGATCGGCGGTGTTGGTCGGCCAGGTACGCGCCGATCGCGGTGTCGAGCGCGTCGCCGTCGAGGTGTTCGAGGACGCGTCCGATGGTCGCAGTCGAGGGTGATCGGCGCCAGCGGAGCAGGTGGCGGCGGATTCCTATCGCTTCGAGCAGGTCAAGCCGGGCACGCTGTCCCCATTCGGCGAGTTCATCAATGCTCGTGGCGCCCGAGACCGTCGCGCAGGCGCAGATCAGCAAGACAGCGGTCAGGGAGTACCACCGGCCCCGCCGCGATCGGGGGTCGGGAACCGAGTCGAGGTAGGGGCGCAGGTCAGCGATCCGTTCAGGACCAAGGGGACCCAGCTTCTCGAGCGCAGCAGGGATCGGCGAAGATGAAGTGGCAGACACGGGAAGCTTTCGTAATCATCAGGCTTAAGACACCACGATGATGACGGAACCCGTGTCTGTACTGCTATGCGGCTCAAGCAGTCTCAAGACGACAGGTCACCCATGCCGGGAACTTGAAAAGGCCCTGCTTGCCGCTGCCGCTGGTGTAGTCGAATTGGCCGAGGTAGTGCTGGATGACGGCAACCTTGAGGCCGGTCTCCTCTTCGACCTCACGCTTGAGAGCGGCGTCGAGCGCTTCGCCGCCTTCGACCTTGCCGCTGGGCAGCTCCCAGATGCCGCCCATGAAATCGTCTACCGGACGCTGAAGGAGCAGGATCTTTCCGTCGTGCTGGACGACGGCGCCGACGACGAGTTGCTGTACGCCGTCGAGGTCGGCGTCGGCAGTCAGGCGGGTAAGGAGCGAGTTGTCGATCATGGTGTTCATCCTTGTAGCTCTTGGTAGTTGGACGTGACTTTGCGGAACGCTTCGATGTAGCTGTCAACGAGCGGCAGGTCTTCCTCGCGGTGCCAGACGGGCAGCTTGAGCGTGTGATGGTGGATGGCCTCGGCCACCGGGAACCGGCGTGCGCCTCGGCAAGGGTGCAGGATACTCAGACATCGAGGTGGCGCTGCTTCAGGAAGCCGGACTGATTTCGGAGAAGACGGTCATCGTGACAACCGTGCATTCCTTGCAGGTCCTACATGAGGAGCTGCCCGAGACAGATCACGACTTCAGCGTGGACTTGATCGTTACGCCTGATGAAGTGATTCGGTGTCGACGGGCACGTCGGCCAAAGGGGCTTATCTGGAACGACTTGAGTAGGGAGAAAATCAAATCGATCCCAATCCTGGCTAGGCGGGAACAGTCAAGCTCAGGAGAGTAGCAGGATATCCGTTCAGTATCGTCGCCATCACACAGAACTTCATTAGAAACCGGTGAAGTCGGTTGCGGACTGCCGCACGTTTGGGTGACAGGTTGTAGTCGCGCAGCCAGTGCGGCTGGCGTGTTCATGATGGTCTCGAACTCGATAGGTGTCGAACCTCCGAGACGAACTTGCCGACGGCGCCGGTAATAGGTCCGCTCGATCCAGGTCATAATCGCGATCCGCAATTGCTCGCGCGTGTCCCAATCTCGGCGGTCAAGGACGTTCTTCTGGAGCAACGCGAAGAACGATTCCATGGCCGCGTTGTCGCCCGCAGCGCCGGCCCACCCCATCGACCCGGCCATGCCGTGACGGTTGAGCGCATGCACGAGCTTCCGTACGCAGATTGCATCGCGCAAGTGGAATGGGCACAAGTGGGAGGGCATCGTCTACGTGTTCGGCACTCGGAATGACACGGTCAAGGATGACCGCAATGTTCGGCGTTTCTTCAAGTCCGTGGTCGAGGAAGCCGGCGTGGAGGGAAACTGGGCTCCGCGGGAGCTGCGCCACACGTTCGTCTCGTGGATGTCCGACCAGGGAGCTAGCGACGAACTCATCGCTGACCTGGTCGGGCACAAGAAGACTTCGACTACGCGGACGGCCTACCGGCATCAGCTTCGGCCGGTCATCACCACGGGTGCTGAGCTGCTCGATAAAGCCTTCGGCGACGACTTCGACGCGACGGATTGAAGGCCCGTTGGCTCCCTGTTTGGCAACAAAACGCCCCCGGCGACTTATCGCCGGGGGCATTTCTGCTGGTGGACGATACTGGGATCGAACCAGTGACCCCTCGCGTGTGAAGCGAGTGCTCTCCCGCTGAGCTAATCGTCCGGGACGGGGTAGAACTTTACCGGAGGCGTTGGTGGGCCGCCGCAGTGGGGGCCCGGTCGTTTCGGTCGTCACAGGGGTGGCGCGGGGGAGTGGGGATTTCAGTGTGATCTCCGTCTTGACATGTGAACGTTAAGTCGATAGCCTTCGATTCGTTAAATCGTTTCAAAATGAGGTCGGTTCGGCGCGGGAACCCTCATCTTGCACCTTGGCGTGCCGCTGCCGGCCTCTCGCGATGACAAGGAGCCCCTTCGATGAGTCCTCCCAATCAATTCAGGCGTATCGCGGCCGTGTCGTTGGCGACCGCCGTCGCTGGTGCCGGTGTCATGACGGCCGTGGCCGGTCACGCTCACGGCCCCTCCGACGGCGGTTCCGGCACCGGCGTCCAGCTCGAGAACCTCGACCGCGGCCTCGTCGCGGCGCAGACCGACGACGGTGTGTTCCTCAGCTGGCGTCTACTTGCTGACGAGGTGTCCGGTTATAACGATTCAGGTCTGACCGGAGCCGACTTCAACGTCTACAAGGACGGCGCTCTGCTCGCCTCGGTCACCGACAGCACCAACTACCTCGACACGGACGGTGCCGGAGACTCCGAGTACCGCGTCGTCGCCGTGGTCGACGGCGAGGAGGTCGACTTCTCCGACTCGGTCAGCCCCTGGTCGGACGCCTACCTAGACGTCCCCCTCGACAAGCCCGCGGACGGCGTCACCCCGGCGGGCGAGTCCTACACGTACGCCGCCAACGACGTCAGCGTCGGCGACCTGACCGGCGACGGCCGCTACGAGTACGTGGTCAAGTGGGACCCGTCGAACTCCAAGGACGTCTCCCAGGTCGGCTACACCGGCCTCGCCTACCTCGACGCCTACACCCAGGAAGGCGAACTGCTGTGGCGGATCGACCTCGGGGTCAACATCCGCGCCGGGGCCCACTACACCCAGTTCAACGTCTACGACTTCGACGGCGACGGCATCTCCGAGATCATGCTCAAGACCGCCCCCGGAACGAAGTCCACTTCCTACGCGGGCGGCGGCGAGGAGCGGTACATCACGCTGCCTCAGGACGACGTCGACGCCGGTGTCACCCATGAGGACGACTACCGGCTCTCGGCCGAGGGCTACTACGGCCACCTCGTCGAGATGTTCAAGGGCTGGCACGAGCACCCCGAGGTCGTGAACGGCGACTGGCCGGCCACGATCGAGGCCGCGCTCGGCGCCGACGACCAGTTCGACTTCGCCTACCCGCTCTCGCAAGAGGACGCCGAGGCGCTCGCCGACTACTTCATCGACGTCTACGCGCCCTCACGCTCGGGCCGCAACGACCTGCGGAACTTCGAGGGCTTCATCCTCTCGGGTCCCGAATACCTCACGGTGTTCGACGGCGCCACCGGCCTCGAACTCGACACCGTCGACTACCCGGTCCCGCGCGGCGACGACGGCCTCCTGTGGGGCGACTACGCGATGTCCCGCATCGAGCCGGGCAACCGCGTCGACCGCTTCCTCTCGGCCGTGGCCTACCTCGACGGCGAGCACGCTTCGGCGATCTTCGCCCGCGGCTACTACACCCGCACGACCATCGCGGCCTACGACTGGGACGGCGAAGCGCTGACGCAGCGCTGGCTGGCCGACTCCGGGCACGCCCCGATGTCGAACCCGTTCAACGACGGTCCGCACGGCGTCGAAGGCCCCGACCCCGAGTGGGGCACCCTCACCACCCAGGGCAACCACTCCCTGGGCGCGGCCGACGTCGACGGCGACGGCAAGCAGGAGATCGTCTACGGCGCCGCGGCGCTCGACGACGACGGTTCACTGCTGTTCTCCTCCTACGACTACGGTCCGCCCGAATCCAATGTCGCGGGCCAGTACGTCAAGCTCGGCCACGGCGACGCCCACCACCTCGGCGACCTCGATCCCGAGCGTGAGGGCCTGGAGATCTTCTCGGTCTTCGAAGGCGGCCCCTGGGCGCCGTACGGCTACGCCATGCGCGACGCCGCCACCGGCGAAGTCCTGTGGGGCGGCTACACCGGCCGCGACACCGGCCGCGGCATGGCCGGCGACATCGACCCGGACATCCCGGGCCTCGAGGTCTGGGCCTCCCTGCCGCCGAACGAGGAGGGCGACCCCGAAGGGCTGTTCACCGCCGCCGGCGAACCCATCGCGAGTCCGACCCCGGGCACCAACATGTCGATCCGGTGGGCCGCCGACCTGACCACGCAGTACATCACCGGTCACCAGACCACGGAGATCACGCCGACCAGGATCCACGACTGGCAGGACGGCGTCGTCCTCGAGGACGCGGGGATCGTGAACAACAACTGGACGAAGGGCAACCCGGGCCTGGTCGCCGACGTCTTCGGCGACTGGCGCGAAGAGCTGGTGACGCGCACCGTGGACTCCACCGCGCTGCGGATCCGCCTCTCGACCGAGGTCACCGACCACAAGCTGTACACGCTCATGCACGACCCGCAGTACCGGGTCGGCGTGGCCACGCAGCAGACCGCCTACAACCAGCCGCAGTACACCAGCTACTACCTGGCCTCCGACATGGACTTCGCCGACGTCGACGTTCCGGACTTCCACGCGCCGGGCTCGCTCGACGAGCTCCGCTCGACGCTGCAGTCCTACCGCGACTCCGTCGAGCTCAGCTGGTTCGAGTACATCGGACTGAAGGCCAAGCTGAACTCCGCCGAACGGCATCTTGACAACGGCAAGTTCTCGCAGGCCGCCAAGGCGCTCGAGGGCTTCGTGTTCAAGGCCGAGCGGGCCGGCGGCGAAGCCGGCACGGTCCTGGCCCACCAAGCGGAGCAACTGATCCGTCAACTGGACTGACCGAACGGCGAACCGCACCGGCGGGGTCCTCTCCGAGGGCCCCGCCGGTCCCGTGTCGGGGTCCGCTCCCCAGACGTAGGATGATACGAGGAATTCACCTGCGTTTCTCGCGGGCGTCCCCTCGCCGCGCTTGAGTGCAGGTGAGCTCATCTCTCACTTGAACAGCATTGGAGCAACTCCTCGTGTCCTCCCTCCGACGGAGAGCCCGGATAGCGACCGCCGCCGCAGGCGCGGCAGCGGTCGTCATCGGCGGGCTCGCTTTCACCGCCCAGGCGTACGCCGACGACGCCGAGACCATCCACATCGGCGAAGTGCAGGGATCGATCGGCGACGGCGACACCGACTTCTCCTCGCCCCTGCACAACCAGAACGTCCGGGTGCAGGGCGTGGTCACCCAGCTCTACCTCGACAGCAGCGGCGGCAAGGGCTTCTTCCTCCAGGAACGCGCCGACGCCACCGACGGCGACCCGAACTCCTCGGACGGCATCTTCGTCTTCAACAGCCGCTACGACACCCTGCGGACCCGCTACGGATCCCCGGCCGAGGAGGAGCTCGGCGCCGACTGGGACGTTACCGTCGGCGATGAGATCGTCCTCGAAGCCCGCGTCGGCACCTACTTCGGCAACATCCAGTTCAGCGGCGGCTCGGCCTTCGTCTACGACGTAGTCGACACCGGCCTGGACCCGCTCGAAGTCGTCGAGACCGTCGAAGTCGACCCGCCCGACGACGCCGAGGACTCCCAGCGCTACTTCCGGCGCCACCTGGGCATGCAGCTGACCGTCCCGGCCGACTCCGTCGTCACCGCCGGGCGCGACGTCTACGGCGCCGACGGGGAGGTCTGGGCCATGCGCGGCGACCACGACGTCGCCCAGCGCGACGACTACTCCTCGCGCGCCTTCCGGGACGCCCACCCGCTCGACAACGTCCCCGACCAGACCTTCGACGACGGCAACGGCTACCTCTTCGTCGTCGGATCCTTCGGCGTCAAGGCCACCGCCGGCGACGCCGACGCGATCATCGCCCCGGCCAAGACCTACGACGTGATCGGCGAGGCCGCCACCGGGGGCGTCTACTACACCTACGGCAAGTACACCGTGAACGTCGCCGAGGACCTGAGCCTCACCGGCGGCCTCGAACCGGCGGCGAACCACCCGGTCGCACCCGCCGGCGACGGCGAGGTCGCCATCGGCTCCTACAACATCGAGAACCTCTACGACGTCCGCGACAACCCGAACTCCGGCTGCGACTTCGCCGGCGACACCGGCTGCGTCGACGAGGAGGACCCCGAAGGGAACGTCGACCCGCCGTTCGACTACGTCCCGGCCTCCTATCAGGAGTATGAGAACCGTATGGAGCGGGAAGCCGCCCAGATCATCCACGATCTCCACAGCCCCGCGATCCTGATGACCCAGGAAGGCGAGGCACAGGACGTCTGCTCGACCAATCCCGAGTGGACCGCCGACACCGACCTCGGCGAAGACCGCCTGGTGTGCGACCTCGAGAACCAGGGCGAGGCCAACGAGCACTCCGACGGCCGACCCGACTCCCTGCAGGAACTGGCCCTCGTGATCGCCGAGAGCGGCGGCCCGCTCTACACCGCGGCCGGCGACCTCGACTCGGCCGACACCCGCGGCATCATGACCGGGTTCCTCTACCGGCCCGAACTGGCCGAACTCGCCGAAGTCGAGGCCACCGACCCGGTCCTCGGCGCCGACCCGAAGATCGACTACGCCACCGAGGCCGACGAGATCAACGCCGACGTGGAGAACCCGAAGGCGCTCAACGCGGCCCTGCCCGAATCGGTGGTCGACCAGTGCCGGTCGTCGGGCCCGTACGCCTGCAACGGCTACGACGTCTTCAGCCGCCCCGCCCAGGTCGCCAAGTTCGTCTTCGACACCGACGGCAAGAAGACCGCCGAGATCTACCTCGTCAACAACCACTTCTCGTCCGGCCCCGACCGCCGGGTCCTGCACCGCACCGAGCAGGCCACATACGTTGCGGCGGTGAGCGAGGCGATTCTGTCCGAGGACAAGAAGGCCAAGGTCCTGGCGGCCGGGGACTTCAACGTCTTTCCCCGCCCCGACGACCCGTACGCGCCCGGGCAGACGATCTCCGGCGACTGGACCGGTCCCTCGGACCAGCTGGCGGCCATGTACGAGGACTCGGGCCTGTCGAGCCTGTACGACACGATGGTCGCCGACCACCCGGAGGCCGCCTTCTCCTACACCTACCAGGGCCAGACGCAGACGCTCGACCAGATGTGGGCGTCGCGCTGGCTGATGAAGGCCGTCACCGGCGTCGCGAGCGCGCACATCAACGCCGACTACCCGGCCGACGCCCACGCCTCCGGTGAGGAACCCGCTTACGGCAGGTACGGCGTGTCCGACCACGACCCCGAAGTGGTCACGTTGAACCTCAAGAAGCTCACCAAGTGATCTCCTGAGACGACGATGGGGCCGGGCGTCTGCCCGGCCCCATCGTCGTGCGCGGCTCGCTAGACGACCTTCTCGGCTCCGGCGATCGCCTCGGCCAGCGCCTCGATGGAGGCGGCGGCGTGCTCGTAGGAGTAGATCGGCTCGGAGTTCCAGCCGAGGATCTGTCCGGCCTGGACGGCCGGGAGCGCGTTCCAGGTCGGGAACTCGGTCAGGCCCTCGGGCTGGATCGACAGTTCGCGGGCGTCGAGGAACAGCAGATCGGCCTGGTACTTGTCGGCGTTCTCCCACGAGAGGCTCTCGAAGTAGTCGCCTTCGTCGAGGTTGTCGGGCACCACGAAGTCCACGCCCAGTTCGGTGTAGAAGCGGGTGTCGTTGCTGTTGCCGGGGTTGGAGGCGTAGAACGTCTCGGGGTAGGCCGAGCAGCACAGGACCTTGACCGGGTTGGCGGCGGCGGCCTCGGTGAGGGCCGAGACGGCCGCGTCGAAGCGCTCCTTTGCGGCGGTGACGGTGTCGGACTCGAGGTCGGCGCCGAGAGAGGCGGCCAGTGCGGCGTGCCGTTCGATGACCTGCGGCAGGGTGTTCTGGCCGTCGTTGGCGCACAGGGCCACCACGGGGGCGAGGCCGGTGACCTCTTCGGCGATGTCCGGCAGGATGTACCACAGGTCTTCGGGGTTGTCGTAGAAGTGGGTCAGGACCAGCTCGGGGCCGAACTCGGCGTAGTCCTTGAGGTCGAACTCGCCGTAGGTGTTGCCGATGATCTCGAGTTCGCCGACCGGGAGGTTGCCGGCCTGGCCGGTGGGGGAGCCGTCCTCGAGCGTGGTGGGGCCGAAGACCGCCGGGACGGTGATGCCGAAGTCGTGGAGGGCGGCGGCCATGCCGGTGTAGGCGACGATGTCGGCCGGGACGGCATCGAGCTCGACCTCTTCGGGGCGGTCGTCGGTGAACGACCAGGGGCCGGATTCCTCGGTCGCCTCGGCGTCGCTCTCGGAGCCGCCGCAGGCGGCGAGAGCGCCGGCCAGACCGAGGGCGCCGCCCCCGGCCAGCAGGCCGCGGCGGCCGATGCGGGCGCGTTCGACGTCGAATGCCATGTCGTGTCTCCTTAAGGAAGGGCCGGAGCCTGGAACCGGGGAAGTGGTTAGGTTAACCTAACAGAAGGCAGGATAGCCTTACCATGGTCCCTGCGTGGCCTCGGCCACGACGGGATCGCGACGCACTCGCGACGGCCGAAGCAGTGGTTAGGTTAGCCTAATCAAAAACCCGTGAGCCCTCCCGGAGCCGCCACTTGACCCCGCACACCGAGTCCCCGCCGGCGTCGCCGAAGTCGGTGGAGGCCTCTCCTTCGCTGCCGCGCAAGACGACCGGCATGCTCGTCGTGCTCGTCGCCCTCGCCGCACTGGCCGTGCTCGGCATCGCCGTCGGCTCGCGGACCATGGGAGCGCCGGAGGTCTGGGCCGGGCTCACCGACCCCGCCGCCGAGGACTACACCGTCGTAACCCGGCTGCGCATCCCCCGCACGCTCCTCGGCATCGCCGCCGGCGCCGCACTCGGACTGGCCGGCGCGCTCATGCAGGCCATGACCCGCAACCCCCTGGCCGACCCCGGCCTGCTCGGCGTCAACACCGGGGCCGCGGCCGCGGTCGTCAGCGCCATCCACTTCCTCGGCGTCGGCAGCTTCATCGGAACGCTCGGCTTCGCCTTCCTCGGCGCCGCCGCGGCCGCCGCGGCCTGCTACCTCATCGCGGGCGCCGCCTCGGCCACCCCGGCACGGCTCGCGCTCGCCGGCGCGGCGATCACCGCCGCCGGATTCGCCTACGTCTCCGGCGTCCAGATCCTCGACACCGCCACGCTCGACCAGATGCGCTTCTGGGCGGTCGGCTCGCTCGTCAACGCCCACACCGTCCCACTCTGGCCGGTCATCGGCCTCATCGCGGCCGCCGGACTGGCGGGCCTGCTCCTCGCCCGGCCGCTGAACGCCCTGGCGCTCGGCGACTCCACCGCCACCGGACTCGGCGTCGACCCGCGGATCCTCCGCGTCGCCGGCATCGCGGTCATCACCGTCCTGGCCGGGACCGCCACCGCCGCTTGCGGACCGATCGTCTTCGTCGGCTTGATCATCCCGCACATCGTGCGCGCCTACACCGGCCCCGACCAGCGCTGGGTGCTCCCGTACTCCGCGCTCGGCGGAGCGGCCTTCCTGGTCGCCGCCGACGTCCTCGGCCGAGTCGCCGGCCGCCCCGACGAAGTCCAGGTCGGCATCGTCTGCGCCGTAGCCGGCGGCCCGTACTTCCTCTACCTCGTCAGCAGCAGGAAGGTGGCCCGCATATGACCGTCGTGCGACTCGGCGCCTACTCAGTCCGCATGCGGACCCGCACCATCGCCGTCGCCGCCGTCCTCACCGCCGCCACCGTCGCCGTCTCCACCGCCTCCTTCGAGATGGCACCCGAACGACTCCTCGCCGCGCTCACCGGATCCGGCACGGCCGCCGAAGACTTCATCGTGTGGACCCTGACCATGCCGCGCATCGCGACCGGCATGGCCGTCGGCTCCTGCCTCGGCATCGCCGGCGCGGTGTTCCAGACCCTCACCCGCAACCCCCTCGGCAGCCCCGACTTCCTCGGCCTGACCCACGGCGCCTCGACCGGAGCCCTGCTCGCGATCCTCTTCACCGGCGCCTCGATCACCCAGGTGACCGGCCTGGCCGCGGCCGGCGCGCTCGCCACCGGCGCGGCCATCTGGTCGCTCACCCGCGGCATCGACCCCTCCGGCTACCGCATCGTCCTGGTCGGCATCGGCATGACCGCCATCCTCACCGGCGTCAACGGCTACCTGCTCACCCGCGCCGACATCTTCGACGCCTCCCGAGCGGTCTTCTGGCTCACCGGCGACCTCTCCGGACGCGACTGGGGACAGGCCGGCATGGTCGCGACGGTCCTGGTCCTCGGCACCGCCACCGCGGCCGTGCTCGGCCGCGGCCTGGAAGCCAATCGACTCGGCGAAGAGGCCGCGGCGGGCCTCGGCGTCCACATCGGCCGCGTCCGCGTCCTGGCGCTCGTGACCGCCTCGGCGCTGACCGCCGGGGCCGTCTCGGTGTCCGGCCCGCTCGCGTTCGTCGCGCTGGCGGCCCCGCAGGTGGCCTGGCGGCTGACGGCCGGGTCGCGGAGTTTCCTGGCCGCCGGGCTGACCGGCGCGCTCATCGTGACCGCAGCCGATGCCCTCGCCGTCGGCGGCATCGGCGACCGGGAGCTGCCGACCGGGGTCGTCACCGGGGTGATCGGCGGCGCCTACCTGATCTGGCTGCTGACCGTGAATCGCAGGAAAGGGGTCATGTCGTGAACGACCCGCAGAGCGGACTGTCCGTGCAGGAGGCCACGATCGGGTACGGCCGCGTCGCCGTCTCCGAGGGCCTGACCGTCGAGATCCCCGAAGGCGGGTTCACCGTCATCATCGGGCCCAACGCCTGCGGCAAGTCGACGCTGCTGAAGGCCCTGGCGCGGATGCTGAAACCTTCGGCCGGGCGGGTGCTGCTCGACGGGCGCGACATCCACTCGCAGCCGACCCGAGCCGTCGCCCGCAGGCTCGGGCTGCTGCCGCAGTCGGCGATCGCCCCCGACGGCATCACCGTCGCCGACCTGGTCGCCCGCGGGCGCTACCCGCATCAGGGCATCCTGCGGCAGTGGTCGGCCGATGACGAACGCGTCGTGGTCGAGGCCATGGAGGCCACCGACGTCGGCGATCTGGCCGCTCGCGGTGTCGACGAGCTCTCCGGCGGGCAGCGCCAGCGCGTGTGGATCGCGATGGTGCTGGCACAGCAGACGCCGCTGCTGCTGCTCGACGAGCCGACGACGTTCCTCGACATCACCCACCAGATCGAGGTGCTCGACCTGTGCGACAAACTCCACCGCGAGGGCCGCACCCTCGTGGCGGTGCTCCACGACCTCAACCAGGCCGCCCGCTACGCCACCCACCTGATCGCCATGCGCGACGGCGCGATCGTCGCCGAGGGCCCGCCCGCCGAGATCGTCACCGCCGACATCGTCGAGAAGGTCTTCGACCTGCCCTGCCTGGTGATCGGCGACCCGGTGACCGGGACGCCGCTGGTGATCCCGAGGGCTCGCCCGAGGGACTGGGAGCACGGTCCGAAGGACATGGGCTAGGACTCGAACTGCGCCTTGGGAATGCGCACTTCTACGGCGGTGCCTTCGCCTTCCTCGCTGTGAAGTCTCAGGTCGCCGCCGTGTCCGGAGACGATCGAGGTCACGATGGACAGTCCGAGCCCGGAGCCGCCGGTGGCGCGCGAGCGCGAGGGGTCGGCCCGGTAGAAGCGGTCGAAGACGCGTCTGCGGTGCTCGGCGGGGATGCCGGGCCCGTGGTCGGCGACGCGAAGCAGCGCCCAGGTTCCCTCGCTCTGGACGGTGACGTCGATGCGCGTCCCGTCGGGAGTGTGGACCCGGGCGTTGGTCAGCAGGTTCACCAGCACCTGGCGCAGCTGGCCCTCGTTGGCGACCACGGTGACCTCCTCGGGGGCGCGCAGTTCGACGGGATGCCCGGGATCTGCGACCTCGGAGTCGTCGACGGCGTCCTGCGCGAGCTGCGCGAGGTTGACCAGTTCGCGGTCGCCGCCGACCTCCTCGTCGAGTCTGGAGAGCACCATGAGGTCGTCGACGAGCTTGGCCAGCCGGGCGTTCTCGGACCCGATGCGCTCCATGGCCCGGTCGAGTTTCTCCCCCGAAGCGGCCGCACCGGACTGGTAGAGCTGCACGTACCCGCCGATCGCGGTCAGCGGTGTGCGGAGCTCGTGGCCGGCGTCGGCGACGAACTGGCGCAGCCGCTCGTGCTGGCGGTCCCGCTCGGCGATCGCCGCGGTGAGCCGGGCGACCATCCGGTTGAGCGCCAGCGATAGCCTTCCCATCTCGGTGCGCGGGTCGGCGGGGGTGATCCGGTGGGCGAGGTGCCCGGCGGCCACCGTCTCGGCGTCGGCGACCATCTGATCGACCGGTCTCATGCCGCGCCGGGTGATGGTCCACGCCGCCACGATCCCCATGGCGGAGACCACGAGTCCGGTGATGACGACCGTCCGGGTGAGCGTCGCGATCGAATCGTGGACGGTGCGCAACGGCGCGGCGACGACGAAGGTGTAGGTGGCGCCGGTGTCGGTGAACAGGAAGTCGGCGGCGTAGGCCCGGTAGGCCATGGCACCGTCGTGCGAGCGGATGTTGAAGAACTCGCCGGTCTGGGGCGGCGATTGGATCCGCGGCAGCGGGTCGTAGTCGTCGACGGTGCCCGACTGCTGGCTCAGCTCGAGCTCGCCGGACTCGTTGAACAGCATCAGCGCGTACTCCGAGGACGGGCCCGGCGCGAAGTCGCCGGGGCCGGCCTCGGAGAGTTTGACCTGGTTGAGCCATCTGCTCAGGTTCGAGGCGGTCGCGACCTTGCCGAGCTGCTCGTCGACCTGGTCGGTGAGTTTGTCCGAGACGATCTGGACGGTCACGAAGCCGATGATCGACACGGCGAAGGGCAGCAGAATCGCCATCGCGACGGCGATCTTGGTGCGGATCGCCACGGGCTACTCCTGCGGTTCGCGCAGCATGTAGCCGACGCCGCGGACGGTGTGGATCAGGCGGGGGCCGAGTTTGTCGAGTTTGCGGCGCAGGTAGAACACGTAGGTCTCGGCCAGGCTCGACTCGGTTTCGAAGTCGTAGCCCCAGACCTGCTTGAGCAGCTCCTGCTTGGACACCACCCTGCCGGAGTTGGCGGCCAGGTAGCGCAGGAGCCGGAACTCGGTGGGGGAGAGGTCGACGGTCGTGCCGGCGCGGCTGACTTGGTGCGCGGCGAGGTCCAGTGAGAGGTCGGCGACGGTGACGGTGTCGTCGGGCCGGATCGCGGCGGACCCGTTGCCGATGGTGCGGCGCAGGACGGCCGAGACCCGCAGTGAGAGCTCTTCGAGCCGGAACGGCTTCATCAGGTAGTCGTCGCCGCCGGAGCCGAAGCCTTCGCGGAGGTCGCCGGGGGCGGTGCGGGCGGTGAGGAAGATGATCGGGGTGCGGTCGCCGTTCGACCGCAGCCGCTCGGCGACGGAGAAGCCGTCGAGGCCGGGCATGTTGACGTCGAGGATGATGAGGTCGGGCCGACGCTCCTCGACGGCGGCGAGCGCGGTGGTGCCGGTACCGGCGGAGTCGACGTCGTAGCCTTGGAACGAGAGCGCCTCGACCAGCAGGTCCGCCAGGCTCTCCTCGTCGTCGACGACGAGGAGGCGTGCGGGGGAACCGTCGGACCTGACCGGTACCTCGGGCGGCGCGGCTCCGGCGGGTTCACTGGTCGAAGTCATCCACCGCTCCCTCGGTCGTCGGGTTCTTCTGCCCGGCCAGCTTATTTCAGGCGCGTGGAGGCCGAAAGGGTCCGCGGGCGTTTCCACGGCACTTCTGGACCGGTTCCCAGGTTTCGTTCAGCCGTGCCGCGAGTCCCGCACCCCGGTAAGTTACCGGCTAGTAGTATCAGGGCGAATCGACTACTTGGAGGCAGAGCAATGAAGCCAGCCGTCAACGACCACCCCATCGCAGGGCGAGCGGCCTTCGTCACCGGCGCGAGCCGCGGCATCGGCAAGGCGATCGCCGTCGCGCTCGGCGCGGCCGGCGCCAAGGTCGCGGTGTTCGCCAAGACCGCCGAACCCCACCCCAAACTCCCCGGCACGATCTACGACACCGCCGCCGAAATCGAGGAAGCCGGCGGCACGGCCCTGCCGATCGTCGGCGACCTGCGCGACGCCGACGCGATCGCCGCGGCGGTCGACCAGGCCGCGAGTGCCTTCGGCGGCCTCGACATCTGCGTCAACAACGCCTCCGCGCTCGACCTCACGCCGCTCGGCGAAATGAGCCTCAAGAAGTTCGACCTCATCACCGCCGTCAACCTGCGCGGCACCTTCGCGACCGTCTCGGCCGCCCTGCCGCACCTGCGCGACTCCGACCACGCCCACCTGCTCACCATCGCCCCGCCCCTGGCGACCGACGCCAAGTGGTTCGACGGCGGCCCCTACACGGCCACCAAGTACGGCATGACGATCATGACCCTCGGCGCCGGCAACACCGAGCCGGGCGTGGCCGCCAACTGCCTGTGGCCGGCCACCACCATCGCCACCGCCGCCGTCGAATTCGCCCTCGGCGGACGGCCCATGATCGAGCGCAGCCGCAAACCGGAGATCGTCGCCGACGCCGCCCTGGCGATCCTCGCCAAGGACCCGGACTCCTACACCGGCAACGCCGTCCTGGTCGAGGACGTGCTCGCCGCCGAGGGCATCACCGACCTGTCCGGGTACTCGGTGGTACCCGGACAGACCGAATTCCAGCCGGACATCTACGTCGACTAGGGCGCGTTTAGCAGCTCAGGGCGAGGTCGAATCGGAGTCGATTCGTTCGCTCGCTCGGCTAATTCATGGCTCGCAGGCTTCGCCAAGGCCGCGGAAGGCGGTCCGGCTACCGGGGTTGTAACCGGACCGCCTGACGCGCCCTAAGCGATGAGGTGGACGTCGCCGAACTCGTGCCACAGGTAGCGGCCCTCGATCGCGGCGGCGTACGACTCGCGCAGCAGCTCGGTCTCGCACAGCGCCTCCAGCATCGACAGGTGCGTCGAGCGCGGCTCGTGGAAACCGGTGAGCAGGCCGTCGACGACCGCGGGCGGCTCGGCCGGCGAGACGATCCGATCGGTGTGCCCGGAGGCCGGCGCGACCGCTCCGCCTTCGACCGCGCTCTCCAGGGCGCGGACGGCGGTGGTCCCGACCGCGATGACCCTGCCGCCGGAGGCCCGGGCCGCGTTCACCGCCCGCGCGGTGTACTCGCCGACCTCGAACCACTCGGGGTAGGGGTCCTCGTCGCTCTCCAGCGACGCCACACCGGTGTGGAGCGTGATCGGCGCGATCCCTACGCCGGCCGAGATCAGCCTCGTGACGATCGGCGCGGTGAACGGCCTGGCCGCACTCGGCATCTCGGCCGATCCGGGGACGGTGGCGAACACGGTCTGGTACGTCTCGATCGGCCAGTCGCGATCGACATAGGAGTACCGGATCGGCTTGCCGTGCTCGGCGAGGTAGTCCGGGACCGACTCGACCGGCGGCCGCGTCACCCACAGCCGCTTGCCGAACCGCTCCTCCAAGACCAGCCGGACGCCTCCCGGCAGGTGAACGACACCGCCGGGGACCTCGCCCAGGTAGGGACGCGGCCCGTCGCGCAGCTCCACCAGCCACGAGCCGTCCTCGCGCGTCGAGGAGAAGTGCAGCTTCCAGCCGTGCTTGGTCGGCACCGACGCCGGCAGCGTCGCCGAATTGTTGACCACCAGGAGGTCGCCGGGCCTCACCAGCGAGCCCAGGTCCGCGAACCGGTGGTGGCCGATCTCGCCGGTGGCCTTGTCGGTCGACAGCAGCCGCACGTCGGAGCGGGAGGACGCCCAGCCGCGGCGCTCGGCGGGCCGGTCGGCCTCCAGCGCGGCGTCGAGCGCGAAGTCGAACGGGGAGGACAGCGTGGTGCTCATCGTGCACTCACCCCAGCGAAAGTCGCGGCTTCGATGCGGCCGCTGGCCGGGCGCGCCGCGACGATCCTGGCGATCGCGTCGGCGGACGCGGCGGGCGAGCCGGCCTCCGCCGCGTCGGCCTCGCCGACCGCGGCGGCCAGCATGTCGGTGTCCATTTCGCCCGGGTCGACCGCCCAGACGGCCACGTCCGGCTCTTCGGCGGCGAGGACGTTCGACAACTGGTCCAGCGCCGCCTTGGCGGCCCCGTAGGAACCCCACGTGGGGTACGGGCCGACCGCGGCGTCGGAGGAGATGTTGACGATGGCGCCCCGGCGCTCCCTGAGCGCGGGCAGCGCCAGCTGCGCCAGCGCGATCGGCGCGCGCATGTTGACGTCGAACAGTCGCGGCCAGGCCGTCAGGTCGGCCTCGCGCAGCTCCGGCAGCGGCGTCTGACCGAGCGTGGAGGCGTTGTTGACCAGCAGGTCGATCCGGCCCTCGGCCAAGCCGACGAGCCGTTGCCGGTGCTCGGGATCGGCGACGTCGCCGGCCAAGTGGGCGGCGCCGAGTTTCTCGGCGACCGCTTCGAGGCGCTCGGCGCCGCGGGCGGTCAGGATCAGGCTCCAGCCGTCGGAGGCGAGTCGTTCGGCCAGCGCCCGGCCGAGTCCGGCCGAGGCGCCGGTGATGATGGCGGTGCGATTCTCGTTGGTGTTCATGGGATCGACGCTATGGCCGCTCGCGCCCGGGCACATCGGGCTCAGGTCGCGCTGGTCCTGCACCGGGGGTCCTAGGACCAGCGTCGGAGTGCGCGGCCCGGGATTTCGACTAGGTTGGAGGCGTGACCGCTTCCCATTCCGACTCCACGGCGCTGCTGCACGAGGTGTCGGCCGCCGTCGGCGCGATCACGCGCCACCTGTCGGTCTCCCAGGTGCTCGAGGTGATCGTCTCCTCGGCGCGGCGCCTGGTCGGCGCCGACTACGCCGCGATCGGCATCCCCGACGAGGCCGGCGGCTTCGCCGAGTTCATCACCGACGGCATCAGCGAGGAGCAGCGCCTCGAGATCGGGCCGCTGCCGCGCCAGCACGGGATGCTCGCCGCGATCCTCACCGAGACCGATCCGATCCGCCTGCCCGACCTGCGGCGCGATCCGCGCTACCGGTGGTGGCCCAAGGCCCACCCGTCCATGGCCGCGCTGCTCGGCGTCCCCATCCGCGAAGGCGACCGGACCTTGGGGATCGTCGTCCTCACCAACGGCCTGGGGCGGCCGGCGTTCACCGAGGCCGACACCGAGCTGATCGAACTGATCGCCTCGCACGCGGCCATCGCGCTCACCAACGCCCGCCTGTACGAGCGCAGCCGCGAGCTCACCGTCGTCGAAGAGCGCAACCGGCTGGCGCGCGAGCTCCACGACGCGGTCATGCAGCGCCTGTTCTCCCTGCGCCTGTCGGCTCGCGCGGCCGCCAAACAGGTCGAGACCAGCCCCGCCGAAGCCGCCAAACGGCTCGAGGAGGTCGAAGCGCTCGCCGCCGACGCCATCGGCGAACTGCGCGGCGTCATCATCGAACTGCGGCCCGCCGACCTCGACGCCCACGGCCTGGTGGAGACCCTGCGGCGGCACGTGACCCTGCTCGACCGCCTCCACGACACCGAAGTGTCCTTCACCGCCGAAGCGCCGGTGGACCTCTCCCGCGACTGCGAGGTCGAGGTCCTGCGGATCGTCCAAGAGGCCCTCGGCAACGCGTTCCGGCACGCGGGTGCCGGCCGCGTCGACGTCGCCGTCGAGGCCGACCGGATCGTCATCGCCGACGACGGCGCCGGATTCGACGCCGAAGAGGCGGCCACCCGCGGGCTCGGCCTGCTGTCCATGCGCGAGCGGGCCACCGCGTTCGGCGGCAGGCTCGACGTCGCCACCGCCCCGGGGCACGGCACCGTCATCACCCTGGAGCTGCACCGTGAATGAGATGATCCGAATCCTGCTCGTCGATGACCACCCCGTGGTCCGCCAAGGACTGCGCGCCTACCTTGAGCTCGAGCCCGACTTCGTGATCGCCGGCGAGGCCGGCGACGGCGACGAAGCGCTGGCCGTCATCGCCGCCGACAAGCCCGACGTGGTCCTGCTCGATCTGAAGATGCCCGGCCTCGACGGCCAGTCGGTGCTCGAGCGCCTCGACGCCGACGGACCCCGCGTACTGGTGCTGACCTCGGCCACCGACGGCGAGCGGGTACCGGCCGCGATCGAGGCGGGTGCCGCCGGCTTCGTCTACAAGGACATCGACCCCGACGCGCTCGCCGCCGCCATCCGAACCGTCCACGCCGGACAAGCGCTGCTCTCACCGGCGGCGATGCGCGGACTCATGTCCGGGAACGGCGGCGGCGACGCGCCGTCGCTGACACCGCGCGAGCGGCAGGTCCTGGGCCTGATCGCGAAAGGCCAGACCAACCGGCAGATCTCCAGGGCCCTCGGCGTCTCGGAGAAGACGGTGAAGACGCACGTGACGAACCTGCTGCGCCGGATCAACGCGGCCGACCGCACCCAGGCAGCCCTGTGGGCCGTCCGCCACGGCATCGGCTGAAGCCGGGGGAGCGGGCCAACCGTCTACTGCGGTATTACGAACTGTGTTCGCTTATGCTCCGTGCGTGCCTCGATCACGGAACCCCATAACCAATGGCCTCGCCCCGCTCGCAGCACTCGCCCTCGGCGCCACCGGATGCGCGGCCATCGAACCCCTCGAAACCACCGGCCTCTACGAGACGGTCAGGGGAACCAGCGATACCGCCTGGTGCCAGCAGGGCGACGACGCCCGGCTCTACGAGAACGGCTCGGACCTCAGAGGCCCCCACTTCTCCATCTCGTTCCTCTGCCACTACGCCGGATCCGAGATCCCCGAACACGTCGTTGCCGAAGCCGAGCAACTGGACGACCTGCCGCAGCTCATCAGCGGAGCGGAATACCTCGTCAACCAGATGGCCATCGCACCGACCTACGAGAGCGAACACGAACTCGGCGCCGTCGAAGCGTGGATCGAAGCCGGCGGCCAGAAGCTCGAGCTCGGCTCCCTGCCCGTCCGCGGCGGCTACGTCGCCGTCACCGTGCCGGCGGGAGACGACGCCGTCCTGTGGGTCGAAGACGAAGGCCGCGCCCAAGGCCTCGACTTGCGCACCGGAGCCCAGATCGATCCGATCGGCGCCTACTACAACGACCTCGGCCTCGGCGCATTCGCCGGCAGCGGCGGATACGAGTTCGACGAGATCAAGATGATCAACGACATCGGCGTACTCACGGTGACCTGCAGCAGCTCCTGGTCCGAGGTGACGAGGTCCGTGTGGTCCGAGGAGCGCGGCTGGGCCGCGGACGGACATGCCCACCTCACCTTCCAGTTCCGATGGTGCGGCTCCGAGGACAGCGAATACCTCGATTACGTCCATTGGAAACTCGACCGCGGGCGCGCCCTCAAAGTATGGAACGACGACGAATCCTATGAACCGGTCGAATGGAACGAAGGCGAAGACCAAGGAGACGGTTGGGTGCTCGAGACCGCGGTGTTCGAGATCCCCGTCGAGGCCGCGGAACTCACGTTCGAGTTCACGCCGGTGGGCGAACTCAAGGCCCTCGGCCGTGCCGAGGCCGGCGGCGACTTCCAATTCTCCTCCGCACCCGAGCCCGGCGAGTGGGAAGTGAGCTTCTGAGCCGAGGCCCCGGCATAATGCACCTATGCCGTGGACCGGGATCGCGCGTTTCGCCGTCATCGTCGTCCTCATCGGGGCGCTGGTGGTCCTCGCCGCCTGGCTCGGGCAGCGCGCGCTGATCTACCACCCGGACACCTCGACCCCGACGCCCCCGCCCGGCGCCACCGCCGTCACGCTCCACACGAGCGACGACCTCGAGCTCACCGCCTGGGAGATCGCGCCCGCACCGGCGGACGACCGTGCCGCGGCCGTCCTCGTCGCGCCCGGCAACGCCGGCAATCGCGCCGACCGCGTCGGACTCGGCGCCGCCCTGGCCGACGAGGGCTTCACCGCACTGCTGCTCGAATACCGCGGCTACGGCGGCAACCCCGGGTCACCGAGCGAGCAGGGCCTCTACGACGACGCGCGCGCCGGCTGGGAGCACCTGCGCGAACGATTCGAGGCCGACCGGATCCTGCTGTTCGGCGAGAGCATCGGCGCCGGAGTCGTCACCGCACTGTCGACCGAGGTCGACCCCGCGGGACTGGTGCTGCGCTCACCGTTCACCAGCCTGGCCGACACCGGCCGGCACCACTATCCGCTCCTGCCGGTCGGCCTGCTGCTGCGCGACCGCTACCCCGTGACCGAGCACCTCGAGTCGAACACCGCCCCGGTCGTGGTGATCCTCTCCGAGAACGACGAAATCGTCCCGGTCGAGCAGAGCCGAGCGGTCGCCGAGGCCGCCGAGCGGGCCGGAGCCGCGGTGACGGTCGTGGAGGTCGACGCCTCGGGACACAACGACCCGACCCTGTTCGACGGCCCCCATGTGGTCGACGGCGTCACCGCGCTGGCCGACGAGCTCGGGCTCACGGCCACCCGTTGAGGATCTCGGTCAGCAGCGCAGCCGTCTCGTCCGGGCGGGTCATGATCGCCAAGTGGTCCCCGTCCAGGTGCCGAACGGGCCAGCCCATGCGCTCGGCTTCGGCCGCGTAATCGCGGTACACCTCACTCAGCCGCACATACGCGCATCGAGGAGGCGGCCAGACCTCCGACTCGGGGGTGGTCTCCTCCAAATACGCCAACGGTATCCGCGGCAGCTCCTCGACGAACCGCTCGCGGATGTCGGCGTCCGGCAACAGCTGCGCCGTCACCTCCGGCCCGAACCAGTCGCTCCACTTGGGCAGTACGCCGTCCTCGGCCAGACCGAGCAGATGCTCGCGCATCTCCGGCAGGACCGACTCCAACCAGCTCTCGCCCGGATGCGGCAGCAGCGCGTCGACGAAGACGGCCCCGGCCGCCTGCGGAACCGCTTCGGCGATCGTCGGCAGCAGCGCCCCGGCGCCGCTGTGCGCGACCAGCACCACCGCGCCCGAAGGAGCGGCCTCGGTGATCTGGCGGCCGACCGACTCGGCGACCGCGTCATGATACGGCGGTCCTGAGGCGAACACGTCGGCGAACGACGGCACCGACACCCGGCGGCCGCCGCGCCGCAGCGAGTCGGCCACACCGTCCCATACCGAGGGGCCGGTCAACGGGCTGTGCACGAGCACGATCGTCACGTCGTCCACAATATGCGCCGGGTCCGACCCCGTCTCCGGGAGCCCGCTCAACGGTCGCCGCCGGCAGGGTCGATGCCTTGACGCCTGCCGGTCTCGAGTCCGTCGATCCTCGCGAGCTCGTCCTCGGTGAGCTCGAAATCGAACACGTCCAGGTTCTCGCCGATGCGCTCGGCGCGCGAGGACTTCGGGATCACGATGCAGCCGCGCTGCAGATGCCACCGGATGACCACCTGGGCCGGCGACTTGCCGTGCGCCTCGGCGGTCTCGGCCACCGCGGCCTCCTTCAGCAGCGAGCCGGTGCGCTGGCCCAGAGGTCCCCACGACTCGGTGGCGACGCCGTGCTCGGCGTGCCAGTCCCGCAGCTCGGCCTGGTTGAAATAGGGGTGCAGCTCCACCTGGTTGACCGACGGCCACACGCCGGTCTCGTCGTGGATACGGCGGAGGTGCTCGGGCAGGAAGTTCGACACGCCGGCCGAGCGGATCAGCCCCTCCTCCTTGGCCTTGAGCATGGCGTCGAAGGTCTCGACATAGAGGCCCTGCTTGGGGGACGGCCAGTGGATCAAGTACAGGTCGACGTAGTCGGCGCCCAGACGCTCGAGGGACTCCTCGATCGCGCGCCGGGCCGCGTCGTAGCCGTGGTGGTCGTTCCAGACCTTCGTAGTGAGGAAGACGTCCTCGCGGGGCAGCCCCGAGTCGCGGACGGCGCGTCCGACGCCGACCTCGTTGCCGTACATCTCGGCGGTGTCGATCAGCCGGTAGCCCAGTTCGATCGCCGTCTCGACCGTGCGCCGGGCCTCGTCGTCGCCGACCTTGTAGGTGCCGTAGCCGATGCGCGGCATGGAGACGCCGTCGTTGAGAGTGATCGGTGCGCTGAGATCAGTCATGTCCGCGATGGTATCCACTCTCCGGACCGGTCAGGCCGGTTCGGTGGCTTCCGGCCGCCGCCGCGCGGGCCGAGTCGCGAGCTCAGCGCCCGCGCAACTCCGCCCGGTCGGCGTCGACCATGAGCCGCGCCAGCTCGTCCCAGTGCACGCGGGCCCTCCAGCCGATCTCCCGGTCGATCTTCGCCGGGTTCCCGACCAGTTCGGGCACCTCGGCCGGCCGCTCGTACCGGTCGTCGTGCTCGACGTGGTCGCGCCAGTCGAGCCCGGCGTGCGCGAACGCGGCCTCGGCGAAGTCGCGGACGGTCGCGGGCCGTCCGGTCGCGATGACGTAGTCGACCGGCTGGGAGTGCTGAAGCATCAGCCACATCGCCTCGACGTACTCGGGCGCGTAGCCCCAATCGCGCACCGCGTCGAGGTTCCCCAGGTAGACCCGCTTCTCGACGCCCGCTTCGATCCGAGCGACCGCCCTGGTGATCTTGCGGGTCACGAACGTCTCGCCGCGGCGAGGACTCTCGTGGTTGAACGCGATGCCGTTGACCGCGAACATGCCGTAGGACTCGCGGTAGTTGATCGTCGCCCAGTGCGCGTACAGCTTCGCCACCCCGTACGGGCTGCGCGGGTGGAACGGCGTGCTCTCGTCCTGCGGCGGGACGGCCAGCCCGATCATCTCCGAAGTGGAGGCCTGATAGACGCGGGTGTCGATCCCCGAGGCGCGCACGGCCTCCAGCATCCGGATCGCCCCGAGCGCGGTGACGTTCGCGGTGTACTCCGGCAGGTCGAAGCTCACGCGCACGTGGCTCTGCGCGGCGAGATTGTAGATTTCGTCGGGCTCGATGTCGCGGATGAGATTGACCAGGAGACCGGCGTCGGTGACGTCGCCCTTGTGGAGGAAGAGCCTGCGCCCCGACTCGTGCGGGTCCTGGTAGACCGCGTCGAGCCGGGAGGTATTGGCGATCAGCGACGAAGTGTGCCGCACGATCCCGTGGACCTCGTATCCCTTGGCGAGCAGCAGCTCGGCGAGGTACGAGCCGTCCTGACCGCTGATGCCGGTGATCAGTGCCGACCGTGACAAGTGCTCAGCCTCTCTCTCGTGAGCGGCCCAGTCTAGTTGCGCCGCTCGCCGCCGTCCGCGATGCGGCCGACCGTCACGGTCCCGCCACCCCGTCACGATCGCTACCGGTCTCCCGGAGAATGCTCCGGCCTTCAGGCCGGAGGTGAATCCGGGGCGATTGCCTGCTCGCGGTCCCGCGAAGCGGGCCCGCGAGACCATAAGCGGACGCATGGGCTGATATGAGTATCATATTCGCGCGCTCTTGCGGTACCGGTATCGGATCTACCCGACGCGTCCCCAGCGGCAATCGCTGGCGTGGGCGTTCGGGTGCGCGCGGGTGGTCTACAACGACGCCGTGGCCGCCCGCAAAACCGCGCACGCCGAGGGTCTGCCGTACCCGGCCACGGCCGCCTTGTCGAAGGCGCTGATCACCGACGCCAAGCACACCCCCGAGCGGGCGTGGCTGGCCGGAACGTCGGCCGTGGTGTTGCAGCAGGCCCTGGCTGACGCCGACCGTGCGTGGCGGAACTTCTTCGCCTCGCTCAAAGGCAAGCGGCAGGGCCCGCGCATCGGTCCGCCGAGGTTCAAGCGCCGCACGGGCATGCAGGCGATCCGCTTCACCCGCAATGCCAGGTTCGCCGTGCTCACGGGCGGCAGGCTGCGCCTGCCGAAGATCGGGGAGGTCAAGGTGGCCTGGTCCCGCGAACTGCCGTCCGCGCCGTCCTCGGTCACGGTCATCAAGACCGCGACTGGGAAGTACTGCGCTTCGTTCGTGGTCGAGCTGGACGACGGCGCAGAGGCAGCCGAACCGATTCCGGACGAGGACGCTGAGACCGGCATCGATCTCGGGCTCAAGAGCTTCGCGGTCCTGCGCGGCGGGAAGGTCATCGAGTCGCCGAAGTTCTTCCGCAAGCTCGAACGCAAACTCAAGAAGGCGCAGCGGGAACTCTCCCGCAAGGCCAAGGGATCGGCGAACCGGGCCAAGGCCCGCGTCCGCGTGGCGAAGATCCACGAGAAGGTCAAGCACACTCGATCCGACTGGGTCGACAAGCAGGTGGCCCGCATCGTTGCCGAGAACCAAGGCATCTATGCGGAGAGCCTGCACGTCAAGGGACTGGCGAGGTCACGCATGGCCAAGTCGGTGGCCGACGCGGCGTTCGGCATGTTCCTCGCCCGCCTCGAATCCAAAGCGCACCGTGCCGGGCGGATATTCGCGGCCGTGGACCGATACTTCCCGTCCACCCGGTTGTGCTCGGCCTGTGGCGCGCTCACCGGGCCGGGGGCCTGGACGGGCTCAGCGTCCGTCGGTGGGCGTGCGCATGTGGAGCCGAGCACGGCCGGGACGCGAATGCCGAGATCAACATCCGCCGCGAAGGCAGGTGCCTCGCGGCTCTCGCCGCAGGGCATGCGGAGAGATAAAACGCCTGCGGAGGCCAGGTAAGACCCAGGAAACCGGGCACCGGCCGTTGAAACAGGAACCCACCCGTAGACGGAACGCAGCAGTGAACCGCAAGCCGGGAATCTCCTCGCTTCTCAGGGAGGAGAGGATGTCAAGATGTGGTGATGTACCCCAACCAACGGAGTCGGTGATCGTGAATGCCCGATATCGAAGTGGATCTCGCCATCATCGGCGCCGGGCCCACCGGCCTCTACGCCGCTTACTACGCCGGGTTCCGGGGCCTGTCAACCGTAGTCGCCGACGCGCTTCCCGAACCCGGTGGCCAGGTCACCGCCATGTACCCCGAGAAGCTCATCTTCGACGTGGCCGGGCTCCCCGAGATCAAGGGCCGCGACCTGGTCGACAACCTGGTCCGGCAGGCCGCCCAGTACGACCCCGCGTACCTGCTCGGCCGCCGGGCCGAGAAGCTCCACCACGCCGACGGCAAACCGGTCCTCGAGTTCGACGACGGCACCCGCGCCGCCTGCGAGACCGTGCTCATCACCGGCGGCCTCGGCAGCTTCACCTCCCGGCCGCTCCCGGCCGCCGACGACTTCCACGGCGACGGCGTGGTCTACTTCGTCCCCGAACTGGCCGCCCACGCGGGGCACGACGTCGTGATCGTCGGCGGCGGCGACTCCGCCTTCGACTGGGCGCTGGCGCTGCACCCCATCGCCCGCAGCGTCACCCTCGTCCACCGCCGCGACCGGTTCCGCGCCCACGCCGCCAGCGTCGAGCGCGTCCGCGCGCTCGGCGTCCCGATCATCGTCAACACCCAGATCACCCGCCTGGTCGGCGGCGACCGCGTCACCGGCGTCGAGATCCAGGTCAAGGGCGAGGACGAGACCCGGGAGCTCCCGGCCGACACCGTGGTCGCCGCGCTCGGCTTCACCGCCGACCTGGGACCGTTGACCGAATGGGGCCTGGAGATCGACAGGCGCACCGTGCTCGTCGACTCCACAATGGCGACCAATCTGCCCAGGGTCTTCGCCGCCGGCGACATCGCCCAGTACCCGGGCAAGGTCAAGCTCATCGCCACCGGCTTCGGCGAGGCGGCCACGGCCGTCAACAACGCCGCGGTCATCATCGACCCCGACGCCCATCTGTTCCCCGGCCACTCCAGCGAGGGGACGTAAGTCTTAGGATTCGCATCATGCTTGCCTTGACCGTCGTTGACGGGAAACTCGTGCCCGACACGGTTCCCGACCCCGAGCCCGGCCCCGAAGACGTGCTCATCGAAGTCGCGGCCGCCGGTGTGAACCGGGCCGACCTGCTCCAAGTCGCCGGCCACTACCCGCCGCCGCCGGGCACGCCCGCCTGGCCCGGCCTCGAAGTCTCCGGCACCATCATCGCCGTCGGCGACGACGACAACTCCAGCCTGGTCGGCACCGAGGTGTGCGCGCTGCTCTCCGGCGGCGGCTACGCCGAACTGGCCACCGTCGACGCCGGACTGGTCCTGCCCAAGCCCGAAGGCGTGGACCTGGTCGACGCGGCGACGCTGCCCGAGGCCGCCGCCACCGTCTACTCCAACCTCGGCTACCTGCTCGGCGCACGCGGCGACGAACCGCCGCGCGTCCTCGTCCACGGCGGCGCCGGCGGCATCGGCACCTTCGCCGTCCAGTTCGCACACCGGCTCCTCCACGCCGAAGTCTGGACCACCGCCCGCTCGGACTTCGCGAAAGAACTCGAAGGACTCGGCGCCGACAAGGTCCTCGACTACCGAGAAGACGACTTCGCCGCGCAGCTCCAGGCCGCCGGGGGCGCCGACGCCGTCCTGGACATCATCGGCGCGGCCTACTTCGAGGACAACCTCAAGGCCCTCGCGACCGACGGCCGCCTGACCATCATCGGCCTCCAGAAGGGACGCACGGCCGAGATCGACCTCGGCAGGCTCCTCACCGCGCGCCACACCATCGCCGGGACCACCCTGCGCGCCAGGCCCATCGAGCAGCGCCGCCAGATCCTCGCCGAAGTCTTCGAGCACGTGTGGCCATCGTTGGACTCCGGCGAGATCAAACCGGTCGTCACCACCCGCATGCCGCTCAAATCGGCCGCCGAGGCCCACGGCGTCATGGAGGCCGGGGGCCACTTCGGCAAGATCGTGCTGACCGCCGACTAGTGCGTCGCGCCGGTGGCGGGGCCGAAGGAGTCCTGACCGGCGAAGGCCGCCTCGGCGATCGCCGCCAGCGCCCGGCCCGCAGATTCGGCCGCCAGCGTCGGATAGCCGCCGTCGAGGGACTGCTCGGGCGTCAGCGGCACGTGCACGAACCCGCCCAGCAGCCCCGGGCGGACGGTCGCGAGGCGCATGAGCCGGTAGAAGACCGCGTTGCACACGTACGAGCCGGCGGTGAGCGACTCGGCCGTCGGCACTCCGGCCCCCCGCGCGGCCGCCACGCAGCGGCGCAGCGGTAGATTCGTGAAGTACGCGTCCGGCCCGCCGGGGTCCAGCGGTACGCCGACCGGCTGTCGCCCGTCGTTGTCCGGGATCGAGGCGTTCACGAGGTTCACGGCCACCCGCTCCACGGTCACCGCCTGACGGCCCGCCGCCTGTCCGACCGCGAGGACCACGTCGGGTTCGGCCCGTTCGATCGCGGTCTCCAGCGCGTCGGGACCGCCGGAGAACGTCACCGGCAGCAGCGCCGTGTCGAACACCGTGCCCGCGACCGGCTGTTCCGCGGCGGCTTTGACCGCCTCCCACGACGCGTTGCCGTCGATCGAGTCGAAGGGTTCGAATCCGGTCAGCAGCACTCGGTGCATGAGCGACCTCTCCGGTAGGACTGCGGCGCGCCCGAGCGACGGGCACGTGGTTCGCCTCCAACGGTACTGTCGCTCGCCGAGGCGAGACCTCGGTCGGGGCGCGCCTCGGATCCGCTCGCGGCCGCGGCACGACCGCGGTAATGCGTTGGAGTCCGGGCTGCGCCGGCGATTACCATTGACCCGAATACGAGTGCCGAGTCCGGCTCGGCCGAGCGAACGAGGGAGAACCGTGGCATCCGCAGCGCCGAACACCAGTCCAGCCGTCGTCGAACCGCTCTGGGTGACGGCTGGCACTACGTGCGCCGACGCCGTGGTCGAGGCCGGCCTCCCCGTCAAGGGACCCGACGCGATCGTGGTCGTCCGCGACGCCGACGGGCGGCTGCGCGACCTCGACTGGGCCCCCGAGACCGACGCCAAGGTCGACCCGGTGCCGCTGAACAGCCCCGACGGCCTCAACGTCATGCGCCACTCGGCCGCGCACGTCATGGCTCAGGCCGTCCAGGAGCTGCACGAGGCGAAGCTCGGCATCGGACCGCCGGTGACCGACGGCTTCTACTACGACTTCGACGTCGATGAGCCGTTCACTCCCGAGGACCTCAAGCAGATCGAGAAGCGCATGCTTCAGATCATCAAGCAGGGGCAGACCTTCCACCGCCGCAGGTACGACTCGCTCGACCAGGCGCGCGCCGAGCTGGCGCACGAGCCCTACAAGCTCGAGCTGATCGAGACCAAGGGCGAGGGCGCCGACGCCGACGAGGTGATGGAGGTCGGCGGCGGCGAGCTGACCGCCTACGACAACGTCGACCCCAAGAGCGGCGAGCGGTGCTGGTCGGACCTGTGCCGGGGCCCGCACCTGCCGTCGACCAGGCTCATAGGCGCGGTCAAGATCATGCGCTCGGCGGCCGCCTACTGGATGGGTTCGGAGAAGAACCCGCAGCTGCAGCGCATCTACGGGACCGCGTGGCCGACCAAGGCCGAGCAGAAGGAGTACCTCCAGCGCCTGGAGGAGGCCGCCAAGCGCGACCACCGCAAGCTCGGCCAGCAGCTCGACCTGTTCAGCTTCCCCGAGGAGCTCGGCTCGGGCCTGCCGGTGTTCCATCCCAAGGGCGGCATCGTCCGCTACGAGATGGAGTCCTACCTGCGCGAACGCCAGAAGGCCGCCGGGTACGAGCTGGTGAACACCCCGCACCTCACCAAGGGGAAGCTGTTCGAGACCTCCGGGCACCTGCCGTACTACGCCGACTCGATGTTCCCGCCGATGGAGTTCGAGGGCTCCGACTACTACGTCAAGGCCATGAACTGTCCGATGCACAACCTGATCTACCGGTCGCGGGGCCGCTCCTACCGGGAGCTGCCGCTGCGCCTGTCGGAGTTCGGGTCGGTGTACCGGTACGAGAAGTCCGGTGTGGTCCACGGGCTCACCCGTGTGCGCGGCATGACCCAGGACGACGCCCACATCTACTGCACCGACGAGCAGGCCCCCGGGGAGATCAAGAGCCTGCTGGAGTTCGTGCTGCAGCTGCTGCGCGACTACGGCCTGGACGATTTCTACCTGGAGATCTCCGACAAGGACGACTCGCCGAAGTTCATCGGCGACGACGCCCTGTGGCAGTCCTCGGTGGCGATGCTCCGGCAGGTGGCCGAGGAGTCCGGGCTCGACCTCGTCGACGATCCGGGCGGTGCGGCGTTCTACGGCCCGAAGATCTCGGTGCAGGCCAAGGACGCGATCGGGCGGACCTGGCAGATGTCGACGATCCAGCTGGACTTCAACCAGCCGGAGCGGTTCGGGCTCGAGTACTCGGCGGCCGACGGCACCCGCAAGCAGCCGATCATGATCCACCGGGCCCTGTTCGGCTCGATCGAGCGGTTCTTCGGGGTGCTGCTGGAGCACTACGCCGGCGCCTTCCCGGCCTGGCTGGCCCCGGTGCAGGCGGTCGGCATCCCGGTGCGCGACGAGAACGCCGACTACCTCGAGGGCTTCATCGGCAGGCTCCGTGAGCGCGGCCTCCGCGCCGAGGTCGACCACTCCGACGACCGGATGCAGAAGAAGGTCCGCAACGCGCAGCTGCAGAAGATCCCGTTCATGGTCATCGCCGGCGACGACGACCAGAACGCCGGGACCGTCTCCTTCCGCTACCGGGACGGCTCCCAGCGCAACGGCGTCCCGATCGACGAGGCGGTCGCCCACGTGGCCGAGGTGGTCGAGTCCCGCACGAACCACGGCCCCTCCGCCGCTGAACCAGAGGTGCATTAGCGAGGCGTGACCAGTGATGGATCCGCCTGGACGGGGTTATCCGTCCAGGCGGATTATTTTTGCGCGCGCGATGTGTCGCTGCTACGCTGACTATGACAAATATATTATGTTTCTAGGGTGACTTGGAACATCAAGACGCACCCCGCGGTAAGAGAGTGGCTCCTAGATATCGAGGTGAACGATCCTCTGAGTGCCGGTTTGATTCGCCAGGCGATCGCGCAGCTCGCCGATGAAGGGCCGGCTGCGAAGCGCCCGCTCGTGGATCGGGTCAGGGCCGGGCAGGGGGCCAGTCAATACCACAACTTGACTTCCTCCTCTCCCTGAAGGGAGGGGATTCCAGTCGTCACCGACTGGGTTTCCTGTTTCATCGACAGTCGCACTCGCCCTAGGAGGGTTCGTGTCTTACACCGTCTCGGCAGGCGGTAACGGCCAGCCCGGCCGCCAGAATGTTCTCCGCCGCGTTCACATCGCGGTCCTGGGTGTGCCCGCACGCGGGGCATTCGAAGACCCGCTGCGACAACGGCACCGATGCTTTGAGCGTGCCGCACGCCGAACACGTCTTGCTGGAAGGCAGCCAACGGTCGACGGCGACCACGGTCCGGCCTGCCCATTCGGCCTTGTACTCGATCATGCGGCGGAACTCGGTCCAGGCCGCGTCCGCGATCGCACGCGACAGACGGCCGCCTGCGAGCATCCCGCGCACGTGCAGATCCTCCACGGCGATCACTTGGTTCTCGTTGACCAGCCGGGTGGTGAGCTTGTGCAGGGAGTCGCGCCGCCGGTCGGCGATGCGGGCGTGAGCCCGGGCGAGTTCGATCTGGGCTTTGCGGTAGTTGTTCGAGCCCTTCTGCTTGCGGGACAGGTTCTTCTGTCGTCTGCGGATGCGCTCGCGGTCGCGCCGCTCATGGCGCGGGTTGGTGATCTTCTCACCGGTGGAGAGGGTGAGCAGGCTCGTGATCCCGGCGTCCACGCCGACCGCCGTGTCCCGCTCCGGCAGGGTCGGGATGTCTGCTTCGACCAGGAGCGAGACGAACCAGCGTCCGGCCGCGTCGCGGGAGACGGTCACGGTGGAGGGCACCGCGCCGACCGGAAGTCTGCGCGACCAGCGGATCTTCAGAGGTTCGGACTGTTTGGCGAGCGTGAGTTGGCCGTTGGTGAACTTGA
>NZ_BAAGXZ010000032.1:0-36945 GCF_054779575.1 Glycomyces halotolerans
CGCCCGTCGCAGGCAGCATCCTGCGGCGGGGGACGCGACACGACATCGCAGCCCGAGATCCCAAGCGGGTCCGGGCCCTCCGCCATGCCCACACCCCAAAAAAAGACACACGCACCCGGCCACGAACACACCACCCCGGCCACCCCCGCTACCTCTCTATCGCCGCCAAAAGACCGCAACCATGCGCCACCCGAAAGACGACAACCGACCCCGCCCCACCTCCCACCTCGTCATCGCCGCCAAACCACCCGCGCCATCCACCAACCCGCAGCCCGAAGACACGACCCCGACCGCCTTCCTACCCCGTTCGTCGCCGCCAATGAATCCGCGCCATCCACCAGCCTGCAGGCCGAAGGCAGGACCACGCCCGACCTCCTACCCCGTTGTCGCTGAGAAAGGACCATGACCGCCCCACCGCCTGGAAGCCGAGACCGACGCCTCAGGTCCTCCGGCCTCGTCGTCGCCGCCAAACCACCGCGACCATCGGCACTCCCGCAGGCCGAATACGAAATGTCGGGACGCGAGTCCGAAGGGCCGTATTTCGGCGGGTTGACCACCGAGTTGCCCGTTGACTCGCCCAGTACCGTCAACCTGAAAACTGGGGTCCATATCAGACCTGCCGGAGATCCGATCGGAATCCGCAAGCCATGTTGAGCCCTGCGGCGCCAGGCGGCTGTACTGTCGAACCCTGTTACCGAGGGGGACTTTTGATGCGCAGCGTGACCTACTCGATGGCCGTGTCGCTGGACGGCTACATCGTCGGGCCGGACGGCTCCTTCGACTGGACGGCACCCGACAAGGAGGTCTTTGACCTAGCCACCGATGAGGTACGCAAGGCCGACGTCCATCTGCTGGGACGACGACTGTACGAGACCATGCTGTACTGGGAGACCGCCGACCAGAACCCGTCGCTTGACTACTCGACGCTCGAATTCGCGGCAATCTGGAAGGCGCTCCCGAAGGTGGTTTTCTCCACCACGCTGTCGGCGGTGCAGGGAAACGCCCGCCTGGCGTCCGGCGGTCTGGCAGAGGAGATCGAGCGATTGCGAGCCGAACCGGTGGAGGGCGACATCGCGATCGGCGGTGCGACTCTCGCCGCCGAGGCAGCCGCGTTGGGTCTGATCGACGAGTACCGGGCCCGGATCTACCCGGTGCTGCTCGGCGGCGGCATTCCGTTCTTTCCCCAGCGCGAGCGCCGAGTGGATCTCGAACTGGTCGAATCCCGCACCTTCAACTCAAGCGTCGTCTACCTCCGCTACCGCGTGGCGCGCTAGCCGTGCCCGGCCGTGGTTGAGAACCATGGTTTCCAGTCGAGGATGATCGCGACCTGGACGGTGGCCTCGTATCGGACTACCGGGCCTGTCGGGCTCCGGCTGCGGCCCGGTGGGCGCGGACGGTCGTGGAGTCGACGCTGAAGGCCGACCATCAGTGCCCAGATACCGGTCTGCTGCCAGGTGGCGAATAGGCGGACCCCGACGGTTCGAACCGATGCAGTCCAATGCCGACGAGCGGCCGGCAGCGCGACCGACCGCTCAAACCGAAGCAGATCCGCCGCTCGCTTCGGCCAGGGACTTGAAGGTCAAGAGCTGCTTGCGCATCATCGCCAGGTCGCCCCAGGCCAGCGCGCGCCGCCGGGCCGTCTCGGCCGGACTCCGCGCGGCACCGTCGCCGACCAGCAGTGTCGCCAGGAGCCGGGTGCGGTCGGCGGTGATCGGCTCGGTCTCGTATGCGACCACGAACGGCCCGAACAGCCGCAACGCCCGCGGGGAGGTCAGCTTGAGCACGATGTGGCGGCCGGGCCGGAAGTCGACCAGCGTGAAGATGGTCATGAACTCCTGCCCGAGCTCGAGGTCTGCTGCGCCAGGAGTGAGGCGCCGCGGGCTGCGGCGGCCCCGGTTGTCGAGCAGATCGTAGCTGTAGGGCGCGACCTTCATCTGGCACAGCCAGCGGTAGACGGTCGCGGCCGGGGCTTCGACGGTGACCGCGCGGAACCACCGCTCAGCCGGGTCGGACGCGAACGGCGCCCCCGGGCACGGGCGGCGCTCGTCCTCGGGTCCGGTGCCCCAGTGTCGGGGCGGCCCGGCCTTGGCGCTCACGAGTTCCACGCCCGCTTGAGGAAGTCAAGCACCAGGTTCGGGTAGTCCTCGGGGTGCTTCTTGATCCCCTGCAGATGCCCGGTGCCGGGGAAGGTGTGTGACTCGGCCGCCGGCAGCGGATCGGCCACCGCGGCCACGCCGTCGGGCCGCACGATCGGGTCGTCCTCGCCGGCCATCAACAGCATCGGCACGGTGCGGTACCGGCCCTCCGGGCGGGGCGGCCATTCGGCGTTCAGCGTCGCTATCGCCTTGCGGGCGAAGGACCCCACAGCGGCCTTCCGCGACGGCGCGACCCGGTAGAAGCCGGGGAGCGGCAGTGCTCCCGAGTCCATGAACCGCTCGAAGACGTCTTCGAGGTCGGCGACGGGCCCGCTGTCGCACACGACCGCGTCCACATCGCACTCCCGCAGCACATAGGTGGCCGGGAAGCACGAGAACGAGAACCCGTAGACGGCGATCTTCGCTTCCCGGTGCTCGGGCTTTGAGCGGAGGTGCTCGACGAGGGTCACGATGTCCTCGGTGAAGCGGTCGGCGAGGTCCGTACCGGCCGGGTCGGCGCTGCTGAGGCCGTGGTTGCGGTGGTCGAACAGCAGCACGGTGTAGCCGGCGTCGCTGAGGAACTTGGCGTGCGCCAGCGAGGCCGACTTGCTCAGCCCGATGCCGTGTCCGACTACGACCACGCGGTCGGCCTCGCCCTCGATGAGCCAGGTGTGCAGCGTCCCCCGACCGGAGCGGAAGGGGACCTCGCCGGTCTCGGCGGTCAGACCGAAGTCCTCGGGTCCCTTGTGGTGGCGCCTGCGCGGCGGCCGGAAGATCCGCCGCGCCATCGCCGAGCCCAGCGGGGCCGCGGTGGGGTAGGCCAGCGTCGAGAGGACACCTGCGAGTGGGCCGCCGGGGCGACCGGCCGGTCGTGCTGCCATGGGTTGTCCGTCCTTTGCTTCGAATCGTTATCCGCAGCCGCCGGCGTGGCCGTCGTCTACTTCGGCGCCCGCGACCGCCCGGGCCTCGGCCGGGATGTCGGGGACCGGCACCGCCCGGGCGAAGGCGTCGAGTCGGTCAACGCCCCAGTATCGGTCGAAACCGCTCACGAAGAAGGGTACGCCGAACACCGAGTCCTGTCGGGCCCTCGCCAGCGCCTCCGCGCCGCGCTCGCGCAGGACCGGGTCGTCGGACGCCGCTGCGGCCGCCTCCGGGTCGGCGCCGACCGCTTCGGCGAGGTCGGCGACGACGCCGCGGTCGCAGATGTCGCGGCCCTGCTGCCAGCGGGCGCGGTAGGCGGCGGCGACGTAGGCGCGCCCGGCGCCGGCGGTCTCGGCGACGTAGTAGGCCAGGTGCGGGATCTCCCACCGCGGTTCCCGGTCGACCGGCCAGGCGATCTCGAGGCCGCGGTCGGCGGCGAGCCGGCGGGCGTCGCGCAGGATGTAGTGGTGCTTCTCCTTCGACATGGGGGTGTACAGGAACTCGGTGCCGCCTTCGGCCAGGGCCGCGGCGGTCTTCTCGTCAGGCTCCCAGTAGGGGATCCACTCGAGCCGGTCGGCGAGGGCGGCGTGGCCGGTGACCAGGTCGTGGTGGGCCAGCCAGGAGTAGGGGCTGCGGAGCGAGAAGTAGAACTTCGGGGTCTTGGTCCTGCGCTTGGAGGTCATGTGGTGCGCTCCCGGTCAGATGATGATGCCGCCGTCGACGGTGACGACGCCGCCGGTCATGTACGAGGCCCGGTCGGAGGCGATGAAGGCGACCAGGTGCGCGACCTCGTCGGCGGTGCCCATGCGCCCCAGGGGGATGTGCTCGACGGCCTTGGTCTTGACCGCTTCGGACAGTCCACCGGTCATGTCGGTCTCGATGAAGCCGGGCGCGACGACGTTGACGCGGATGCCGAAGCGGCCCAGTTCCTTGGACATGGCCTTGCTCAGGCCGATGATGCCGGCCTTGGAGGCGGAGTAGTTGCTCTGGGTCGCGTTGCCGTGGATGCCGGCGACCGATGAGAGGTTGACGATCGAGCCGCGCTTGCGCTTCATCATGGAGAAGGCGACCGAGCGGCACATGTGGTAGGTGCCGTCGAGGTTGGTGCGCAGCACGTCGTTCCAGTCGTCGGGCCCCATGGTCAGCAGCGGGGCGTCGCGGACGACGCCCGCGGAGTTGACCAGGACGTCGATCGCGCCGAGCTCGGTCTCGACGGCTTCGACCAGCGATCGGCAGGCGTCGAGGTCGGCGACGTCGGCGGTGAAGTGGTGCAGGCCCTCGTCGGTCTCGACGTCCTTGCCGCGGGAGCAGACGGCGACGGCGAACCCGTCGGCGTGCATTCTCCGGGCGGCGGCCAGTCCGATGCCGCGGGTGCCGCCGGTGACCAGGGCGACCGGTCGGTCGTCGTTCATCCTTGCTCTCCTTCGCTGTCGGTTCGCCCGGTCAGTTCCTCGGCCGGGCGCATGGCCATGACGATCCGGTCGACGCTGAGGACGCAACGCCCGTCGACCGTGGTGTCTCCGCCGCACAGGACGGTGTCGCCCAGGTCGCGGAGGAGTTCGACCCGGTGGGTGAGCACGTCGCCGGGCACGGCGTCGCCGCGTACTTCGACGCCGCTCATGCCGCCGAAGAGCATGACCTTCCCGTCGAGGACCGACGGGTCGGGCTCGTCGCGGGCCACCAGGACGCCCGCGGCCTGGCACCAGGACTCGATGAGCAGCACGGTCGGGTAGGCGGTCGCCTCGCCGCCGGCGTACCAGGGCTCGTTGCCGGTGACGGCCTTGAGCGCGGTGAGGCCGCGGCCGGGCTCGGCCTCGGTAACCCGGTCGACCAGCAGCATGGGGTAGCGGTGCGGCAGGACCGCGCCGATGTCCTTGAAGTCCATTCAGGTCTCCTTTCCGAAGACCAGGCGGGCCTGGACGGCGGTGCCGTGCTCGCCGGTGACGGTCGCGCGGCAGTTCCAGCGGGGCCCGTCGACGTCCCAGTCGAGTTCCACGGTCAGCTTCTCGCCGGGGAAGACCGGCGACTTGAAGCGTGTGGAGGCGATCGAGCGGAGCCGCAGGGCCCCGTCGTGTTCGAGGGCGGTCTGCAGGATGCAGTCCACCAGGCACACGCCCGGGAAGATCGGGAAGCCCGGGTAGTGGCCGCGCAGCAGCGGCTCGTCGGGGTCGACGCTGTATTCGGCGATGACCCGGTCGCCTTCGACGGCGGTGATGAGCGGCCGCTTCGCCAGCGGCGAGGCGTGCGCGGCGATCGTCACCGCGACGCGACCTTGTCGAGCAGGAGGGCGTGCGCCTTGTCGAGGCTGGTGACCTCTTTGAGCTCGCTCTCGGCGAGCTTCACCGAGTACTTGCGTTCGAGGACGACCATGACCTCCAGGGCCATGAGGGAGTCGACCTCCAGGTCGTTGACGAAGTGGGCGGAGTCGGTGACCTCCTCGACGTCCACGTCGAGGACGTCGGCCACCAGGTGGCGGAGTTCTTCGCGGTCGATGGTGCCTTCCATGGCTGTCTCCTCAGGGTTGTCGGGTCATTGCACGGTGGGTCGGATGCGGAGCAGGGCCGAGGCCACGGTCCCGTCGCGGTCGACGGCGTTGACCAGGGCCAGGCGTGCCCGATCCGACGGTTCGGCTTCGGCGCGGGCGAGCACGGCGGCGACCTGGAACGCCGCCGAGGCCGCGCCGGTGTCGCCGATGTGGTCGCCGATGTACAGGTGCGAGGCCGAGGTGTGGGCGAACAGTGACGCCACGGCCTCCTCTTCGGCCTTGGCGTAGTCGCCGGGCGCTTCGGACCAGGCGATGAGCCAGAGCCGCTCCCGGTCGTCGCCCGGCACGGTCTGCTCCATGCAGCGGCCCAGCGCCTCGACCGCGTGGTGGGCGTCGTAGGACACCGCGGTGTTGACCGCGAGCACGTCGGCCAGCGCTCTGCGGCCGGCCCGCGCGGCCGTCCCCTCCGGTTCGAGCAGGAACAGCCCGCAGCCCTCGCCGAGCGGGGCGGTGTCGAGCGTGCGGTTCTGGTGCCAGGTCAGCCACGCCCGAGTGGCCGACATCTCCTCGGCCGCGCCGCAGATGACCTGCCCGACCCGGCCCGAGCGCTGCAGCCGGGCGGCGTAAGCCAGTGTGGACAGCGCCGAGGTGCGTCCGGAGGCGATGGTCGTGTTGGGTCCGCGCAGCCGGTGCCAGATGGCACTCTGCCCGGCCGCGCAGTTCATGACGGTGTTGGGGAACTTGGTCGGGTCGACGAAGTAGGGCCGCTTCTGGGTGAGCGACTCGCGGGTGAAGTCGAGCATGCTGTGGGCGCTGCCGGTGGTCGTGCCGAGTACCAGGCCGGTCTGCTCGGCGATCTCGGGGAGGCGCTCGCCGTCGCGGTCTGACAGGAGCCGCCCGACGGTGGCGACCGTCAGCGCGGTGACCCGGTCCATCGACCGCGTGCCCTTCCTGCCGAGCGCTTCGCGCGCGTCGAAGTCGGGGACCTCGGCGATCTGGAGCGCCGGGTGGGCGGGGTCGGTGGTGGAGGCGACGGCGACCGCCCCGGCGGCCAGCCCCCGGCTGAAGGCCTCGTTGCCCAGTCCGAAGGGGGATGCGGTGGCCCAGGCGGTGATCACCGCGCGGGCGTCGGTTCTGGTCATGGGAGTCTTCCTGCTGCCTTCCTGGAGCCGAGCTGCTTGCGGTGCCATGTGTCTTCTTTCTTCTTCCCCCCGCACCGAACCGAGCCGCGCCACTAGAGGAACCAGACGTGTCGGTATTCGGGCCAGCGGAGGGTCATCGCCGTCGGGGCGACCGGCCGGACGCCGGGGATGAGCGCCCGCTTCGAGAGGCGTTCACGCTCGTCGCCGTCGGCCCAGACGCCGACGTCCTCGCCGATCAGGGCGCGGATTGTCG
This sequence comes from Glycomyces halotolerans, assembly GCF_054779575.1. Taxonomy (NCBI): domain Bacteria; kingdom Bacillati; phylum Actinomycetota; class Actinomycetes; order Glycomycetales; family Glycomycetaceae; genus Glycomyces; species Glycomyces halotolerans. Next base: position 6,937 of record NZ_BAAGXZ010000032.1, read on the forward strand.
AGCGCGGGTCCGGGAGGGTGTCGACGGTCATGTCGGCGAGGTGGACCTCCGGCGGGGCCGGTTGGTCGAGCGCGTAGGTGACCGCCAGGCCCGTGAGGTAGACGTCGAGTCCGCCCCTCGGCTCGGGGGCACCCAGGTCGCCGAGCTGCCGGTTGAGCTCCCGCACGAAGTACAGGGCGTCGACGAACTGCGCTTCGAGGCCGCCGCGGTAGGCCTTGTCGAGGATGATGAGCACGCGGCTCGGCTCGCCCATTCAGACCACTCCCATGACGACGGACCTGGCGGCGGCGTCGACGTGCTCGGTGAACTTGAACGGCGGGCGCAGCCGCACCTGGTCGATGTGGTCGACCGCGCCTCGCTCTTCGCTGCAGAAGCGGCACGAGTGCCAGGTGAGCTTGCCGCCGTAGGCTTCGAGCATCCGCCGTGCCAGGTGCGCGGCGCTCGGGTACACCCGTTCCCAGGCCAGGAGGTTGCGGGGCTTGGCGTCCCCGAGGCTCTTCTGAGTGAGCATGGTCGCGTAGCCGCAGGTCCACATGTCCACGGCCGCGCCGCGGCGCAGCGCGGCATCGGCCAGGCGCATCGCGGTGGTGGCCATGTCGCTGTCGTGCGGCGCGCCCATGAGCGCCACCAGCAGGTCCGATCGGTGCAGCGCCATCAGTGCCACACCACCGCGACGTCGCGGTCGAGCAGGTACCCGGCCAGCCAGTCCATGTCGGCCACGATGATGTCGGCGTGCGCGTCCTCGGGGCCGAGTCCTCTCTGGCGCAGCGAGAAGCCGTCGACGCGTACCTCGGCGCCGCTGTCGAGGCACTCCCGGAGCGCGGGCGAGTCGACGGCGGCGCCGACGCCGTTCTCGATCAGCAGGACCGACGCCTCGACGCCGTGGTCGCGGAGCGCGCGGGCCTGAGCGAAGCAGGCGGGTGCCTGGCCGCCGGGGCGGTAGTGGGTCTCGACCAGCAGGTGGGGGCGCGGTCCGGTCATGTCGTGAGCGCCTCTCCGCCGTCGATGCCGATGACGTTGCCGGTCATCCACGCCGAGTCGGTGCGCGCGAACAGGGCGACGAACTCGGCGACGTCCTCGGGGGTGGTGAGGCGGCCGTGCGGGTTGCCGCCGCGGGCCTTGGCGATGAGTTCGCGGTGCTCGGGTATCCGTTCGAGCGAGGGGGTGACGGTCACGCCGGCGCGCAGCAGGTTGACGGCGACACCGTAGGGGGCGAGCTCGACCGCGAGCTGCCGGCCGTGGGCGGCCAGGGCGCTCTTGGCGGCCGACACGGCGCCGTAGGAGGCGGTCACGCGCTGGTCGCCGGCGCTGGTCATGGCGAAGACCTTCGCGCCCTCGCGCAGGAGCCCGGCGGCGTGGAGGTCCTGCGCCCAGTACACGAGGCTGTTGGCCATGACGTCGAGGGTCATGGCGACCTGGCGGGAGGTGACGGCCTCGCCGTCGGGGTCGATGTAGGGCAGGAGCGCGCCGAACGCCAGGGAGTGCAGGACGATCCGCAGGCCGGTCGCGTCGGCGAGGTCTTTGACGTTCGCGACGGTCTCGGCTCGGGCTTTGGCGTTGGCGGCGTTGACGTTGAAGAAGCGGACCTCGACGCCCGAGTCGCCGATCTCGGTGATGAGGGCGTCGATCCTGTCCTGTTCGGCGGCCGTGTCGAAGTGGACGCCGGCGATGTTGACCCCCTGTGCGGCCAGGTGCCGGGCGCAGGCGGCGCCCATGCCGCTGGAGGCGCCGAGGATGAGCGCCCACTGTCCTTTGAGTTCTCGCAGTTCCGGCATGTCAGTCACCGTTCCGTTCGATGTGGGCCAGCGCCGCGTTGCCGCTTGCGGCGACGACGAGGACGGCGGAGGACCGGGGTCCGGCCTCCAGGGCGTCGGCGACGGCCGCGGTCGCCTGGAGGCTTCCGGGGACGGCCGCGACGATGTCGGCGTCGAGGGCCTTCTGGAAGGCCGCGCCGGGGAGGGAGTCGTCGGCGATGAGTGTCAGCGGGGTGCCGGGGTCGAGGCCGGTGCGTTCGGCGGCCCGCTCGAACCAGGCGCGTGCGCGGTCGACCTCCTCGCCCGCGGCGGCGGGGGTGAGGAAGCCGGCGTCGACCGACACCGTCCCGTAGCCGTCGGCTTCGGCTTGGTCGGCGACCAGGACGACCGCTCCGTCGTCGCCGCGCCGCCGCGGCGTCCCGGAGGCGGGGTGCTCGGTGGCGCCGGCCAGCAGGTGGCGGGCGCGGCCGTCGCGCAGTGCGTTGCCGCCGACCAGGAGCGATTCGAGTCCGGCGGTGCCGGTGCTGGTGATCGGGAGGTTGAAGCCCTTGAGGCCGTGCTCGGTGGCGAGCCTGGAGGGGATGAGGTTGACCGAGAAGTAGGCGGCGGTGGCGGGGCTGAGGGCGTCGGCCCCGTCGGCCCGGATGGCCGTGTCCATCTCGGTGTGGAGGGCGGTGGCGCCGTGGCTGGTGCCGATGACGACGCCAACGTCCTCACCGGCGGGTCCGGAGCCCGCCGGTCCCGTGACCGCCAGCCCCGCATCCGCCATGGCCTCCCGTCCGGCTACCAGGAGGTACTGGGCGGCGCGCGGGAGGTACTTGTAGCCGCGTCGGCCGAGCCTGGTCCGGTGGTCGAACCATGCGCCGTCGACGTCGCCGGGCGGCGGCAGGACCCGGCCGATGCCGGTGACGGTGAGCCGGTGCGGCGCGTTCATCGGGGGCCTCCTATGAGCAGTGAGACGTTGTTGCCGCCGAAGGCGTAGGCGTTGACCATGACCTGGCCATCGCCCAAGGGGGCCTGGGCTTCGGGCAGGCGGATGTCGCAGTCGGGGTCGATCGGGCCGACCTCGACGTTGGCGGGCACGGCGCCGTGCCGCCTCATGAGGACGGCGGCAGCGACCGCCAACGCCCCGGCCGCTCCCCCGGTGTGCCCCAGCAGCGCTTTGAGGCTGTAGGCGGGCGGCCGGTCGGTGAGGACCTCGGCGAGGACGCGGCCCTCGATCTGGTCGTTGAGTTCGGTGCCGGTGCCGTGCGGTACGACGGCGGCGACGTCGGCCGGTTCGGCGCCGGCCCGTTCGAGCGCTTCGGTGACGGCGCGGCGGATCTGGGCGCCGTCCGGTTCGGGCGCGGTGGCGTGGTAGGCGTCGCAGCTCCACCCGGCGCCGTTGACCGACGCCCACGGGCGCGCACCGCGGTCTCGGGCGTGGTCGGCGGATTCGAGGACGAGCATGGCGGCGCCTTCGCCGAAGACGGTGCCGGCGCGCGCGGCGCTGAAGGGCCGGCACCGTTCGGGGTCGACCGCTCCGAGGCGGTTGAAGCAGCCGAGGGCGACACGCGAATAGGCTTCGGCGCCTCCGGCGATCGCGACCTCGACCTGGCCGGAGCGGATCATGTCGGCGGCGACCGAGATCGCGAATCCGCCCGCGGCGCAGGCGTTGCTGATGCTGAGGTTGGGGCCGTGGGCGCCGAGGGCGTCGGCGATCTCGGCGGCGGTGGCGAAGACGGCGTCGTCGTTCGACGGGGGCCTGCCGTGCGAACGGGCCCGGTCGAGGACGGTGGACTGGCCCATGCCGGTGCCGAGGACGACCGCGGCCGGTTCCTCGGGGCGCATCGTCAGACCGGCGTGCGCGAGCGCTTCCTCGGCGGCCAGGACGCCGAGCCGCGCGGCCGAAGGCGCGGTGCCGCCGCCGATCCGGTCGGGAACGAGGTACATGTTCGGGTGCGCCATGCGCGCGTCGGCGTCAGGGACCGGGCGGGGGGCGCTGCGGCCGGCGAGCATGCCCTCCCACATGGCGTCGATGCCGTCGCCGAGGCAGCTGACGGCGCCGACGCCGGTGACGACGGGGACCGGCGCGGTCATGCCGCCAGCCCGCCGGTGAGGGCCCGCATGACGCGGTCGTCGAAGTCGACCAGGCTCCAGTCGCGGCGGCTGTCGATGACGGCGTAGCCGTGGATGATCGAGCCGGTGGCGACCGGGACGACCGCCCCATCGCGGACGACGAAGCAGTCCATGCGGGAGGTGTAGGTCGCGGTCTTGAAGACGTCCTCGACGGTGTAGACGGTGTAGAGCTCCTCTTCCATGAGCGCCTCGTTGAGCAGGCGCACCCGCGAGTGCGGGACGACCGGGATCCAGGAGCGGTCGTCGAGGAGGGTCTTGATGGAGATGCCGCGGTCGGCCAGGAACAGGTCGACGACCTCCTCCATCTGCCGCAGGTAGCCCGACATCTGGACGCGCTCGGTGAAGTGGCAGTACATGTAGGGGATGCGCCATTTCCAGGCGAAGGCGTTGCGGCCGGCCACGGCCTGCGCGGCGATGTCGCCGGCGGCCGGGTCGATCGGAGGCAGGTCCAGTTCGGTCTGAGCGGTCAGCGCGCCGACGGTGTAGGGCTCGAGCGCTTCGGCCGGTTCGGCGTCCTCGGTGCCGGTGTCGCGGCGCAGTCGAACGGCGACTTTGGAGGTGACGGCCTTGGCGCGGCGGCCGTCGCGGTCGACGGTCAGTTTCACGGTGAACCGCAGCTCGCCGTCGGCCTCCTCGCGGGCGATGACGCTGGCCCGCACCTCGTCGTCCATGTGAAGGGCGGTGAAGATCCGGGTGTCGAGGTCGACCAGGTCCAGGCCGAGCCCGTGGCGCTCGTAGAGGTCGCGGGCGGCCAGTCCGCTGCGGCGGAAGTGCTGGAGGACGGCTTCTTCGACGACGTAGTTGACGTGCTTGAAACCGATCCACGTGCAGATGTTGGAGCCCTCGTAGCGGACGGGGACGGTCGTCTCGGTGGTCTCGGTCAGCAGGCGGTCCAGGTGCTTCTTCAGGCTCATGGGGTCGCTCCTCGTGCGGCGGTGGTGGCGGTGCGGGCGGTTCCGTGGCCGCTCGCGTGGTGGTCGGTGCGGGCGGGTTCGGCGGCAAGGACTCGACGGGTTATGAACTCGTCGACGGTCTTGGCGAAGTGGGTGGCCGACTCCTGCATCGGGAAGTGCGCGCAGTCGTCGAAGACGTGCAGTTCGGCCTCCGGCAGCGCGGCGGCGAGCGCCTCGGCGTCGGAGGGGAACGCGGCCCGGTCGCCGCGCCCGGACAGGACCAGGCACGGCAGGTCCAGGCGTTCCAGCGGCAGGAACGGGGTGGCCATATAGGAGTGGAAGAACCGCATCCACGCGTACGGGCCGATGCGGTCGCGCACGTGGACGGCCATGCCGAGCGCGATCTCGGGGTCCACGGGCCGCCGGGACCTGGTGTGAATGCCCTCGGCGAGGATCTGGTGGAAGTTCTCCACGTAGTACTCCATGGCCTCCCAAGGGAAGTCGTCGCTGCCGCTGCGGTAGAACGGCGAGACGAGCACCAGTGCGCGCAGCCTCGCCGCCGCCGCGCTCCGGCGGCAGACCCAGTCCAGCACCAGGGAGGAGGCGAAGGAGTGGGCGACCAGGATCTGGGGCGGCTCGCCCATCGCCTCGGCGGTGCGGTCGAGCCAGACGACCGGGTCGGGCTCGAACTGCCAGTCGGCGACGCCCTCACCGCGCCAGGGCAGGTCGGCGGTCCACACCCGGCAGTCGGGGAACTCGTCGCGGACGGCCGACCACACGGCCGAGTCGGAGGCGAGTCCGTGCAGCATCAGCGCGTTGAGCGCCGCTCCGGGCCGCTCGGGCCCCGCTTGCAGGGTCACGGCCAGGCTCATCGGGCGCCTCCGTCCCGCTCGAGCGCCAGGCTCAGCACCGACTCGCCGTCGACGCCGCCGTCCAAGCGCGCGGCCTCGACCGCTCCGGCATGGATCGAACGGGCCGCCTCGACCGCGTCGAGGACCCCGAGCGCGCCGGAGGCGTCGCCGAATCCGCTCGAGATCGGCGCCGTCTCGCCGGGCAGGCCGGCCGCGGCACGCTCGGCCGAGGCCGCGCGCCGCCACCCGGCCAGTCGGGCCAGCGGCCGCGAGCCGTGGCGTCCGGCGCCGGCGCGGCGCTCCAGGACCACCGCGGCGGCCCCGTCGAAGCACGCGGACTCCGCGACGCCCAGCAGACGCGCCACGACCTCGTTCGCCGGTTCGACGCCGACGACCACGACGCGGTCGGCGCGGCCGGACCCGATCATGACCGCGCCGGCGCGGACCGCTTCGAGCCCCGAATCGGCGCCGCTGCAGAGCATCACGTTCGGTCCCTTGAGGCCGAAGCGGATCGCCACCGAGGAGGCGACGACGTTCGGCGAGGCGTTCGGCAGGTCCATCGGGCTGGCCCCGGCCACGGTCTGCTCGCGGATGACGGCCGCGGCACGGCAGACGGTGTCGAGGTTGCCGCGGTTGGAGCTGACCACGACGCCGCAGGACGCGTCGCCCGGGCCGCCGCTGGCGGTGCCGTCCTTCGTCCGCGAGATCGCCACGCCGGCCTCTTCCAAGGCGAGCAGCGCGGCGCTCATGCCCAGCCGGCTCGCCCGGTCCTTGTACCGCAGGCCCTTGGGGCCCAGCACGGTCTTCGGATCGAACTGCTCGCCGCCGGGGACCGAGACGGTCCGGGCCGCGCCGGTCACGACCACGTCATGCCACCACACTGCCGGCTCCCTCCACTACGGCCACGGCGTTGACGCCGCCGAACCCGAATGCGTTGATCTGCGCGAGCCGCCCCGCGACGGTCCCGGCCCGGCCGGTCGCCCAGTCGAAACCGGCGGCCTCCTCGATCGGACGCTCGAGCCCGAGCACGGGCGGGACCCGGCCCGACCGCAGGCACCACAGGGCCACCACGAGGCTGAGCAGTCCCGAGCTGCCGGAGGTGTGGCCGGTCATCGACTTGATCGCGGTCATCACCGCACCGGGCTCCGGCCCGAAGACGCTCCGCACCGCCAGCGCCTCGGTCCGGTCGTTGAGGACCGTCCCGGTGCCGTGCGCCATGAGCAGGTCGATGTCCGCGGGGCCGACCCCGGCGCGCTCGTGCGCCTCCCGGACGGCCGCGGCGATCCCGGACTCGTCGGGGGCGGTGACGTGCGCGGCGTCGCAGTTGACGCTCACCGAACGCACCGTCCCCAGCGCCGAGGCGCCGCTGCCGCGCTGGAGGACGACCGCGACCGCGCCGTCGCCCATGACGACGCCGCGACGATCGCGGTCGAAGGGCCGCACTTCTGCGGGCGGCTCGGGCTGGACCCGGTTGAGCAGCCCGAACATGCTCTCGGTGATCGCGTCGACGCCCGCGACGACGACGGTGTCGGCCTCGCCGAGGTCGAGCAGGTCCGTTCCCATCGCCAGCGCGTACAGCGAGGCCGAGCAGGCGTTGGTCACGGTGTGCACCTCGGCCGCGCCGAACCGCTCGCGCACCGCCCGACCGAAGTCCAGCGACGACTCCTCGATGCCGGCGCCGTCCAGCCACGCCAGTTCGGCGCCGCGCAGTTCCCGCAGGCCGGTGCCGATGACCACCGGCACGCCGGTCAGGTCCTCGCCGACCCCCGCTTCCTTGCATGCCTGGGCGACCGCGTCCAGGAGCCAGCGGGTGGCCCGGCCCGGGCGGTCCTCGCCGCCGATCCGGTCGTCGATCTCGTAGGCGCCCGGCATGGTGTACCGGTCGGCGTCGAACCCGCGCAGCAGCGCCCAGCCGGACCGGCCCTCGCACAGCGCCTCGGCGATCGCCTCGACGTTCGAGCCGACGCTGCACAGCGCGCCGGCTCCCTTGACCGCCCAGGTCATGCCACCGCCCCCGCCGTCTCGCATCTGCTGAGCACGACCACGGAGTTGTTGCCGCCGAACGCCAGGCCGTTGTTCTGCACCACCGACACCTCGGTCTCGAGCGCTTCGTTGGGGACGCAGTCGAGGTCGCATTCGGGGTCGGTGGCGCGGTGGTTGATCGTCGGGGGGATGAAGCCCTCGGAGATCGCCAGCGCGCAGCCGATGGCCGCGAGGGCGCTGGCCGCGCCCATGGTGTGGCCGATCATGGATTTCATGGAGATCGTGCGGGGCATGTGCTCGCCGTAGACCTGGCGGATGGCCCTGGCTTCGGTGACGTCGTTGGCCTTGGTGCCGGTGCCGTGGGCGGAGATGAAGTCGACCTGCTCGGTGGTGACCCCGGCGTCGGTGAGGGCCAGGTCGATGCATGCGGCGATGCTGTCCTCGTTGGGCGCGACGGGATGGTGGGCGTCGCAGTTGAGTCCGTATCCGAGGACCTCGCCGTAGATCGGGGCGCCGCGTTCGAGTGCCGATTCGAGGCTTTCCATGACCAGGACGCCGGCGCCTTCGCCGGTGAGGATGCCCTGGCGGTCCTCGTCGAAGGGGCTGCAGTAGCGCGGCGCGATGGTGCCGAGCCGGTAGAAGCCGGTGAAGGTCTTGCGGCACAGGGCGTCGGCGCCGCCGCAGAGGGCGAAGTCGGCTTCGCCGGAGCGGACGACGTCGTAGCCGTAGCCGATGGCGTAGTTGCCCGCCGCGCAGGCGGTGGGCAGGGTGATGGCCTCGACGTCGGTCAGCTCCATCTCGCGGGCGACCATGGAAGACAGCCGTCCGGCGGGGATGCGGGAGGCGACCCGGGGGTCCATGTGCTCGCTGCCGCGTTCGACGTCGACTTGCGCGAGGGCGTCGAGGTCGCGGGATTCGCCGTCGGTGGTGCCGATGGAGATGAGCACGCGCCGCTCGCGCAGCCGCGTCAGCGGCAGTGCGGCGTCGCGCAGGGCCAGGTGCGCGGCGGCGACGGCGAACTGGGTGGCGCGTCCGAGCCCGTCGGGGTCGAGGCGCTCGATCCATTCGCCGGGCTCGAAGTCGACGATCTCGCAGGCGTAGGAGTGCTCGTAGCCGCGGGTGTCGAACGAGGTGACCGGCCGGGATCCGTCGCGTCCGGCTTTGAGGCCGGCGAGGAACGCTTCGGCGCCGATGCCGATGCTGGAGACGGGGCCGAGTCCGGTGACCACGACGCGGCGGGCCGGCTCGGCGACGGGGGCGTGCGGGGTGCTCATCGCTGTGCGCCGCTTCAGTCGTTGCTCGGGGCTTCGGCGACCACCGCGTAGATGCCGTCGAGGTTGACCATGCGGGCCATCTGCGACTGCTCGATGGTGATGTTGAAGGTCTTCTCCAGGGAGGCGACGATCTCGATGGCCAGCAGGGAGTCGGCGTCGTGGTCTTCCTTGAAGAGGCTGGTGTCGGTGACCTCGTCGGCGTCCAGTTCCAGAATGTCGCATATGAGGAACTTGATCTTCTCTTTGACGGCGGCGTCCAGTTGCGGCATGGCTGTTCCCTTCATCGTGACTTTTCGACACACGTCAAGCTACGAGCGGAATCTCCCGCCAGACAAGGGAATGTCCACTTGATGCCAGCAATCGGCGGCGCCTGTGCGGCGATGAGGCGGCGCGTGACAGTTTCCTGTCACGCGCCGTCGCCGGGTCGGCGCGCTCAGGATCCGAGCTGGGCGAGCCGCCAAGCCATCTGGAACCGGGTCTCGACTTGGAGTTCCTCCATCAGCAGCGAGACGTAGCGCCGGTAGGTGCGCACCGAGACCTTCATGCGTTTGGCGGCGACTTCGTCGATGCAGCCTTCGCGGAGGTGGTGGAGGACCTTCTGGTTGACCGGGCTGCCGAGCGCGTTCCGCAGCCGCCGGTACAGCTGCGGGGTGAGCGAGAGCCGCCAGTTGCGCTCGAACGCTTCGGACAGCGAGCGCACGAGTTCGGGGACGGCGACCTTGATGACCAGTGCGTAGCGGTGGTCCACGCGGGTTTTGACCAGGGCGGTCTCCTGGTCGAGGATGGCGTACTCGGGCATCGGCCTCCATGCCGAGCGGATGTGCACCAGTTCGGGTTTGAGGTCGAGCGGGATCTCGTCGCCGGTGCCCCACAGGGCCTCGTCGGGCCGGCACAGGGCGCGGAACCTGGTCCGCGTCGTCAGGCGCCGCCGCACCTCTTCGTACATCGGCACGTCGGCGCGCCAGTGCCTGCGGACCGTGTAAGTCATATCCACTTGGGAGGGAAGTCCGTTTTCGTCCGCATAAGCGAGGAATTGCGGGAGGATCGACTCGTCGGCGCCCACCGGCACTTTCTCGGCGGTGCGGGAGACGCTCTCACTGCCGACGATCCGGTCGATCAGGGTGAACACTTGCTGCAGTTGTACTTCCGCACCGACGTGGTGAGGCATGCGAACCACCTTCCCGGTCGAGAGGCTGCGCCCGGCGCCGTTCCGCGCGCGGGGACGCCGGGTGAGAGGAGACGTTTCGACGGCTTCGGCACTGAAGCCGGGTGGCGCGGGGCCGACGCCCTTTCACTCCGTTATTCGAAAGAGCGGCGGCACCTCGTTCGAATACGCACTCGCCGTCGCGAATGCGCACTCGCCTTGTCATTATGCCCGAGCGTTGCCCGTGGGAGGAGTGTCGCCAATACGACAATGCCCATTCCCATTATCGTCATGTCGACATATCTCAGCATGACAAGGCGCCCATGCGGCCGATGGAATCCATTTTCTCGCTGCTGAATGGGGCCATACCGGACTTGCGTACACCGCCGATTCGCCGGCGCCGGTCGCGCCGGTAACGGAATGATCCGCAACAATTCACGGACCCGATCCACCGGCCGCAAACCTAATAGTTGAAATTGCAATCAACTTGGCTCCCAGACACCCGGCCGATTGCACGGGAACCGAACAATATGGGACCGCGCGCCATTCAGGCGTCGGTCGCCGTCGGAATGCGAATGCGGTGCCGGTCAGGTCAGTTCGAGGCGGTGGCCGCCGGCGCCGAGCTTGAGCGCCGGCCTGCCGTACACCTCGGAAGGCACCAGGGCGGCCTGCGCTACCGGGGCGCCGTCGACGCGGACGTCCTCCCACCTGCCCGGCGGCAGCACGAAGGTGCCGGTCGATCCCGGCGGGACGAGGACCTCGGCGTCGACGACCGAACCTTCGGTCTCCCAGCGGATCGAGGCTTCACCCCGGGGCGTGTCCATCATGGCCGCGGCCCAGGCGAGGCCGCCGCCGGGCACGGGTGCGAAGACCACGCGCTCATAGCCCGGCGCCTCCGCGTCGGGCGCGATCCCGGCCACGGTCCGGTACAGCCAGGACGCGACCGCGCCGTAGGCGTAGTGGTTGAACGACACCATCGGGCCGCTGGCGTCCATGGTGCCGCCATGGACGCGGCCGTCCTCGCCGATGGCGTCCCAGCGCTCCCAGACGGTCGTGGCCCCGTGCCGGAGCTGGTGCAGCCAGCCGGGGCTGCGCTCGTTGAGCAGCAGCCGGTAGGCCTCCTCGTGGTGACCGGAGGCGGTCAGGGCGTGCAGGACCAGCGGCGTGCCGAGGAACCCGGTGGCGATCCGGCCGTCGGCGGCCCGCACGAGCGCGGCGAGCGCGGCGGCGGTCTCGGCGCGCTCGGCAGGCGGCGCGATCGCGAACTCCAGGGCCAGCGAGCAGCCGGTCTGCGTGGCCAGGGCCGTGTCCTTGAACCGGCTCCACGCGGCCTCGGCTGCCCGGTCGCCAAGGGACTCATAGTGTTCGGCGTCGGCCTCGTGGCCGAGGACTCGGGCGGCACGGGCGGTGAGCCGGGCGCTGTGCGCCAGGTAGGAGGTGGCGGTGAACGGCGTCGGCGTGGTCGACTCGCCTGGCCGCTCGCTCGAGCCGTTCGGGTCGAGCCAGTCGCCGAAGTGGAACCCGCCCGACCAGATCCCGTCGTCGTCGAGCTGCGTGGCGCCCCAGTCGACCCAGCGGCGCATCGAGTCGTACTGGTCGGCCAGGATCGTCTCGTCGCCGTAGGCCTCGTAGAGCGCCCACGGGACGGTCACGGCGGCGTCGGCCCAGCCGGTGGAGCCGTACCGCAGGTCCTCGTCGTCGAAGACGCCGAGGACGTCGGGCACGACGTGCGGCACGCACCCGTCGTCGCGCTGCTCGGCGGCGAGGTCGCGCAGCCAGCTGCGGAGGAAGGCGCGGCCGTCGAAGTTGTGGCAGGCGGTCGGGGCGAAGACCTGGAGGTCGCCGGTCCAGCCCAGCCGCTCGTCGCGCTGCGGGCAGTCGGTGGGCACGGCCAGGAAGTTGCCGCGCTGGGACCAGACCACGTTCTCGTACAAGCGGTTCACGCGCTCGTCGGAGCAGGCGAAGCGGCCGGTGCGCTCCAGGTCCGAGGCCACGACGACGGCCTCGACGCCGGTGACGCGCACGCCCGGGTCGACCTCGATGTCGGCGTAGCGGAAGCCGTGGAAGGTGAACGGCGGTTCGAGAGTCTCGGCGCGGGCGTCGGCGAGCGTGTAGCGGTCGGTCGCCTCGGCCAGCCGCAGCGGCTCGGTGTGGAGGGACCCTTCGGCGTCGAGCACTTCGGCGTGCCGCACGGTCACCCGCCTGCCGGCCTCTCCTTCGACGGTGAGGCGCAGGTAGCCGGTGAGGTTCTGTCCGGTGTCGACGCGCAGCGCCCCCTCGGGCCCGGGCGCGAAGTCGACCGGCCGGACCTGGACGGCCCGCACCGGCGGCGCCGACCGCTGCTCCAGCCGCGGCGGCAGGTCCAGCGGCCGCGCGGCCTCCCAGTCGCCGTCGTCGTATCCGGGCAGGTGCATGCCGTCGCGACGGCGCCGCAGGTCCACAGTCGCGCCTTCGTAGAGCCCGGCGGAGGTGACCTCGCCGGTGGTCGCCTTCCATTCGCCGTCGGTGCCGACGGTGACGCGCGAGCCGTCGGTGAGCGCGACTTCGAGTTGGGCGAGCAGCGCGAGGGTGTCGCCGTAGAGGGCGCGGCGGCCGGCCCAGGTGAGCGTGCCGCGGTACCAGCCGTCGCCGACCGTCGCGGTGAGCACGTTCGCGCCCGACCGGAGCAGACCGGCCACGTCGTAGGTGGCGTACAGCAGCCGCTTCCCGTACGGGGTCCAGCCCGGTTCGAGCAGGTCCGGCGCGACCGGGCGCCCATTGACGCGCATGTCGTGGACGCCGAGGGCGGTGACGTAGAGGCGGGCGGCGGCGACGGGGCCGTCGAGGTCGATCTCGCGGCGGAACATCGGGGCCGGCCCCGGTTCGACGCGGCCGGCGTCGGAGGGCAGAGCGATGGGGCGGGCCGTCCAGTCGGCGGCCTCGAGCAGCGCGGCCTCGACGCGGGAGGCCTCGCTCCAGGCTGTCCAGCCGCGGTCGGTGCGCACGCGCACCCGCCACCACCGCACTTCGCGGCTGCCGAGGGCGCGGCCGGGCATCGCCGTCTCCTGGCAGGCCGATTCGACCGCGCCGGTGCGCTCGAGCGGGTCGCGGAAGTCCTCGTCGGCGGCGGTCTCGAGTTCGTAGGCGCTCTGGACCACCGCGGACCGGTCGGTCCGCAGCCGCCATGACAGCAGCGGCCGTTCGGCGCCGGTGGCGGCCAGTCCCGAGTCGTCGGCGGTGCGCGGTCGCACCACTACGACGGTCGGATCGGTCGCTTCGTTCGGGGCGACGGTGGTGGACGTCAATGGACTGCCCTCCCGGTTGCATAGACGATGCGGTCGGTCCGCCTCTCGAACATAGTTGCCCGAACGGACGTCCCGCGGCCGCCTTTCAGTCGCCGTCGCCGCCGGTGTCGCCCCAGTCGCCGCCGGCCCGCGCCCACCGGTCCAGCAGCAGGTCCCCTTCGCCCAGCGGCACGGGACGGGCAAGCACCCGGACGAGCACGACCGCCGTGGACGCGACCGTCCCGGCCATGAGGCCGCCCCAGACCGAGCGGCGCCACTCGTCGGTGTCGCCGCCGAGCCAGACGAGCACGGCGATGACGGCCGCCAGCGCGGCGCCGTAACTGAGCCCCGCCCAGGCGACCAGCAGGTTCGCCACGTACTGGCCGTTGCCGAGGCGGCCCCGGTACGGCCGGGGCCGTCGGGACCGCCGCAGGCCGACCACGTCGGCGACGACCACCGCGAGCGACGGCAGTGCCGCCACCGCGACCACGACGGCGGCGAAGTACAGGGACGTCGACATGTCGCCTGGCATCGAGCTGACCTCCACACCGGACTCGGGGCAGCCGAGGGTACGTCCGCGCGATGACACCGGCGTGAACTCGAGGCGAACTCCCGGTCCGATGATGGCGAGCGGCCGGGGTAACCGGGCGCATAGCGGCCGAGCGAGTGGACGGCCGGCGGCCGTCACGCTGGTACGTTCGCGACGTGACCGCCGAAGATGTATCGATACAGTGGCGTTCGCTGCTCCTCCCGATCTACGGCCCCACCCTGCTCATCTCGATCGGCATGGGCGCGATCGTCCCGCTCATCGCGCTCACGGCCCGCGACCTGGGTGCCACCGTCCCGCAGGCGGCGATCGTCGCCGCGCTCGTCGGCGTCGGGCAACTGGCCGGCGACCTGCCGGCCGGGGCGCTGGCCCACCGGTTCGGCGAGAAGCGGGTGCTGCTGGCCGCGTGCGTGGTCGACGCGATCGCGCTGCTGGTCGCCGCGGGCACCGATTCGCTGCCGGTCTTCTCGGCCGCGGTCTTCGTCACCGGGCTGGCGACGGCGGTGTTCGGCCTGGCGCGGCACGCCTACCTGTCCGAGGCGGTGGCGGTGAGCTTCCGCGCCCGCGCGCTGTCCACACTGGGTGGCACGTTCCGGATCGGGCTGTTCTTGGGGCCGTTCGCCGCCGCGCTCCTGGTAGACCAGTTCGCCATCTCGGCGGCCTACGTGTTCGCCGCCGGCATGAGCCTCGCCGGCGGTCTGCTCAGCCTCACGCTTCCGGCGCTGCGCGCCGCCCCGCGCCCGGCCGACCGCGAGCCGGCGAGCGGCATGTGGACGGTACTGGCGCGCCACCGGCGCTTGCTGCTCACCCTCGGCGTCGGCATCCTGCTGATCTCGGTCGCGCGCGCCACCCGCCAGAGCATCGTGCCGCTGTGGGCCGAGTCCCAAGGCGTCGACGCCTCGACGGTCAGTCTCATCTTCGGGGTCTCGGCGGCGGTCGACATGCTGCTGTTCTATCCGGGCGGGGCCATCATGGACCGCTTCGGGCGGCTGTGGGTCGCGCTGCCGGCCATGGTCGTCCTGGGCACCGGATTCCTGATCCTGCCGCTGGCCGGCTCGGTCGTGGCCATCGGCGCGGTGGCGTGTCTGATGGGCCTGGGCAACGGCATCTCGGCGGGCATCGTCCTCACCCTCGGCGCCGATGTCGCCCCGGACGCGGGGCGCCGCCAGTTCCTCGGCGGCTGGCGGCTGTGCGCCGACCTGGGCAACGTCGCCGGACCGGGCCTGATGAGCCTCATCACGCTGGCGTTCCCGCTGGCGGCGGCCGCGGTCGCCCTCGGCGCGATCTCACTGCTCGGCGCCGGATGGCTCGCCAAATGGGTGCCGGCGTACGCGCCGCCGCCGGAACCGGAGCGGGTCGGCACCACCTGAGCACCCCTCATGTGAAAACTTTCACAAGGCCGGGTGTCGCGCCAGAAGCAGGCGTAGCGTCAAAGCATGTTGGCCACCGACCTCGTCGCGCAGCTGTCCGATGTAGCCCAAACGGCGCCGGAACCGGCCGGCCTGCTCCCCGCCCGCCAGCAGATGGCCCTCTCCCTGGGATGGCACATCATCCTCGCCTGCTTCGGCGTCGCCTTCCCGGCCATGATCTTCACGATGCACCTCATCGGCATCCGCCGCGACGACCCCGTCGCTCTCGGCCTGGCCAAACGCTGGGCCAAGGTCTCGGCGGTCCTGTTCGCCATCGGCGCCGTCTCCGGAACCGTCCTCAGCTTCGAGATGGGACTGCTGTGGCCCGGTCTCATGGGCGCCTTCGGCGACGTTCTCGGACTCCCCTTCGCCTTCGAAGGCCTCGCCTTCTTCCTCGAAGCGATCTTCCTCGGCATCTACCTCTACGGCTGGGGCCGCATGCCCGCTGGGCGGCACCTGCTCATGGTCCTGCCCATGGCCGTCACCGGCGTGTTCGGCACCTACTGCGTCCTGGCGGTCAACGCCTGGATGAACGTCCCCACCGGATTCAACATCGTCGACGGCCGGATCACCGACGTCGAACCGTGGCGGGTGCTGTTCAACGGCCACGCCGCACTGCAGTTCGCGCACATGTGGGTCGCCGCCTACATGGTCGCCGGTTTCGTCATCGCCGGCGTCTACGCCGTCGGCATGCTCCGCGGCCGCCGCGACCGCCACCACCGCCTCGGCTTCATCGTCCCCTTCGCCTTCGCCACCGTCGGCGCCCTCGTCCAGCCCTTCGTCGGCCACCTCCTCGGCGCAGGACTCGACGAACGCCAGCCGGCCAAACTCGCCGCCTTCGAACTGGCCGACACCACCGAGAGCCCCGCCCCCCTGCGCATCGGCGGCGTCTACATCGACGGCGAGGTCAAATGGGCCCTCGACATCCCCTACCTCGGATCGATCATCGCCCAGAACTCCCTGAGCGAACCCGTGCCCGGACTCGACACCATCCCGGTCGAAGACCATCCGCCGGTCAACATCGCCCACTGGGCCTTCCAGACCATGATCGGCATCGGGCTGCTGCTCATGCTCGCCGTCCTCCTCTACTGGTTCACCCGCTGGCGGGGGCGCGACCTGTCGGACCACCGCTGGTTCCTCGGATTCGCCGCCGTCGCCGGGCCCCTCGCGGTCGTGGCGATGGAGGCCGGCTGGATCGCCACCGAAGTCGGACGCCAGCCGTGGATCGTCCACGGCATCATGCGCACCGAAGAGGCCGTCGGCGACTACACCGCCAGACTCTGGTGGATCCTGGCCGGCTCGACCCTCCTCTACGGGGCCATGACCGTCGCGGCGGTGATGGTGCTGCGCTCCATGGCACGCAGATGGAGAGCCGGGCAGAGCGACCTTCCCAGCCCCTACGGGCCCCAGGCGCGGCTGCGCGACACATCGAGCGAAGGGGCAGCGAAATGATGAGCCTCGAAGTCGCCGTGGCCGCGGCGCTGTTCGTCGGCGTCGTCGCCTACGCCGTGCTCGGCGGCGCCGACTTCGGCTCAGGCTTCTACGACCTGACCGCCGGCGGCAGCCGCGGCGGCGCCGCCCTGCGCACCCGCATCGACCACAGCATCGGACCGGTCTGGGAGGCCAACCACGTCTGGCTCATCTACGTGCTCGTGACCTGGTGGACCGGCTTCCCCACCGCGTTCTCGGCGGCGATGACCACGCTCATGGTCCCGCTGCTCCTCGCCCTGATCGGCATCGTGCTGCGCGGCGCCAGCTTCGCCTTCCGCAAGTACTCCGAGACCCTCGGCCAGGCGCGGCTGTTCGGCGCGGTCTTCGCGACCTCGTCGGTGCTCACCCCGTTCTTCTTCGGCGCCGTCGCCGGGGCACTGGCCTCGGGGAGGGTCCCCGCCGAAGGCTACGGCGACCCCTGGACCTCCTGGCTCAACCCGACCTCGCTGTTCGGCGGCCTGATCGCCGTCGGCACCTGCGCGTTCCTCGCCGGCGTGTTCCTGACCGCCGACGCCGCCCGCGGCGAGGAGCCGGACCTGGCCGAGTCCCTGCGGCGACGGTCGCTGGCGGTCGGGATCGCCACCGGCGCGGTGGTCTTCGCCGCGCTCGTCCCCATCACGAGCGACGCCCCGACCCTGAGCGCGGGACTCACCGGGAGGGCGGCGCCGCTGATCGTGCTCTCGGCTCTGGGCGGGGCCGCCACGCTGCTGCTGCTCCACCGCCGCCGCTACGGCCCGGCCCGCCTCACCGCCGTACTCGCGGTCTCCTCGGTCGTCTCCGGCTGGGGCCTGGGCCAGTACCCGTGGATGCTGGTCGACCAGACCACCATCGCCGAGGCGGCCGGCGCGTCGGCGACCCTCCAGGGGCTGCTGGTGGCCGTCGGCATCGCCGCCGTGGTCGTCGGCCCGGCGCTGGGCTACCTGTTCTACCTGACCCAGTCGCCGCAGTGGAGCCGCGGCTCGGGCACCTGACCGGCGGCGTTCGGGCCCGCATCAACTCCGTTCCCCCGGGTACCCGGGCGCTGCGGCTCCGCCGCGGCACTGCATGAGGGAACGAAGGGATTCAACCGATGGCCAAGAAAGTGATGCTGGCGCTCACCAGCCACGCCCAGCTCGGCGACACCGGACGGGAGACCGGGTACACCGTCCCCGAGGCCGCGCACCCGTGGCGGGTCTTCCGCGACGCCGGGCTCGACGTCGACTTCGTGTCGGTCGACGGCGGCGAGCCGCCGTACGAGGGCTACGAGGACGACGACCCGGTCCAGAAGGAGTTCTTCGAGACCCAGAGCGAGCGCCTGCGGTCCACCCGCAGCGCCGAGGAGGTCGACCCGGCCGAGTACGACGCGATCTACTTCGTCGGCGGACACGGCACCATGTGGGACTTCCCCGAGTCGCGGGAGCTGTGCCGGGCCGCCGCCGACGTCTACGAACGCGGCGGCGTCGTCTCGGCGGTCTGCCACGGCCCGGCGGCGCTGGTCAACGCCAAACTCTCGGACGGCTCGTACCTGGTCTCCGGCAAGCGGCTCAACTCGTTCACCAACGAGGAGGAGGCCGCCATGGAACTCGACGACACGGTCCCGTTCCTCCTGCAGAGCCGCCTCGAGGAGCGCGGCGCGCAATGGGAGGGCGGCGAGAAGTTCAGCGAGTACACCGTCGCCGACGGCCGCCTGGTCACCGGCCAGAACCCGGCCTCGGCGGGCAAGACCGCCCAGCTGGTGGTCGACCGGCTCTCCTAGTGGACGCACGGACGCGCCCGGTCCCCCGCGGAACCGGGCGCGATCCGCGTTCAACGGACGACGTCGAAGATCTGCTTTTGGACCCCGTTGCCGTAGGCCTCCTGCTCGACCAGCCGCAGCTTGGTCCAGTCCTTGTCGGCCTCGCTCCACAGCCGCTTGCCGGCGCCGAGGAGTACCGGGAAGACCAGCAGGTGGTAGCGGTCGACCAGGCCCGCGTCGGCGAGGCTCCGGCCCAGTTCGGCGCTGCCGTGGACGGCGATCGGCCCGCCCTCGGTCTCCTTGAGCGCGGCGACCTCGTCGAGCGAGCGGAGCACGGTCGCCGGCCACTTCGGGTCGTCCTCTTCGAGGGTGGTCGAGACGACGTAGCGCGGCATGGCGTTGTAGCCGGCGAACTCCTCCATCGTCGGCCAGACCGGCGCGAAGGCCTCATAGGAGCGGCGGCCCAGCAGCAGCGCGCCGGTCTCCTCCTGCTCGCGGGCCTTGATCTCGTAGGCGGCCTCGTCGAATTCGACGGTCTTGAACGTCCAGCCGGTGTTGCGGTAGCCGTCCTCGCCGCCGGGCGCCTCCATGACGCCGTCGACGGACACGAACGCGGTGACGATGAGCTTGCGCATGATGTTCTCCCGTTTCTTACCGAAGGCTTGTCCTTTCACCCTCAGGTCGAACGGGCGCGGCCCGGATCGACACCCCGCCGGAATTTTTCTTCGGAAATCCTCGATTCAGCCGTTCGGAAGGATGACCGCGCGGCCCCGGACGGCGCCCTCGTGCAGCCGCTCATAGGCGACCGGCCCCTCGTCCAGGCCGAACGTCTCGACGTGGACGTCGACGAAGCCGCCGCGGGCCAGGTCGAGGACTTCGATCAGTTCACCTCGGCTTCCCCAGTACGGCGCCCTGACGGCGACCTCGAACGGCAGGATTCCGAACGCCACCGGGATGCTGCCGCCGCCGATGCCGATGAGGACCACGTCGGAGTCGACCGCGGCGGCGCCGGCCGCGATCTCCGCGGTCGACGGCATGCCCACGAAGTCGAACACCGCGTTCGCGCCGACGCCGTCGGTCAGGTCCTTGAGCCTGGCCGGCGCGGCGTCGTCGGACAGGACCGTCTCGTGCGCGCCGACCTCCCGGGCCAGGGCCAGCTTCTCCTCGGACACGTCGACGGCGATCACGCGGGCCGCGGTCATCACCCGCAGCAGCTGCACCCCGACGTGCCCGAGGCCGCCGGTGCCGATGACCACGGCGGTGCTGCCGGGGACGAGTTTCGGCAGCGACCGCTTGATCGCGTGGTACGGCGTCAGGCCCGCGTCGGTCAGCGGCACCGCCTTCACCGGGTCGAGGCCACCCAGCGGCGCGAGATGCCGGACGTCGTCGACGATCATGTACTCGGCCATGGCGCCGGGCGCTCCGAGCCCGGGCGGGTGGATCGCCAGTTCGGCCGCCCGCAGGCAGTAGTTCTCGTCTCCGGCGGCGCATTTGCGGCACCGCCCGCAGCCCCACGGCCCGTACACGGCCATCGGTTCGCCTATCTCGACGCCGGTGACGCCCTCGCCGAGCGCCTCGACGGTGCCGGCGCCTTCGTGGCCGAGCGTCATGGGCAGCTCGTAGGGGAACTCGTCGGCCGACCAGCCCATGACGGTGGCGTCTGAGTGGCACACTCCGGCGGCGGTGACCTTGAGCAGGACCTCTCCGGGCCCCGGTTCGGGGGTGGGGACCTCGACCACTTCGGGGGCGGCGCCTATCGCGCGGTATTGCAGGGCTTTCATCGACCGATGCCTCCTAGCGGCGTCGATCCGGGGCGGACTCGCCTCCGGCGCCGCCGCCCCGGTCTGTTCTGCGGACCGGAATCACCGTAACCCCGCGCGGTGGGCTCGGCGGCGGGAATCGGGAAGTGCCGCCCCGCCCCGATGGCCGTGAAAGTCTCGTCAGTCCAGTTTGGATTTCAGGTGAACGCACTCCCTTCGAATCCCGACGATGACGCGGTCGGTGGCGAGGGGGACTGTGGAAATTCTATGGAAACGCTTGCTCGTTCATCGGGAACGCATAGACGGCTCATGGGGACTCCATAGGTTCGCGATCTATAAAGCGGGGTATGGACGATTTCGGATGGACGGGACTGCTCGCCGATCTGGCTCTCATCAGCATGCTGGTGTTCGGGGTCTACTACCGCAGGCACCGCAGGAGGCACATGGTCGTGCCCTATATCGGCATCAACATCGGCGTCTACGCGGTGGTGACGGCACTGCTGGGGACCGATATCGGGATAGGCGTGGGCATCGGCCTGTTCGGCGTGCTCTCCATCATCCGGCTCCGATCGTCCGAGCTGAGCCACGGCGACGTCTGCTACTACTTTTCGGCGCTCTCCATTGGACTCGTCTGCGGCATTCCGCTGACGCCGGCGTGGACGGGACCGGCGCTGGGCCTGCTCGTGGTCGTCGTCATGGCCGTCATCGACCAGCCGTTCCTCCACCAGCGTTACCGGCAGGAGCGGGTGGTGCTCGAGCGGATCTACCACTCCCGGGCCGAACTGGAGGCCCGGCTGCTCGAGCTGCTCGACGCCGAGGCGATCACGCGGATCGAGACCACCTTGACCGACCTGGTGCGCGACTCCCAGACCGTCGAGGTCACCTACCGGGTCGCCACCGGCGGACCGACGCGGTCGCCCAGGCGCCGACCGGCATTCGTCCGTTGATCTGGGAGCGCTCCATGTACGACCTGCTGTCCCCCATAGCACTCACCGACCTGCTGGCGGTCGCCGAACTGCAGACGCGTGTGGACCGCAAGTACCTGGTCGACCGCGGCGACCTCGAGCGGACGCTGGCCGACCTGCGCGGCGAGCTGTCGGTGCTCGAGCTGGATCGCCGTCGCCGGTTCGACTACGAGTCGGCGTACTTCGACACCCCGGACCTGTCCAGCTACCTCAGCGCCGCCCACTCCAGACGTCGCCGCTTCAAGGTCCGCACCCGCACCTATCTGGACTCGGGCCAGTGCATGCTCGAGATCAAGACCCGCGCCGGCGACGCCACGGTCAAGCGGCGCTTCGAGTACCTCGAGCAGGACCGGCACCGCCTCACCGAGGAGGGCCGGTCACGGATCGAGGACGCCGCGGAGGTCCCCATCCCGGTCGAGGCGCTGCGACCGGTGCTGGTCACCCGCTACGAGCGCGCGACCATGCTCCACCGCCCCTCGGGGGCGCGGCTGACCTGCGACACGGAACTGCGATTCGAGGACTTCGACGGCCGCTTCGGGGCGATCAGCCCCGACATGGCCGTGGTCGAGGTCAAGAGCGCCGGGCGGCCGGGCCCGGTCGACCGCCGACTGTGGAAGGCCGGCTACCGCCCCTGCGCCATCAGCAAGTACGGCACCGGGCTGGCGTTCCTCCACCCGGACCTGCCGGCGAACAAGTGGAACCGGACACTGCGGCGCCACTTCGGCTGGTGCCCCATGCGCCTGGCGTGGGCCTGAGCCGGTCACGCCGGTCTGAGGACGTAGCCGACCCCCCGCACGGTGTGGATCATCGGCTCGGCGCCGCGGTCGATCTTGCGGCGCAGGTACGAGATGTAGAGCTCGACGATGGTCGGCTTGCCGCGGAAGTCGTAGCTCCAGACCTGCCGCAGGATCTGCTCCTTGCTGAGCACCCGGCGGGGGTTGCGCATCAGGTAGCGCAGCAGCCGGAACTCGGTGTCGGTCAAGTCGACGATCGTGTCCCCGCGCCGCACCTCGCGCGACTCCTCGTCGAGCTCGAGGTCGCCGACGACGATGGTGGGCGGCACTTCGATCGACGAGACGGCGCTGCGTCGCCGCATGCACTTGAGCCGGAGCATGACCTCCTCGAGATTGAACGGTTTGGCGACGTAGTCGTCGGCACCGGCCGCGAGGCAGCCGATCTGGTCCTGTGCGCCGGCCTTGCCGGCCAGGACCATCACGGGGACCTCGGGGAACTCCGATCGCATGCGGCCCAGCAGGGCCAGGCCGTCGATGTCGGGCATCGCCAGCTCGGTCACCACCATGTGCGGTCGCTGCGCTCGCAGGTGGGCCAGGGCCGTGGCGCCGTTCGGGGCCGGGATCGCCTCCCAGCCTTCCAACTTGCACGCCGTGTCCAGGATTCCGCGGACGTTCGCGTCCGGGTCGGCTGTGAGGATCCGTGTGAGGGTGGAGCCAGATCCGTCCAGCCTTGGGGTCTTAAGGGTGAACTCCACCTGAACATTCTAAACCCGACATTCCGTATATATCCATAGACTTCGATGTCTAGTTCGTGACGATGCTTCGCAGAACGCCGAGAGTCCGGATGACGACCCGAGCCGTTCCGGCGGGGTCGGCGCCGCCGTAGCCGGCAACCACTTAGCCCCTCCCTGATCCCAAGGGCACCAACGATATACACCGGTTCGCCGCAAACCTGTCCCTTGCACCTCGAGGTGACGAATATGCAACGCCATGGCAACTTGAGGGATATTAACTGAATAACTTACACCTTCTGGTTTGCGCGGTTTAGCTCTAATCTCCTCATATGGCGTCGCTCACCAGCGACCGCCATGACAGTTGCCCCCCGGTAGCTGTCCAATGCCCACACCCGAAAGGCATACACATATGAAACGCCAACGAGCCCTTGCGGTCACCGCCGCAAGCGCCCTAGTCACCTCCCTCGCACTCGGCTTCGGATCGACCCCCGCCTCCGCGGACCCGCTCGAGCTGAAGGCCGACGAAGCCCGCGACGACCTCCTCGGCAAGGTCAGTCCCGACCTGGTCACCGAGATGTCGGAGACCTTCGACCTGACCGCCACCGAGGTCTACGACCGCCTCGCGGTCGAAGCGGTCGCCTCCGAACTGCTCGAAGAGGTCCCCGAGTCCTTCGAGGACACCTACGCCGGCCTCTGGGTCTCCGAGGAGGCCGACGAGATCCTGGTCGCCACCACCTCCAAGGCCGACGCCGACGACCTGGCGGCCGAAGGCGCCACCCCGGTGCTGGTCGACCACGACATGGCCGACCTCGAAGCCGCGGTGGCCGACCTCGACCGCGTCGAAGGCGACGACGTCTACGGCTACTACATCGACGTCGAGTCGAACGGCGTCGTCATCGAGGCCGCCGACGAGGCCGCCGCGACCGACCTGGCAAAGGCCGCCGGCGTCGACCTCGACATGGTCACCGTCGACACCACAGCCGAAGCGCCCGAGACCTACTACGTGCGCGGCGGCGACGCCTACTACATCAACAACTCCTCGCGCTGCTCGGTCGGCTTCGCCGTCACTCGCGGCTCGACCAAGGGGTTCGTCACCGCGGGGCACTGCGGCAGTGTCGGCTCCCGAGTGACCAGCGGCAGCGCCGCGCCCGGCACGTTCCAGCAGTCGGTGTTCCCCGGCGCGGACGCCGCCTGGGTCTCGGTCGGCAGCAACCAGACGCTGTACAACATCGTGAACATGTACAGCGGTTCGCGCTACGTCTACAACTCGAACCAGGCCGCTCCCGGCTCATCGGTCTGCCGTTCGGGTTCGACCACCGGTTGGCACTGCGGCACCGTGCAGGCGCTGAACCAGACCGTGTACTACTCCCAGGGCGCGGTCCGCGGCCTGACCCGCACCAGCGTGTGCGCCGAACCCGGCGACTCGGGCGGCTCGTTCATCACCGGCGGCAGCGCCCAGGGCATGACCTCGGGCGGCTCGGGCAACTGCCGCTCTGGAGGAACGACCTACTTCCAGCCCATCAACCCGGCGCTCAACGCCTGGGGCCTGTCGCTGTACACCGGATAGCGCGGCCAGACGACCGGCCGCGGCGACTCCCCCGAACCCGCGAGCCGGCACGGTAGCGAAGGGCCTCCTGCCGCAGGAGGCCCTTCGTCGCTCGCCAAGTCCCCGATCACAGGTCCACTGGGGAGAACGAATCGGCCCCGTCCGCGGGGGTCTGCCACTTCGGCTTCGCGTCCACCCATGAGCCGACCCGCTCGACGGCGGCCTCCAAGTGGGCGCGGTCGGCCCGGCCCTCGTCCCACTGCACCGCCTCGACCACCAGATCCCCGTTGTTCCGGCGCAGCGCCACCCGACCGGGGATGTCGTCGCCGACGAACACCGGCAGGCAGTAGTAGCCGAACGTGCGCTTGGCCTCGGGCACGTAGATCTCGATCTTCCAGTCGTGCCCCCACAGCCGCCGCATCCGCTCGCGCAGCCACACCAGCTGGTCGAACATCGACACCGCCACGGCCCGTTCGGGGTCGGGCGCGCGAAGCCGCGCGGCGTCCGGGTCGATCCAGGTCCGGCCCCTCCAGCCCTCGACCTTCACCTGCTCGACGCCCATCTCGCGGAGCGTGCGCTCGACCGTGGCGACCTTGAGCCGGAAGTAGTCGGCGATGTCCCTGGAGGTGGCCACGCCGAGGTTCCGCAGCGCGGTCCCGACCATGTACCGGTAGCACTCGTCGTCGCCCGCGTCCCAGTAGTGCTTGGACGGGATCGCCTTCTCGGCGAACTGGTAGACCCGCTTGAACCCGATGCGGTGCGTGCAGGCCAACTCCCCCACCAGCATCATCCGCTCGGCGGCCCGCTTGTGGTCGGTGCGCAGGTTCCAGCTGTCGCCCATGTTCTTCGCCCCGCCGCGGTGCATCGCCCCCGACGGGAAATGCGAGACGGTCACCGCGCCGTGGGCGGCGACGAGGCGACGCACGTCCTCGTACGCGCTCTCCGGGACAGGCAGGTGCTCGTGTTCCTCGCGCCACCAGCGGCGACGCCTGGCGTGGTACGGCCACGAGGACACCGGCATCAGCGACATCGCGTGCGCCCAGCCTTCGAACGCCACCGCGGTCCGGCGGCGGTCCAGGCTCCCCACCGCTTCATCGAAATCGAGGTCGCGTGCCAGCAGCGTCAGCTCATGGGCGCGCCGGACGGCCGAGATCGTGTCGAGCTGGACGCAGCCGAGGCGTTCGAGCACGGTCCGGTAGCGGAGCGCCTTGGGCCGCAATTGGCTCGCGACGGCGATCCGGCGGGCCTGAGCGAGGCTCATCGACTCGGGCACGACCGCCTCCTTCCGAGAGGGTGAGAAGACATCGAACGTATCCGCCGCCTCCGACACTCCGGCCGCGACCGTCAGCCCACCCGAGCGACCGTCCCGGTCTCGGCGCGCGGGTCGGCCGCCCCCGCGACGCCGCCCTCCTCGTCGATCTCGATGAGGTGGGCATGGCCGAAGGTGCTGGTCACGCGCTCGTCGGAGATGCGGTGGCCGCGCGCGGACAAGCCCTCGCGCCACGCCTCCGGGGCACCGGTTTCGAGCTCGAGGTCGATTTCGTAAGGCCCCGACCAGGTGCCGAATCCGGTCTCGCCGGGGTAGAGGCACCACCGCGGCGCGTTCACCGCCGCCTCCACCGGTGCGCCCGAATGGAGGACGCGGGAGAGCAGCTGGGTGAGGATCTGCGGCTGCGAATCGCCGCCCATGGTCCCGGCGACCAGGCGCAGCGACCCGTCTGAGCGCGTGACCAGCGCGGGCACGAGCGTGTGCGGGGGCCGCCGGCCCGGGGCGAGCTCGGCCGGGTGGCCCGGGGTCAGGTTGAAACCGGTGCCGCGGTTCTGCAGTCCGATCCCGGTGCGCGGTTCGAACAGTCGCGTGCCGAACCCGGCCGCGTTCGACTGGATGTAGGAGACGGCCATACCCGCGCCGTCGCGGACGGCCATGTACGTGGTGCCGCCGGGCTGCTGCCTGACGGGGACGTCGGCCCGGGCGTCGGCCCTGATCCGCCCGGCCCGTGCCTCGGCGTCGGCCGGCAGGTCGGCGACGTCGGCGCCTTCGAAGAGGCGGTCGGGCCGGTCGAATCCGGCCAGACGGGAGGCTTCGATCAGGTAGTGCGCCCAGAGCGGGTCGGACGGGTCCTCGGGCAGGCCGAGCCGCTCGGCGATGGCCATCGACAGCAGCAGGAGGTAGCCCTGGGAGTTCGGTGCGGCCGTCCAGATCCGGTGCCCGAATGCCTCCACGCTGAGCGGGTCGTGCCAGTCGGCTTGCGGCGCTGCGAGGTCGGCCTCGGTGAAGAGCCCGTCGCCCATCTCGATGAGGCCGCGGCCGAAGTCGCCGAGATAGAAGCCGTCGCGGCCGCCCTCGGCCGTCGCTCGCAGGGCCTCGGCGGTGCGCTCGCGGGTGGCGGTGGCGCCAGGCTCCAAGCCGACCAGGTCTTCAGCGCCGGCCACGCCTGCGAGAGTGCTGCCCGCGCGGGCGAGCATGGCCGTGGCCGGCCAGCCTCCCGCGGCCAGCTCGATCGCCGGCGCGAGGAGTTCGGCCATCGGCCGCGTCCCGAAGCGCCGGTGGAGTTCGAACCAGCCGTCGACGCAGCCGGGGACGGGCGTCGAGCGGATGTCGTCGCGGAAGGGCATCACCAGGTGGCCCTCCGACCGAAGCGCCTCGGCGTCGGCGCCGGACCCGGCGCGGCCCGAGGCGTTCAGGCTCGCCGGCCGCTCCTCGCCGGGCTCGTGGACGAGCGCGAACAGATCGCCGCCGAGCCCGCACAGGTGCGGGGCGACGACGGTCAGCGCCGCGCCGGCGGCTATCGCCGCGTCGACGGCGTTGCCACCCGCCGCCAGCACTTCGCGGCCGATGCCGCTGACGTGCGGATCGACCGAACACACCACACCGTGACCGACCACGGGACCTCCTCGCTACGGTTCGCGACCACGAAGCCTACCTTGCCGCCCGGCTAGTGACGAGAGTGATCGTCGCGGCAGCGCACGGCCGGTCCCGCCGGTTCGCCGACGGCCGCCTCCGGCACTCGGGGCTCGAATTGCGCTTCCTCAATTCGAAGAGAAGCCGACCCGTGCGGTGTCCGACGCTTTCCCGATCGCTTTCTCAGTCATCCACAGTGACCGGAAAACGCCAGGTCGCGCGACACTCCCAGGCGCCACACCGTTCGCCATGCACCACTTCGCAGAACCGGCGTGTATCGATTCGATGTGAGCGACAATGGGCGGTGGCCGAGATCGCCATTCGGAGGGCGGCACAAATTACAGTGCCGGTGCTCACGAGGGATGCGTTTGCGCCTGGACGGGCCTAGCATAGAGGCGGACCGCAGCCACCTGTACGGCAAAGTTTCTTGTACGGTGGAGGACAGCGGTGGGACGAGAAGAAAGATCGGAACTGGTGATGGAAGAGCCAACACAGCCTGCAGATAGTGCCGGCCCGATCTCATCGACTGTACGCCGCTGGCGTCGTCTGGCCGTGCGCCATGACCTCCGGTGGAGCGAACTGCTGCTGATCGCGCTGAATCTGTACGGCCTGCGCGGCAACGACACCGAGGGCATGCGGCTGCGCATCAACTCCGAGAACGAGGAGTTCATGATGGTGCTGCCCGCCGACCGTGCGACCTCGCCGTTCAGCCTCCGCGCGCACGTCGACCGCTCCTCACCCCAGCACGGCCTGACCGAGCTGTGCGTGGACGGCACGCCGGTCGCCGAGATCATCGAGGCCGAGCCGGGCGAAGAGGTGCGCGGCTATCTGCGCGCCGATGGGACCGCCGCGACCCTGCTGCTGCAGGAGGAGACGGACGACCTCGCCGAACTGGTGAAGAGCTACCGGGACCTGCTGCAGGCGTTGTCCACCGACCTGGCCGACGACGGCACGTCGCATGAGTTCAAGGAGGTCATGCTCTCGGCGGGCACCGCCCACGATGAAGCGCTGGTGGTCCAGCACCTCGAAGCGGTCCGCGAGGCCATGACCGCTGAAGGGCTGCCGGAAGAGACGACCCTCGGCGTGCTGACTCCGGCGATCCACAGCCGGTCGGCCTTCGCCGAACTGGCCGAGCGGGTCGGCCCCGTCCTCCTCTTCCTGACCACGGAATCGTTCGAGGAGCCGGAGCCCGAAGGCGAAGAAGGCGAGAGCAGGCAGTCCGAGAGGCTGGCCGAGATCCTCGCCGCGGCCCGCGCGGCGGGCCATCGGACCTCCTTCACCTACACGGTGGGGAGCGAACCGCTCGACGAGATGCGGGAGTGGCTGCTGCCGCTCGCCGAGCAGACGACGCTGTGGCCGTCGCTGGCGATCCTTCCGGCGGAGACGCCCGTGGACGACTCGCAGCATGTGGCCGCCCCGGATGAGCGCCTCGACTTCTTCCTGGAGGCGCGGAGCCTCCTGGAGCAGATCTTCGCCCCGACCGAGCTGCGCCCGGAACCGTGGCGCTGCTACCGGGGGCTCTGGTACCGCCAGCACGCGGGAGAGCCCCTCGAGGGCCCCTACGTCTAGCGATTCCGGGCATGCGCGAAGGGCCGCAACCATCCTGCTTGCGGCCCTTTCTCGTGCGCGGCCTTCACTACGGCACTTCGATGACGATCTTTCCTTGGTTGTCGCCGGCGGCGAGCCGCACGAACGCCGCATGCGCCTCGTCCAAGGAGTAGGTGCGGTCGACGACGGGGGCGACGGCGCCTTCGGTGACCAGGGCGGTGACCGCTTCCAAGTCCGCGCGTGACTGCGGCACCATCAGTACGCCGACGCTTTTCCCAGTGGTCCAACCGATCGGCGGGCCGGCTACGAGTGTCGCGAGCAGCACGCGAGCGTGCCCGCCGACCATGAAGTACGTGCCGCCACGTCGCAGTGCGCGGTGCACTCGATACGGCGGGCGGTGCGCCACCAGGTCCACCACGCGGTCGTAGCGGTCACGGTGGTCGGCCCAGTCCTCTGCTTCGAAGGCGACCGTGTCGTCAGCGCCGACTCGCAGTAGGTGGTCCGCCTTGTCCGCGCGGTCGACGGCGGTGACCGTGGCACCGAGGTGTTTGGCGAGGCCGATCACGAGCGCGCCGCCGGCTCCGCCAGCACCGTTGACGAGTACCTGGTCTCCCGTTCTCAGTCCGCGCGTCGTGCGGAAGGCGATGCAACCTGCCTGCGGTATCGCCGCCGCGTCAGCGAAGGAGAGACCGGGTGGCTTGCGGGCCAGCAGCCGCGGCGAGGTCGCGACGTATTCCGCGAGTCCGCCGCGGTATCCGGCAAGCTCGCCGAAGACCTCGTCGCCTGCCGCGAACTCCGTCACCGAGCCGCCCACGGCCGCCACGACTCCGGCGACGTCCGAGCCCGGCACCGGGTTCCGCGGACGCCGCAGTCCTCCCAACCGCGCGTAGAAGGGCCGTCCGATGAGGTTCTCGCGATCCGATCCGTTGAGTGATACCGCACGGACCTGCACCAATATCTCGTCGTCCGCCGGAACCGGCTCTGGAACGTCTCCGACTGAGACGATGTCGGCCGTCCCGTACCGCTCCTGAATGACGGCTCTCATGGGGGGCGCTCCTGTCTTGCGAGGGCTGGGCGCCATCAGCTTATCGGCAGCAGGCCGAGCTTAAAGTCCCCAGATGGACGCTCCGATGCCAAGTTCGGCGCTCTCGCGCCGGCGGTGGGCATAAAAAAGCGGCCTCCGCGTCAGCGGGGGCCGTTCATACCGAATAAAGCGGTGACTGTTTGCCGATGGTCGGGACCGGGATGTCAGGTGGTGTTTCGGGACGGTCGGTGGGTACACGGAAACGGCCTCCGCTGACGCGGAGGCCGTTTCTTCTCATGTATATGTTTGGCGGTGTCCTGCTCTCCCACACCCTCGCGAGTGCAGTACCATCGGC
>NZ_BAAGXZ010000033.1:0-34653 GCF_054779575.1 Glycomyces halotolerans
CATCCTGTGCAGGCCAACCGACCGTCCAGATCCCGAACGAGAACTTGTCCTCGGGAGTCGGTGCGAACTCATCACTCATATCGCTACGTCCTTTGCTGCTTACTGATGAGACGCCCAAGCGGCCGTCTCGTTCCTGAGCGTTGAATACTGCTCGGACACAGCGGTTGCGGCTGAGCCGGTACCTGCACCGCTGAACTGCGCCGTGTCTCCTACATTCCACTGTGGCGGTGTCGCCGAGCCGGACAGCGCCCAGGCGGCCTGCTTGGCCGCTCCGAGCGCCACGTACTCGGCCGTGGGGGGGACTTCCACGTCTACGCCGAAGACCGACGGGGCGATCTTGCGGACGGCGTCGGAGGCCGAGGCGCCTCCGATGAGGAGGACGCGCCGGGCCTCCAGGCCCTGGGCCTCCACCGCGGCGATGCCGTCGGCCAGGGCCGAGAGCATGCCTTCGACGGCGGCGCGGGCCAGGTCGGCGCGCGTTGCACGGGTGGTCAGGCCGCTGATGACTCCGGTCGCATTGGGCCGGTTGGGAGTGCGCTCCCCGTCGAGGTACGGCAGGAGCGTCAGTCCGCCGGCGCCGGGTTCGGCCGAGAGGGCGAGTTCGTCGAACTCGGCGTGGTCGACCCCGAGCAGCCCGCGGACGGTGTCGAGCACTCGAGCGGCGTTGAGGGTGGTCACCAGGGGCAGGAATCTGCCGGTGGCGTCGGCGAACCCGGCGACGAGGCCCGACGGGTCGGCCGCGCGGGTCTCCGAGACGCCGAAGACCGTCCCGGAGGTGCCGAGCGAGACCGTCACGTCACCGGTGCCCAGGCCCAGGCCGAGGGCGGCGCCGGCGTTGTCGCCGGTGCCCGGGGCGACGGCCGCCCCGCCGGGGGTGCGGCCGACGATCTCGTTCGGGGCGGCCACTCGCGGGAGGACCGCGTTGTGGCCGAGGGCCGCGCTGAGCTTGTTCGTCAGGTACTCCCCCGTGACCGGCGACCAGTAGCCGGTCCCGGAGGCGTCGGAGCGGTCGGTGGTGGCCTCGGCGGCCTTCGCGCCGCGCAGCTTCATGGTCAGCCAGTCGTGCGGGAGCATGACCGACTTGACGCGCGCGGCGTGCTCGGGTTCGTTCTCGGCGAGCCACGCCAGTTTGGTCACGGTGAAGGACGCGACCAGCACCAGGCCGGTCTCCTCGGCCCAGGCCTGGGGTCCGCCGCCCTCGGCGATGAGCCGTTCGGCCTGGGGCGCCGACCGGGTGTCGTTCCACAGCAGCGCGGGGCGGACGACCTCGTCGTTCTCGTCGAGGGCCACCATCCCGTGCTGCTGGCCGGAGACCGCGACGGCCTCGGCGCGATCCAGGATGCCCTTGCCGGCCTCCTGGAGGGCGTCCCACCAGTGGTCGGGGTGGCATTCGGTGCCGTCGGGGTGGGGAGCCTTGCCGGAGTCGACGATCGCTCCGGTCGCGCTCTCTACCAGTAGGACTTTCGTGGATTGGGTCGAGGAGTCGATCCCCGCTACTAGAGCCATGCGTTCTCTCCGGTCAGGGGCGAGGCGGCGCGACTGCTGGTAAGGGCCATCAACGCTGCAACTTCACCGATTCGGGCTTGCCAACGACATCGATGATATTCACCTTAGTGATGTCGGCGGGACCGGTCGCGGTGAGGGTGACGGAAGTTTCGCCCGAAACTTTCACGACGGTGTCGCCGTCGACGTCGGACAGGGTGGTGCCCTCGGTCGGGGCGCCCCAGACTTCCAGCGTGATCGCCTCGAACGGGCCGTCGCCGACGCGCTCGCCGGGTGCGACGCGGGGAATGATCGCGCCGTAGCGGACGAACACCGGGAAGGTCTCCAGGCCGTGCTCGGTGTCGATGTAGCGGCCGCCGTCGATCACTTCCCCGGTCCAGTAGTCGATCCACCGGCCCGCGGGCAGGTAGACCTTCCGGCGGCCCGACGGGTCGTTGACGGGGGCGACCAGCAGGTCGGTTCCGAGCCGGAACTCCTGGTCGGCGGTCCAGGCGACCGGGTCGTCCGGGTCGTCGACGTTGAGAGCGCGCAGCATCGGCTCACCGGTGCGCGCCGAGCGCACCGCCGCCGTGTACAGGTACGGCATGAGCGAGTAGCGCAGTTCGAGCGACTCGACCGCGAGCCGTTCGGCCTGCTCGCTGAACTCCCAGAGCTCGCGGGTGGTGGTGCCGTGGTAGCGCAGCAGCGGCGAGAGCGCACCGAACTGCGCCCACCGGATGTAGAGCTCGTCGCTCGGGGTGCCGTTGAAGCCGCCGGTGTCGTGGGACCAGAACGGGATCCCCGACAGGCCGTGGGACAGTCCGCCGCGGATGGTCCCGCCCAGTCCGGCCCAGGTGGTCTGGACGTCGCCGGACCACTGCGCCGAGTGGCGCTGGCCGCCGAGGAACGAGGAGCGGGCCCACACGAACTCGTAGCCGCGGATCTCGCGCGTGACCTCGCAGACCGCGTCGTTGTACAGCAGGGTGTAGACGTTGTGCAGCTCGGTGCCGGTCATGCCGTTGTGCGCGACGGAGTCGGCGGGGACGGCCTCGGCGAAGTCGGTCTTGTAGAGGGCCGCGCCCGAACGCAGGGGCCCGCGCAGCAGGTCCTTCCACCACTCGACGGCCTCGGGATTGGTGAAGTCGACGATGCCGCTGGCCTCGTGCGAGCCGTTCCAGACGTCGGCCACGTACGTCTCGCCGTCGAGGGTCTTGAGGAAGTAGCCCTTCTCGGCGGCCTCGGCGAACAGCGGCGACTTGTGGGAGATGTAGGAGTTCATCCACAGGCAGACCTTGAAGCCCTGCGCCTCGAGGTCGGCGAGCATCTGCTCGGGCTCGGGGAACTGCGCCGGGTCCCACTGCAGGTCGGACCAGTACGGCTCGTGCTGCCAGAACGTGTCCAGGTGGAGGACGTCGCACGGGATGCCGCGCTCGCGGATCTTCTTGGCCCGGTCCATGACCCGGTCCTGGCTGTCGACGAAGAACCCCGAGGAGATCCAGGTGCCGAAGGCCCACTTGGGCGGCAGTACCGGGCGGCAGGTGAGGCCGTCGAAGCGCTCGAGGATCTCGACCGGCGTCGGGCCGGCGAGGACCAGGTATTCGAGGACGTCGTCGGGGACGACGATCTCGACGGCGGCGTGGGTGGCCTGGGCCATGTCGAACTCGACCGGCGCACCGGAGTTGACCAGGATGCCGTAGCCGCGGTCGGACATGTAGAACGGCACGTTCTTGTAGGCCCGGATGGACTCGGATCCGAACGCGTCGAAGTTCCACATCACGGGGCGCTGGCCGCGGGCGTTGAGGGGGGCGAATCGCTCGCCGAAACCGGCGAAGGCCTCGTCGGGCCCGGCGGTGAAGGACTCGTGGTAGGCCGCGGGCTCGCCCTGCACGAGGGAGCGGCCGAACGGCAGCGTGCGCAGGCGGCCGGAGATGTCGACCTCGCCGGGGTTCTGGCCGACCAGGAGCCGTCCGGCCTCGTCCTCGTAGCGCAGCGACCACTCGCCGAGGGTGGCCACGGCGCGGACCCCGCCCGCGTCGACGACGACGGTGTCGCCCTCGACCGAGACGTTCGCGGCCTCGTAGGTCCCGGCGTGGACCATCCGGTGGACCCGCTCGGCGGCCGGGCGGGCCTGGGGATCGGCCGAGAGGCGGGCGCGCACGACGCCCTCGGCGACCGCGGCGAGACCGACGTAGAGCTCCTCGCCGGCCGAGGTGGTGGCCTTGAGCAGGACGGACGCGGGCCCGGACTCGACGACCTCGGCGGCCGTGACGGCCGACAGGCCCTGCTCACCGGGGGCGCGCTGCGGCAACTCCGGCGGGTCGGCGACGAAGAACTCGCGTGCGACCAGCGGTGGGCGGTAAGGCATCGTGACTCCTGCCGTTCGGGATTTCGTTCTCACATTCAGTTCGCGGCGCCGGCCCCGAGGAGGGACGACGCGCGACGCTCTTTAGTTTATCGACTAATCCAACAAACTGCACGAGGGGGCGATGTCTTAACTTCCAGCGCCATGGGTATCACCCTATTAGTCTGACCTGACACACTGGGAGAAACGAGAGTTCTTTGCGAGGTGCCGAGATGACAACCGTTCGCTCCAGCCTTTCCGACGAGCATCGAGAGATCACGTCCGGCGCGCTGCAGGGAGCGCTGGTCGACCTGCTCGACCTGGCGCTCATCGGGAAGCAGGCGCACTGGAACGTGTACGGCAAGCAGTTCCGGTCGCTCCACCTCCAGCTCGACGAGATCGTGACCTCGGCGCGCAACGCCGCCGACACCGTCGCCGAGCGGGCCATCGCCATCGGAGCGAGCGCCGACGGCCGGGCCTCGACGGTGGCCGCCGAGTCCTCGGCGCCGAAGATCGAGGCCGGACAGATCGCCGACACCGAGGTGGTGGCACTCTTCATCGACGCCTACACCTCGATCATCAGCAAGATGCGCGAGCGCATCGAGGCGGTCGAGTCGGCCGACCCGGTCACGCAGGACATCCTCATCGGCATCACCGCCGAGCTCGAGAAGCAGTCCTGGATGTTCCAGGCCGAACTGTCCTGACCGGGGACCCGCGGACGCACCGAGCCGGGCCGGGGAAGATCTTCTTCCCCGGCCCGGCTCATGGTGTTCCAGGAGCGCGGCGGTCCCGGCAGGAGGGACCGCCCGCCCTGGAGTCGCTAACCGGCCGAGCACGTCACCGACGGCTCCACAGCGGAGCCACTGCCGATGAAGCCGAAGACCTGCTGGGTCTGCCCGGCCGCGATGTTGCCGTTCCATCCCACGTCGGAGGCCGTCACCGACGATCCGGACTGGGTGATGTCGGCGTTCCAGGAGCTGCTGATCCCCTGGCCCGAGGGCCAGGTCCAGCTCAGCGTCCAGCCGTTCGTGGGTCCGGTGACCGACACGTTGGCCTGCCAGCCCGAGCCCCAGTCGTTGACCACGTCGATCACCGCGGAGCAGCTGCCGGACGGCGGCGGGGTGGTGGTCGGCGGCGGGTTGGTCGTCGTGGGCGGCGGGTTGGTGGTGGGAGGCGGGTTGGTGCCACCGAGCGCCTGCAGGACCGCGTCATAGGCGGGCTTGGTGGAGTAGTCGTCGTTGTAGAGCAGCGGCGCGCCGTAACCGTCGAAGACGTCGGGCACCCACGAGTCGCCGTCGCGCAGACCCCAGACGGTCACGCCCGAGCAGTCGGCGATGTTGGTGCAGATCTCCACCACGCGCTGGAAGTCCTGCGCCTGCTGCTGAAGCTCCTGCTGCGAGGCCGGCATCTGGATGCGGACGTCGAGCTCGGTGATGCGGACCTTCAGACCGAGGTCGGCGAAGCGCTGGAGGTTCTGCTCCATGTTGCCGGGCACCTGGCCGAGGATCAGGTGGGCCTGGAAGCCCATCCCGTCGAGCAGGCCCTGGTTGACCAGGCCCTGCGCCAGCTGGTAGTACCGGTCCGACTTGGCGTTGATGCCGTCGATCGAGTAGTCGTTCATGTACAGGTCGGCGTTCGGGTCCGCCTGGCGGGCGTACTGGAAGGCCTGGGTGATGTAACCCTCGCCGAGTCCCTGGAGCCAGAACGAGTCGCGCAGCTGGCCGTTGTTGTCGCTGACGACCTCGTTGACCACGTCCCAGGAGTGGACTTCCCCTTCCCAGTGGTTCATCGTGGTCGTGATGTGGTCCTGCATCGCCGACTGCAGCGCGCTGCCGGAGAGGTTCTGGACCCAGCCCGGGCTCTGGCTGTGCCACACCAGGGTGTGTCCGTGGACCGTCATGTTGTTCTGCTGGGCGAACTGCACCAGGCGGTCGCCCTGCGAGAAGTTGTAGTTGCCCTGCGACGGCTGGACGGCCTCCATCTTCATGCCGTTCTCGGCCGTCACCGAGTTGAACTGGGTGGCGATGGTGTTCCGGTAGGTCGAGTCGTTCTGCAGCAAGCTGTCGTTGACGGCCACACCGATGTCGATGCCGAGGGCGTCGGCGCCGCCTCGGAGGGTGGACTGCGCGTGGGCGAACTGGGTCGACATCGCGACCCCTGCCGCCACCACGACGGCCGCTGCTGATCCCGCGATCCATGCTCGACGGCGGGTGCGAGTTTGCAACACGATTGCTCCTCATGCTTCTGCCGCGCGTGAGGGGACGAGGCACTGTGGTCATTATGGAAGCGGAGCGCTCCCAAAGATGGTGTCAGCGTAATAGAGATATCGAACTATGTCAATGATCATTGCAGAGGACACAACCGGTCCGAGAGGTGCGGACCCCGCGGGGTCCGCACCTCTCGGTCACTTCGCGACGATCGAGACCATGCGCCCGGGCACCACGATGACCTTCTTGACCTCCTTGCCGGCCAGGTTGGCCGCCACCTTCTCCTCCGCCAGCGCGGCCTCGCGGACGACCTCCTCGCCCGCGTCGGAGGCCACCTCGATGCGCCCGCGGACCTTGCCGTTGACCTGCACCGGGTAGGTGGCCGTCTCCTCGACCAGGTAGCGCTCGTCGGCGACCGGGAAATCGGCGTAGGCGACCCCGCCGCGGTGCCCCAGGCGCTCCCACAGCTCCTCGGCGATGTGCGGGGCCACCGGCGCGACCATCAGCACCAGCGCCTCGGCCACGGAGCGGGGGACCTCTTCCAGGCCGGTCACGTGGTTGTTCAGCGTGATCAGCTTGGCGACGGCGGTGTTCATCCGCAGGCCGTCGTAGTCGTCGCGGACCCCGGCGATGGCCTTGTGCAGCTCTTTGAGCGTCGCTTCGGCCGGTTCGACGTCGGCGACGGTCACCTGGCCGGTCTCCTCGTCGACGATGTTGCGCCACAGGCGCTGCAGGAAGCGCTGCGAGCCGACGATCGCGCGGGTCTCCCACGGCTTGGAGTCGGCCAGCGGGCCCATGGACATCTCGTAGACGCGGAAGGTGTCGGCACCGTAGTCGGCGCAGATGCCGTCGGGGGTGACGACGTTCTTCAGCGACTTGCCGATCTTGCCGTACTCGCGGCTTACCCGCTCGCCCTGGTAGAAGAACTCCCCGTCGCGCTCCTCGACGTCCTCGGCGGGCACGTAGACGCCGCGGGAGTCGGTGTAAGCGTAGGCCTGGATGTAGCCCTGGTTGAACAGGCGGCGGAACGGCTCCCGGCTGGAGACGTGCCCCAGGTCGTACAGGACCTTCTGCCAGAAGCGGGCGTACAGCAGGTGCAGGACCGCGTGCTCGACGCCGCCGATGTACAGGTCGACGCCGCCGACGTCCTGGCCGTCCTTCGGGCCCATCCAGTAGGACTCGTTGGCCGCCTCGGCGATGCGGTCGCTCGAGATCGGGTCGGTGTAGCGCAGCTCGTACCACGAGGAGCCGGCCCAGTTGGGCATGGTGTTGACCTCGCGGCGGTAGGTCTTGGGGCCCTCGCCGAGGTCCAGTTCGACCTCGACCCAGTCCTTGGCGCGCCCCAGCGGCGGCTCGGGGGCGGTGTCGGCGTCGTCGGGTTCGAAGGTCTTGGGCGAGAAGTCGTCCATCTGCGGCAGTTCCACCGGCAGGTGCTCCTCGGGCAGCGCCACCGGCAGACCGGTCTCGTCGTAGACGATCGGGAACGGCTCGCCCCAGTAGCGCTGGCGGCTGAACAGCCAGTCGCGCAGTCGGTAGGTGGTGGCGGCCTCGCCGCGGCCGTGCTCGGACAGCCAGGCGGCGATCCGCTCTTTGGCCTCGGGGACCTTCAGGCCGTTCAGGAAGTCGGAGTTCACGCAGGTGCCGGCCACGTTGTCGGTGTAGGCCGACTCGCCGTCCCACTCCTCCTTGCCGGCGACGACTTGGCGGATCGGGATGTCGAAGGCATTGGCGAAGGCGAAGTCGCGTTCGTCGTGGGCGGGGACGGCCATGATCGCGCCGGTGCCGTAGCCGGCCAGGACGTAGTCGGCGATGAACACCGGGACGCTCTCCCCGTTGACCGGGTTGGTGGCGTAGCCGCCGGTGAACACGCCGGTCTTGACCTTGGCGTCGGCCTGGCGCTCCACATCGGTCTTGGCGGCGGCCTCGTTGCGGTAGGCGGTCACGGCCTCGGCCGGGGTGGCGTGGCCGCCGGTCCAGGCCTCGGGGACGTCGGCGGGCCAGGTCTCTGCGGTCAGGGAGTCGACCAGCGCGTGCTCGGGGGCCAGGACCATGTAGGTGGCGCCGAACAGGGTGTCGGGCCGGGTGGTGAACACCCGGATGTCGCCGGCGTAGGTCGCGAAGTCGACGTAGGCGCCGGTGGACTTGCCGATCCAGTTGCGCTGCATGGACTTCAGCGAGTCGGTCCAGTCCAGGTCGTCCAGGTCGTTCAGCAGCCGCTCGGAGTAGGCGGTGATCCGCAGCATCCACTGCTTCAGGGTGCGGGTGTAGACCGGGAAGTTGCCGCGCTCAGAGCGCCCTTCGGCGGTGACCTCTTCGTTCGACAGGACCGTGCCCAGGCCGGGGCACCAGTTCACCGGGGCCTCGGTGACATAGGCCAGGCGGTGGCCGTCGACGATGCGGCGGCGCTCGACGTCGCTCAGCTCCGACCAGTCGCGGCCGTCGGGCGCCGGCCGCTCCCCCGACTCGAACGCGGCGATCAGCTCGCCGATCGGCCGGGCCCGGTCGGCCTCGGTGTCGTAGTAGGAGTTGAAGATCTGCAGGAAGATCCACTGCGTCCACTTGAAGTAGTCCGGGTCGGTGGTCGCGAACTCCCGGCGCGTGTCGTAGCCCATGCCCAGGCGGCGCAGCTGAGCGCGGTAGCGGTCGATGTTCTCGGCGGTGATCTCGGCGGGCTGGCGGCCGGTGGCGATCGCGTACTGCTCGGTGGGCAGGCCGAAGGCGTCGAAGCCCATCGGGTGCAGCACGTTGTAACCGGCCATGCGCAGGTAGCGGGAGTAGACGTCGGTGGCGATGTACCCCAGGGGGTGACCCACGTGCAGGCCGGCCCCCGAGGGGTAGGGGAACATGTCCATCACGAACTGCTTCGGCGCCCCGGCTCGGGGATGGTCGGGCTCGGCCAGGTCGCCGACCGGGTTGGGAGCGCGGAAGGTCCGCTCCGCCTCCCAGCGGTCCTGCCAGCGCGGCTCGATCTCATTGGCCAGGCGGGCGTCGTATCGGTACTTCGGTTCGCTCATCGGTCGTCATCCTGTGGCTCGTGCTTCGCGGTCTGGTGTCGGCGTCTGCGGGGAAATCCGGGCCCGGACACGAAAAAACCCCTGCATAGCAGGGGCGCCGTGCTGGTTCGGTCCCAACACGGCTACGTAAGAAGCAGCTCGAATCGCCGAGGCATGGGCCCAGTGTAGCCGATGGCATCCCAGGTGGCGCGGCCCGTTCGGCGGGGCGTCGGTCCTAGGCGCGTCCGAGTACGATTGCGGGCAAGCGGCGCGTGCGGCGCTGACGACCCCACCCACGAGGCAGCCCCGGGAGGACCATTGGCATTCGAGTCATCCCCACCTCAGCAGTCGCAGCCGCCGGCGGCGTTGAGTCCGCAGGATTTCAAGGCGACGGCCGAGGCGATCCTGACCAATGTCGAGTGGGTCATCGAGGGCAAGTCCCACACGATCCGGTTGGCGTTGGCGGTGATGCTCGCCGAGGGCCACCTCCTGCTGGAGGACGTGCCGGGGGTCGGCAAGACGCAGCTGGCGAAGGCCCTGGCGCGGTCGGTGGACTGCTCGGTGCGGCGGATCCAGTTCACGCCCGACCTGCTGCCCTCGGACGTCACGGGCGTGAGCGTCTTCGACCCCGAGAAGCGCGACTTCGTGTTCAAGCCGGGGGCGATCTTCGGGAACCTGATCCTGGGCGACGAGATCAACCGGGCGAGCCCGAAGACCCAGGCCGCGCTGCTGGAGTGCATGGAGGAGCGGCAGGTCACCGTCGACGGGAACACGTACAAGCTGCGCAGCCCGTTCATGGTCATCGCCACGCAGAACCCGATGGAGATGGAGGGGACCTATCCCCTGCCGGAGGCGCAGCGCGACCGGTTCACCGCGCGGCTGGCGATCGGGTACCCGGACGTGAACGCCGAGTTGGCGATGCTGGACCACCGCGGGGAGCTCAACCCGCTGGAGGCGCTCAAGCCGGTGTGCGACGGTGAGACGATCGTGCGGATGATCCTCACCTCCAGGGCCGTGCACCTGGCGCCCGAACTCAAGCGGTACGCGGTCGACCTTGTGAACGCGACCCGCTCGCACGCGCAGGTCAGGCTCGGGGCGAGCCCGCGGGCGACGCTGCAGCTGCTGCGGTGCGCCCGGGTGCTGGCGGCCATGGACGGGCGCGACTTCGCGCTGCCCGACGACGTGCAGCAGCTGGCGGTGCCGGTCATCGCGCACCGCCTGATCCCTACCGCGGAGACCACCATGGGCGGAGGCGACACCTCCTCGATCGTGGCCGAGATCCTGCGGCACGTTCCGGTGGTCTCGCAGCCGGGGAGGTACTAGCGGTGGAGCTCACCGGGCGCGGCAAGACGCTGCTGGCGGTGAGCGTCGCCGTCGGGCTCACCGCGCTGCTGGTGGGCGAGGGCGACCTGCTGCGGGCCGCGATGCTCGCCGCGATCGCGCCGCTGGGCGGACTGGCGCTGCTGCGGTGGACGCGGCCGAGCCTCGAGTCGAACCGCGTGCTCAACCCCGCTCAAGTCGAGGCCGGGCAGCCCACGCAGGTGCGCCTGGGCATCCAGAACACCGGCCGCAAGCGCCCGGCGGCACTGATGCTGGAGGACCGGATCCCCTACCGGCTGGGCAACCGCCCGCGACTGGTCCTCGAACGTCTCGCGCCGGGCGCGCGCAGCGTGGTCAACTACACGATCGTGCCGGGCACGCGGGGCGCCTACGAGCTCGGTCCGCTGCGGGTGCGCTGCTCGGATCCGTTCGGCCTGGCCTTCTCCAATCAGGAGTTCCCGATGACGACGCGGCTGATCGTGACCCCGCGCGTCGAGCCGCTGCCCACGCTGCAGCTGCCCGGCGGCGCCGGGCTGTCCTCGGGCGAGTCGCAGGCGCAGGCCGTGGCGATCACCGGTGACGACGACATCGCCGTGCGCGAGTACCGGCACGGCGACGACCTGCGGCGCGTCCACTGGAAGGCCAGCGCGCACCGCGGCGAGCTGATGGTGCGCCGCGAGGAGCAGCCGTGGGAGAACTCGGCGGCGGTCCTGCTGGACGTGCGGCGCGGGGCCCACCGCGGCGAGGGCGACCAGTCGAGCTTCGAGTGGATGGTCGGCGCGGCGGCTTCGGCTACGGTCCGACTCACTCGGGACGGCATGGCGCCGCGCCTGGTGACGGCGCACTCGGAGTTCGAGTGCCGCCAGGGCGAGTTCGGTCAGGCGCTGCGGTACCTGGCGACCGTGTCCGCCGGTCCCGACGCGCCGATGTCGTCGGTGGTCGAACGGACGCAGCGGCACCGCTCGGTGTCGGCGGTCGTCGCGCTCATGGGGCACCTGACCCCGGAGGAGGCCGCGCATTTGGCGCCGTTGGCGCGCCGGGGCGGCCACTGCGCGGCGCTGCTGCTGGACCCGACGCGCTGGGGTCCGCGGCACGGCGCCGGCGACCCGCGCGAGCGGGCGTTCGCCGAGCAGCACCGGGTGGCCGCCACGACCTTGATGAGCGCCGGCTGGCAGGTGGTCCCGGTCGTCTCCGGCACCGAGCTGCGCCGGGTGTGGACGGGCCTGGGCATGTGGAAGGCGGTGGCGGCATGAGCGGGCAGCGGCACGCCACGCTCGTGGCCGCCTCGAGTCTGGCGCTGACGTTGACGCCGATGCTCGGCGTGTTCAGGGGATTGTCGTGGGCGGTTCCGGTGCTGCTGGCGGTGGCGGTCGTGGCCGGGGCCGGGGCGCTGACGCGCGCGGCCGGGCGCGGTCAGGGCCTCCAGACGCTCGCGATGGGCGCCGGGCTGCTGGTGCTGCTGACGGTGGTCTTCGGCGGCGGGACGACGTTCCTGCTGGTGTTCCCGACCCCCGACACGTTCGGGCACTGGTTCTCGCTGGCCCTGGGCGGGATCAACGACATCATCGTCATGGCCCCGCCGGTGTCGGCCGAGGGCGGGATCCTGTTCTTGACGATGCTCGGCGTGGGGGTCGTCGCGATCCTGCACGACATGTTCATCGTCGGGCTGCGCACGCCGGCGCTGTCGGGTCTGACGCTGCTGACGATGTACCTGGTGCCGGTCTCGGTCGCGCCCGAGGCGACGGCCTGGTTCTGGTTCGTCCTGCCGGCGATGGCGTACCTGTGGGTCCTGGCCGACGACAACCTGCGGCGCGTCTCGCGTTTCGGGCACCGGTTCACCGGGCAGGGGCGCCTGGTGGGGCCGCGTTTCCCGTCGCCGCTGGCGGGGACCGCGCGGGTGGCCGGGACGGTGTTCGTGGCCGTGACGCTGACGATCCTGGCGGTCATCCCGACCAACGCCTCGGGGCTGGTCGACCAGGTCGCCCGAGGATACGGAAGCGGCGACGGCCCGGGCGGCGGGATCGGCGCGGTGGACCCGTGGGCGCAGCTCACCGGGCAGCTCAACCGGCCGAGCCCGATCGAGATGGCCCGCATCACGACTTCCGACCCGACGCCGCGCTACCTGCGGATGCACGTGTCGGACCTGCTCGATCCCGACCGCGGGTTCGGGCCGTCGGAATACGGCGAGCTCGACTCGCTCGGCGAGCTCGAGTACCCGGGAGGAGAGCGCCACACCGCCACGGTGGAGAACCTGGAGCTCCAGGACGCGGTCGCGCCGGTCTACGGGAGCCCGACCGAGATCGACCTCGGCGACGACTGGGGCGTCGTGCCCGACACCGGCGTCATCGCCAGCGAGGACTCCGATCTGGGCGAGGTCGACTCCTACAACTTCGACTACATCGACCCCGAGTGGTCGGCCGAGTTCCTCGAGCAGGCCGCGGCGATGCCCCCGGACGACCCGCGGCGCGAGCGCAACACCGACCACCCCGACATCCCCGAGCTGGACGAGCGGGTCGCCGACATCATCGCCGGGGCCGAGACCGACTTCGCCAAGACCTTGGCGATCCTGGAGTTCTTCAGCCCGGCGAACGGCTTCCGATACAGCCTCGAGACGGCCGAGGCCGACACCGGCGAGAAGATCCTCGACTTCCTGGAGACCAAGCAGGGCTTCTGCCAGCAGTACTCCACCGCCATGGCGTGGATGCTGCGGGTGGCCGACGTGCCGGCCCGCGTGGCCATCGGCCTGACCAGGGGCACCTACCGGGACGGGAACTGGGTGGTGACCAGCAACGACTTCCACTCCTGGGTGGAGGTCCACTTCGAGGGCGCCGGCTGGGTGCCGTTCGATCCGACCCCCTCGTCCGGCGTGTCGGGCTCGGTGAGCTTCCCGTGGGAGAGGGAACCGGTCGAGGACGCCGACTCCGGCGACCCGCAGGCGACCGACCGGCCGGACCAGCCGACCGCGACGGCCGGCCCGGTCGCGGAGCCGACGCCGATCGACCCGCAGAACCCGGCCGAGGAGCAGGCCGGCGCCGCGCCTGGCGACGCGGCCGACACCGGCGGGTTCCAGCCCGCCTGGCTGGCGCTCGGCCTGCTGGTGCCGCTGCCGTTCATTCCCGCGCTGTGGCGCGTCGCGGTGCGCCGCGCGAGGCTCCGCCCGAGGCGGGTCAGCGCCGTCGGCGCCTGGGACGAGACGCTCGACCTCGCCGCCGACTACGACGTGCCGCTCAGCGACTCGCTGACGCCCAGGCAGGCCGCGGCGGCGCTCGCAGCGGCGGCGCCGCCGGCGACCGCGGCGGCCGACGCGCTGGCCTCGGCGGTCGAGCACCACCGGTACTCCGGCCGCGCCGCGAACGCGACCGCGCTGCCCGAGGCCGTCAAGGACCTGCGGACCGCCCTGGGAAAGCACGCCGAGACCGGGCTGAGGCTCAGAGCCGTGCTGTGGCCGGCGTCGCTGTCGTCGCGGTTCTCCCAGGGGCGCGGACGGGCCGCCGAACGGCTGGAGCGCGTCCGGTCGAGGGTGCGGTGGCCGCGGCGTTCGAACACCGGCGGGGACGGCGCTGTCACAGGCCGCCCTTAGTCTGGTGGGCGTGTACGAGAGCCCAGCTGCCACAGGCTTTTCACAGCCCACGCTCGACAGCCTGGGCACCCCGCTGTCCGAGGTGACCTTCTGCGTGGTCGACCTGGAGACGACCGGACTGGCCGCCGACGCGTGCGGGATCACCGAGATCGGCGCCGTGAAAGTCAAGGGCGGCAAGGTCCTCGGTGAATTCTCCACCCTGGTCAACCCCGGCGAGCCCATCGATCCGCGCGTGACCCGCCTGACCGGGATCACCGACGACATGGTCGCCGACGCCCCCGGCATCGAGACGGTGCTGCCGATGTTCCTCGAGTTCGCGCAGGGGGCGACGCTGGTGGCGCACAACGCGGGCTTCGACGTCGGTTTCCTGCGCCACGCCTGCGAACTGTGCGACACGCGCTGGCCGCGTCCGCCGGTGATCGACACGGTCGTGCTGGCGCGCAGGCTGACCGAGAAGAGCGAAGTGCCGAACCGTCGCTTGGGGACGCTGGCGCGGCTGTTCGGCTCGGCGGTCACGCCGAACCACCGGGCGCTGGACGACGCGCGCGCGACGGTGGCGGTGCTGCACGGCCTGATCGAGCGGGCCACCGGGCACGGGGTGGTCACCGACGCCGATCTGGCCGAGTTCTGCCGCGCCATTCCCTCGGAGCTGCAGCGGCGCAAACGGCACCTGGCCGAGGGCCTGCCGCACGTGCCGGGGGTCTACATCTTCCGCGACGCCGACG
The DNA here is from genome assembly GCF_054779575.1 of Glycomyces halotolerans. NCBI lineage: Bacteria > Bacillati > Actinomycetota > Actinomycetes > Glycomycetales > Glycomycetaceae > Glycomyces > Glycomyces halotolerans. Next base: position 14,649 of record NZ_BAAGXZ010000033.1, read on the forward strand.
ACCGGGCGCTCTACATCGGCGTCTCGGTCGACGTCGCGGCGCGGGTGCGCAGCTACTTCTCCGCGGCCGAGCAGCGCCGGCGGCTGCGGGACATGATCGCCTCCGCCGAGCGGGTCGAGGTCATCGAGTGCGCGCACCGGCTCGAGGCCGGCGTCGCCGAACTGCGGCTCATCAGCGGCGGCAAGCCGCCGTACAACCGGGCCGCGAAGTTCCCCGAGCACCGCAGTTGGGTGCGCTTGACCGACGAGCCGTATCCGCGCCTGACCGTCTCCCGCAAACCGCCCGCTCCGGGGGAGCCGCGGCTGGGTCCGGCGTCGGGCACGCAGGCCCAGGCCGCCATCGCCGCCATCGAGGCGGCGCTGCCGATCCGGCAGTGCCGTACCCGCCTGTCGCCGAAGCGCGTGTCGTCCTCGTGCATCCTCGGCGAGATCGGCCGCTGCCCCGAGCCGTGCCGCCACGCGGTCAGCGTCGAGGAGTACGCGAGGATCGCCGCGGACACCGCCGGAGCCATGGACGGCAACCCGGGGCCGGTGGCCGAGGCCGTGGCCGAGCGGCTGGCCGAGCTGTCCTCCGGCGAACGGTTCGAGACCGCCGCGGCCAAGCGGGACGAGCTCGCCGCCTTCCTGGGCCTGGCGGCGTCCACGCAGCGCCTCAGAGGCCTCGTGGCGGCCGGGGAGATCATCGGCGCCGGCCGGGCCAAGGGCGGCGGCTGGGAGGTCTCGGTGATCCGCCACGGGGTCCTCGCCGGGGCGGTCCGCACTCCCCCGCGCGTCGACCCGTGGCCGCTCATCGAGCGGTGCCGCGACACCGCGCGGGTCGTGGAGCCGACCGGCGACGTCGTCGACGCCGCGCACGCCGCCGAGGCGCGGCTGCTGCTCGAGTGGCTGGCGCGGCCCGAGGTGCGCCTGGTCTCGGTCGAGTCGGAGTGGTCGTGCCCGCTCGAGGGCGCCGAGCGGTGGCGGGACTGGATCTGACGCTGCGTGACTGATCCGGAGACGGCAAATCGGCCGCGAGTACACTCGAGTAGGTTTCCGTCCCTTGAATTTCGGGCGGGCTGACGAAATCCGACAGTGCCTAGTGTCGATTCTCACTGCGAATCGTTGTACACCTAGAATGCGGTCAACCTTGGGCATCGGAGGCTTTCATGTTGCGCGCATTGCTTTCGGCTACCCGGTCAGCGAAACAGGACGACCCCTGGGACCTGGCCGGCCGGGTCGCGCGCCTCGAGGCCGCCCACCGCGCGCACTGCGACCAGCCCGACCTGCTCCTGGTCAGGCGGGCTTACCGCATCGCCGAGCAGATGCACCGGGGGCAGGCCAGGAAGTCCGGCGAGCCCTACATCACCCATCCGATCGCGGTCGCCACGATCCTCGCCGACCTCGGCGTCGACACCGCCACCGTCGCCGCCGGGCTCCTCCACGACACCGTCGAGGACACCAGCTACTCGCTGGAGGCGCTGCGCAGCGACTTCGGCGGCGAGATCGCGGTCATGGTCGACGGCGTCACCAAGCTCGACAAGATCCACCTCGGCTCCGCGGCCGAGGCCGAGACGTTCCGCAAACTGGTCCTCACCGCCGGGCAGGACATCCGGGTCATGGTCATCAAGCTGGCCGACCGGCTGCACAACATGCGGACCATCAAGTTCAAGAAGCGGCCCTCCCAGATCCGCATCGCCGAGGCCACCCGGGACGTGCTCATCCCGCTGGCCGACCGGCTCGGCCTCTACGTCATCAAGCGCGAGCTCGAGGACATCGTCCTGGAGACGCTCGAACCGGAGGTCTTCCAGCGGATCAAGGAGCACCTGGGCTCCGACACCGACCGCAAGCGGCAGATCGCGGCCATAATCCCGCAGGTGCGAAGGGCGCTGCGGGGGTACAAGGTCAACGCCAAGCTCCTCGACCGGCCGCGGCACCCGTACTCGGTGTTCCGCGAGATGCAGAAGCACCCCGGCACCGGCCCGGCCGACCCGCCGCGGCTGGTGGTCGTCGTCGACGGCCCGGCGACGGAGTGCTACGCGGCGCTCGGGGCGATCCACCAGCTGTGGAAGCCGATCGGCGGGAAGTTCCGCGACCTCATCGCGGCCAGGAAGTTCAATCTCTACCAGTCGCTGCACACCGCGGTCGACGGCCCCGGCGGCCAGAGCGTCGAGTTCCTCATCCGGACCCGGGAGATGCACGAGACCGCCGAGATCGGGATCGTCGCCGGACTCAAGGAGCCGGGTTCGGACCCGGCGCAGGTGCAGCTGCCCTGGCTGCGGCGGCTGCTGGACTGGCAGCACGAGATCGCCGACTCCGGGCAGTTCCTCGACTCGCTCCGCTGCGACCTGGCCGACCAGGACATCCTGGTGTTCAGCGAGCACGGCCGCCAACTCATGGTGCCCAAGCACGCGACCCCCGTCGACGTCGCCTACTGCTCGGACCCGACGGCCGGGCACCGGCTCATCGCCGCGTACGTGAACGGCGAGATCGCGCCGCTGTCGCGGCCGCTGAAGGACGGCGACTCGGTCGAGCTGGTGCTCACCAACGAGCAGCCGTACGGGCCCTCCAAGCAGTGGCTGGAACATGCCAAGACCCCCGAGGCGCAGCTGCACATCAACGACTGGTTCGACTCGCGGGACACCGACGACCTGGAGGGCAGCGGCGAGTTCCCGGTGATCCCGATGCAGCGATTCGAGGACGAGCTGAAGACCGGCAAGAACCGGCTGTGGCGCTCGCTCATCAAACGCGGACGGGGCCTGGCCGGCGAACAGCCGCTGCACGGCGTCGCCTCGTCGCTCGGCTTCCCCGACCTCGACTCGATGTACCTGGCCCTGGCCCGGGAGAAGCTCGACCCCGACGAGCTGGCCGAGAAACTCATCACCACCGTCGACCGGTTCTGAACCGACCGCCGCCGCACCGGATGCGGCGGCCGACCCGCGGACGAGCGAGAGGCGGGGCGGCACTTCGGTGCCGCCCCGCCTCTTCGTTCTGGCGGACTAGTGTCCGCTGCCGCTCTCGATCTCGTCGCGGCGGTCGCCGCGGTCCTCGCCGGGCTGCTCGATGGACTTGAAGAAGCCCTTGTCGGTCGGCTCGAGCGCCCCGACGCGGTTCATCTTCTTCGGCACCGTCGCGCCGACGTACTCCAGGTCGGTGTGGCCGTGCTCGTCGGGCTCGGCCAGCGGCTGGTGCACTTCGTAGAAGCGGCCCTGCGGGTCGCGCATGAGGATGCCGGTCTCGATGCCGTGCGCCAGGACCTCCCGGTCGTGCTGCTGGAGTCCCAGGCAGATCCGGTAGGTCAGGTAGTACAGCGCCAGCGGGATGACGACGATGCCGATGCGCCCTGCCCACGTCATCGCGTTCAGGCTGATGTTGAACGTCTCGGCGAACACGTCGTTGCCGCCGGAGACCACGCCGATGATCCAGAACGCGATCACCATGACGCCCAGGCCGGTGCGGGCCGGAACGTCGCGCGGGCGCTGGAGCAGGTTGTGGTGCGCCCGGTCCTTGGTGAAGCGGCGCTCGATCGCCGGGTACAGCAGCGGCAGCACCACCGACAGGCCCATGCCCACGATGCCCGGCCAGAAGACCGCCGGGAGCGTGAAGTACGGCGGGATGCGCAGTTCCCAGGCGGGGAAGAGGCGGATCAGGCCGTCGAGGTACATGACGTAGAAGTCCGGCTGCGAGGCCGAGGAGACCACCGAGGCCTCGTACGGGCCGAACAGCCAGACCGGGTTGATCTGGAACAGCCCCGACATGGCCGCGATGACGCCCCAGATGAAGATCATGAAGCCGACCTGCTTCATGACGTAGTTGGGGAACATGCGGAAGCCGACCACGTTGTGCTCGGTGCGTCCGGGTCCGGGCCACTGGGTGTGCTTCTGGGCGAACACCAGGCCGACGTGGACCGTGATGAGCGCCAGCAGCGCCAGCGGCAGCAGGAACACGTGGATGATGTAGAACCTGGCGATGACCTCGTCGCCGGGGAACTGGCCGCCGAACAGCGCCGCCGAGACCCACGGGCCGAGGAACGGCAGCGACTCGGTCATGCCCTCGGCGATCCGCAGACCGGTGCCGGACAGGCCGTCGTCGGGCAGCGAGTAGCCGATGAAGCCCTCGAAGAAGCCGAGCCAGAACAGCAGGATGCCGATCATCCAGTTCGTCTCGCGCGGCGCGCGGAAGGCGCCGGTGAAGAAGATCCGCATCATGTGGACCAGGATCGACGCCATGAACACCAGCGTCGCCCAATGGTGCATCTGCCGCATGATCAGGCCGCCGCGGACCTCGAACGAGAGGTTCAGGGTCGACTCGTAGGCCTTGGACATGCCGACGCCCTGCAGGGGCACGTAAGAGCCCTCGTAGGTCACGTGCGTCATCGACGGCTCGAAGAACAGCGCCAGGAAGGTGCCGGTCAGCAGCAGCAGGACGAACGAGAACAGCGCGATCTCGCCCAGCAGGAACGTCCAGTGGTCCGGGAAGACCTTGTTCATCAGGACCCGGGCCGGCCCCGCGAGCTTGAAGCGGTCGTCGAGCTCCCCGCCCGCCTTGTTCATCAGGCTCTCGCTCGAGCCTTTGCGACGTCTCACTGTTCATCCTCCTCTGGGAGGGACGGGCGGTTCCAGTACGCCGGCCCTGGGGGCACCAGGAAGTCCGACTTGGCGTAGAAGTAGCCCTCCTCGTCGACGTCGATCGGCAGCATCGGCAGGTGCCGGGTGGCCGGTCCGAAGACGGGGGCGGCGTTGTCGACGACGTTGAACTGCGACTGGTGGCACGGGCACAGCAGGCGCTGGGTCTGCTGCTCGTAGAGGCTCGCAGGGCAGCCGACGTGGGTGCAGATCTTCGAGTAGGCCACGAAGTTGCCCCACATCGCGTCCACGTCCTGGTACATCGGGTACAGGTTCTCGCGGGCCTCGGCGGCGTCCTGCTCGCGCAGGCGGATCAGCAGCGTCGGCGCGGTCGGGTACTCGTTGCTCGCGCCGGCCTCGATGGCCGGGTAGACGGTGATCTGCCCGCCGACCGAGACCATGTCCGGACGCACCAGGGCGCCGTCCTTCATCATCAGGCGCACCGGCTCGCCGTCGTTGTACCGGTCGGCGTTCCAGCCGGTGACGGTCAGCATGTCGCCGGGGTCCTTGATCAGGGCGCCGAGCGGGGCCACCGCGGCCAGGCCGAGCGGAGCCGCGCTGAGCAGGGCGGCCTTCACCAGGAAGGGGCGCCGCTTGAGGCCCAGGTCCTCGACCATGTTGTCGACGGTGGACTCGGCGATCTTGCGGTCGTCCTTCGCCGAGCCGCCGTCGTGGCGGTCCTGCACGAGCTCCTCTACCGGCAGCAGCTTCTTGGCCCAGGTGAGGACGCCGACGGCGAACAGCAGCAGCGACAGGCCGAGGGTGACGCCGAGGACGGGCGTGTACCACGTCTGCGGGTCCGCCCAGGTCGCCGCGCCGTCGTACTCCCAGGGCCAGAAGATGTAGGCGGCCACGAACAGGGTCGCGAACAGTCCGGCGAGGAGGAAGAGGCCGGCGACGATGCGCTCCATGCGCTTCTCGGCCTTCGTCCCGGGCTTCGGGAAGCGCGGCTCGTAGTGGATGATCTCGATGCCGTCGCGGCGCAGACCCTCGCGGTAGACGTCGAAGCGCGAGAGCTTCGGGTCGCTCAGGTCCACCCCGTCCGGCTGGTTGTCTGCGTTGTGGGCACTCACGATTTACCTGCAATCCAGAGCGTGGCCAGCAGCAGGGTGCTGATGCCGACCAGGAAGATGGCGAGTCCTTCGGTCGACGGGCCGTAGCGTCCCAGGTCGAAGACACCGCCGGGAGAGGCGTCCTCGTTCACGATGTACTGGACGTAGGCGATGATGTCGGCCTTCTGCTCGGGCGTGAGCTCGTTGTCCGCGAACACGGGCATGTTCTGCGGGCCGGTGAGCATCGCCTGGTAGAGCTGTTCGTCGGTGACCCCGTTGAGGTCGGGCGCGTCCGCGCCGGAGGACAGGGCTCCGCCGCCGCCGGAGTAGCCGTGGCACGAGGAGCAGTTCACCCGGTACAGGTCGCCGCCTTCGGCGGTGTCGGCGTTCTCGACCATGGTGGCGAGGTCGCCGGGCACCGAGGCGCCGCCGCCGAGGTATTCGATGTAGGCGCCGAGCCACGCGGCCTCCTCCTCGGAGTAGACCGCTTCCCCGGGAGGCGCCTGCGGGCCCTGGGCGGCCAGCGGCATGCGTCCGGTGTTGACCTGGAACTCGACCGCCGCCGAACCGACGCCGATGAGGCTCGGTCCGCGCCCGTCGACGCCTTCGCCGTTGTCGCCGTGGCAGCTGATGCAGCTGGTGTCGTAGAGCTCCTGGCCTTTGACGACCTCGGAGTCGATGGCGTTGTCCTCGGCCTCCTGGGCGTACAGGCTCGGTGCGAAGACCGAGTAGAGCCCGCCGACTATGACCAACGCGCCGGTGAACCTGGCCAGCGCGCCGAGGCGCTTGCGCCAGCCTCGCCGGCGTTTCGCTGATGCAGCCACGGTTGTTGCCTCACCTTTATCTAGCTCTCGGACCGGCGAGGGCTGTGGGGTCCCCGCTGGTCGGGCGACCGCCTCCGGGGGACGGTCGCCGCCTGTCTCGGTTGTCTATCACGGCCGGTTCCGTGATGCGCCGCACCGGGCTGTGGCAGCCCTGGAGGCGCGGCCTTACGTGAAGTAGATCGTCAGCGGGTAGATCATCGCGAACAGCGCGATCCACACGACGTCGACGAAGTGCCAGTAGTAGGACACCACGATGGCCGCGGTGGCCTGCGCCGGACTGAAGCGCCCCATCGTCGATCGGATGAGGAAGAAGATGAACGCGACCAGACCGCCGGCGACGTGCAGGCCGTGGAAGCCGGTGGTCAGGTAGAACATCGACCAGAAGCCGTCCGAGGCGATGGTGTGGCCCTCGAGGACCAGTTCCCGGTACTCGTTGAGCTGGCCGAGCACGAAGATCAGACCCATGACGAAGGTGATCGCGAACCAGCGGCGGAGCCCGTAGACGTCGCCGCGCTCGGCGGCGAAGACGCCGAGCTGGCAGGTGATCGAGGAGGCCACCAGGATCACGGTGAACACCAGCGCGTAGGGGAAGTTCAGATGGTGTCCGGCTTCCGCCCACAGTTCGGGGGCGGCGGCGCGGATGGAGAAGTACATCGCGAACAGGCCCGCAAAGAACATGAGTTCGCTGCTCAACCACACGATGGTGCCGACACTGACGACATTGGGCCGCGTCAGTGAATGAATTCGGCTGGGGTCGATAGTTGCTTCGGCGGCAGTCACGCGCACATTATTACGGCTCGTTGGTCGCAACCTGTGCATGGGGTGTGTTTCGGCCGCGTGTCGGCTCACGGTAAGCTCCGGCGCTTTTGCGATCGACTTCGCAGGTCAGCACCGGTGCGGCTACTGTGGGCGGCCACTGACCGCGACGAGGGCGCTCCGGGCTTCCCATTTCAGTGTGGCCGGTTTAATATGCGAGGCGTGAGTATCTCAACGCCTGAGTACGCAGTGCTGCTCTACAGCCATCAGCCCTCCGTGATCGAGCAGATGCGATCCGCTATCGGCGAGGAGCCGGTGGAGGGCGTGAAAATCGAGTTCGCCGCCACCGGCGACTACGACGAGGCGGTCGCGCTGATCGACGAGTACGAGATCGATCTGGTGCTGCTCGACGGCGAGGCGCAGCCCGCCGGCGGCATGGGCATCGCCCGCCAGCTGCGCGACGAGTTCGACGAGCCGCCGATCCTGGCGCTGGTGGTGGCCCGGGCCGCGGACCAGTGGCTGGCGGCGTGGTCGCGCGCCGACGCCGTGCTGACCCACCCGCTCGATCCGGTGAACACGGCGCAGACGGTTGTAGACTTGCTGGTCGACCGCCCTTCGGTCGATGTGCCCTCGCAGCGCGCCGCCTTATCTCCCCTGGAGTCGATATGACTGATACGACCTGGCCGTCCGTCCTCGCGCGCCTGTCCGGCGGCGACCACCTCGACGAGGCCAGCGCCGACTGGGCGATGGCCCAGATCATGGCGGGCAACGCCGAACCGGCGCAGCTGGCGGCGTTCGCGGTGCTGCTGCGCTCGAAGGGCGAGACGGCGCAGGAGATCGCCGCGATCGCCGGGCGGATGCTCGCCGAGACGACCCGCATCGACCTGTCGGACCTGGGCATCGGCGTCGACATCGTCGGCACCGGCGGCGACGGGTCGAACAGCGTCAACATCTCCACGATGGCGGCGATCATCGTCGCGGCCTCGGGTGTGCCGGTGATCAAGCACGGGAACCGGTCGGCGTCCTCGAGCGTGGGCTCGGCGGACCTGCTGGAGGCGCTGGGCGTCGACTTGGAGGCCTCGGCCGACCGGGTCGAGGCGTCGGTCCGCGAGGTCGGCATCGGCTTCTGCTTCGCCAGGTCCTTCCATCCTGGCATGCGGCACGCCGGTCCGGTCCGGGCGGCGCTGGGCATTCCGACGGTGTTCAACGTGCTGGGGCCGCTGACGAACCCGGGCCAGCCGAAGGCGGGCCTGATCGGCTGCGCGGACCCGAAGATGGCGCCTTTGATGGCGCAGGTGTTCGCCGAGCGCGGCGCTTCGGTGTTCGTCGTCCGCGGCGACGACGGCCTGGACGAGATCTCGACGTCGTCGACGACGACCGAATGGGTGGTCTCGGGCGGCCGGGTCTCGGAGGGCACCATCGACACCGAGGAGCTCGGCCTGGTGAAGGCCGGTCCGGAGGCGTTGCGCGGGGGCGACATCGAGTTCAACACGAAGGTCGCTCGGGACGTGTTCGCCGGGAAGCCGGGGCCGGTCAGGGACGCGGTGCTCATCAACGCCGCGGCGGCACTGGCCTCGCGGGACGGACTGGTCGACGACGTGGACCTGCACGATGTGGCGCGGCGCCGGGCGATGCTCGAGGCGGGGTTGAAGAAGGCCGCGAAGGCCGTGGACGAGGGCGCGGCGACGGCCCTGGTCGAACGGTGGGCCGAGTTCAGCAAGGCGTGAGCGTCCGCGGAGAGACGTGTGAACGAAGGCGGGGGCCGGTCGGCCCCCGCCTTCTCGCGTGTTCGGCGCCTACCTGGTGTACCGGTCGAGCTCCTCGTCGGAGACGACCGTGGTCGGCCCGCTGGACGGGAAGTCGGTGCGGATGAGGATCGCCCCGCATTCCTCGCAGCGCAGCACCTCGTCCATCGCGGCGGCGCGGATCGGGGCCATGTCGGCCGGGGGCTTCTCGATCCGGCAGGAGCCGCAGCGGCGGCCGACCAGTTCGGCGGCGGCGATCGGCTGGCGGGCGTGGATGCGCTCGTACAGTTCCACGAGCCGGTCCGGTATCGACACGGTCAGGTCGGAGCGCTGACGCTCGGCCGAGGCGATGTCGGACTCGATCGCGCTCATCGCCCGGTCGCGTTCGGCCTCGGCTTCGGCCACGGCGGCCTCGGCCTCGGCGATCTGGCTCTGGGTCCGGTTCAGCTCCGTCTCGAGGCCCTCGCGGCGTTCCATGAATTCGAGCTCGTCGTCTTCGAGGCTCCCTTGGCGGCGCGCCAGCGACTCCAGTTCGCTCTGCAGTCCTTCGAGCTCTTTGGCGCTGGCGGCGCCGGAGGCCATGCGGCTGCGGTCGGCTTCGGCGCGCTTGGTGACGAGTTCGACTTCCTGTTCGAGGCGCTTGATGTCGCGGTCGAGGTCGGCGATGTCGGCTTTGAGCGAGGCGGCGCGGTCGGCGAGCGCCTGGGCGCGGCGGCGCGCCTCGGGGACGGTCTCGTCGGCTTCGAGTCTGCGGCGGCGCTGGTCGAGCTGGCTGAGGGTGGTGTCGACGGCCTGCATCTCGAGCAGGCGGCGCTGATCGAACAGGTCAGCCTTCAAATCGGTTCACCCCTGAATTCTGATGGATCGTCCATGGATCGGTGTCGATGTCTGAGACGGCGATGTCGTCTATGAGGCCCGACAGCTGTTCCGCAACAGTATCGAGCCATGGACGCTCGGTCGCCCAGTGGGCGGCGTCGATGAGGGCCGGGCCGCTGCGGGCGACGTGCTCGCTGACGGGGTGGTGCCGCAGATCGGCGGTCAGGTAGGCGCCCGCGCCGGCCGCGGCAGCGTCGGCGAGGTAGGAGTCTCCGGCGCCGCCGGAGACGGCCACGACGCTGACCGGGCGGTCCCCGTCGCCGGCGGCCCGCAGGCCCCACACGGTGCGAGGGAGGGCCTTGGCGACGCGTTCGACGAGTTCGTCGAGCCGCAGCGGATGCGGCAGCACGCCGACGCGGCCGATGCCGCGGCCCGAGCCTTCGTGTTCGGGGCCGGTCAGCGGCCGCAGGGGGCGGAGGTCGAGCAGGCCGAGCCGGTCGGCCAGCGCGTCCGAGACGCCGGGGTTGGCCACGTCGGCGTTGGTGTGGGCGACGTAGAGGCCGATGCCGCGCTCGATGAGGGTGTGGACGAGGTCGCCTTTGTAGTCGGAGGGGTCGACGCTGGAGACGCCCCGCAGGAGCAGCGGGTGGTGGGCGACGATGAGGTCGTGCCCGCCGTCGACGGCTTCGGCGACGGTCTCGGGGACGACGTCGACCACGCACAGGGCCCGGCGGACTTCGATGTCGGGGCGGCCGCAGACGAGGCCGACGCGGTCCCAGTCCTCGGCCCAGTGGCGCGGGTAGGTCCGGTCGAGTGCGGCGGTCACCTCGCTGAGCGTTGGCATGCCTTGGAGTTTAGGGCCTGTGGCGGCCGCGTCGGTGCGGGCCGTGCGGAGGGGCCGCCGCCCCGGGCCGGGGAGGACCCGGGGCGGCGGAGTTCGGGGGTGTCGAACGCGGCTCGTCATCCGGTGGCGCCGACGGCTTCGGCCAGGCGCCGTATTTCGGGGGCCGGTGCGCCGTTGAGTCGGTGCATGAGCTGGTCGATGAGTTCGACGGCGATCGGGCGGCACCGGATCTCGGCCGGGGCGGTCTGGTCGGCGGTGGCCAGGGAGCGGCCGGCTCGTTCGATGTCGCCGACTTGGATGCAGGCTCTGGCCATGTCGAGGAAGTGGTGCGCGCGGCGTTCGGCGACCAGTTCGCCGAAGGGCCGCGGGTCGATGCGGTCGTGGACGGCGAGCGCGTCGGCTCCCTCCCCCAGTTCGACGAGCGCGGCGGCGCGGTGCAGTTGGACGTTGGTCGGCCCGAATGAGGTGTAGTAGTAGTTGGCGTCCCGTCCGAGGATCGAGGCGGCGCGGTCGGCGCTGTCGAGCAGGTCGGAGCTGGTCGAGGCCTCGCCGGCGAGCGCGGCGGCCATCGCTCCCTGGAGCAGGAGGGTGCCGTAGACGCTGATGGCCTCGGGTCCAGCGGACTCGCCGCCGGTGTCGCTGATGAGACCGTGGGCGACTTGGACGTTGAGGTCGAGGGCGGCCTGGTAGCGGCCGAGCGCTCGGAGCGCGCCCGCGACTCGGGCGGTGGCGATGCCGGCCAGGAGCGGGTCGTTGCCGCGCTGGGCGGCGCTGATGGCGCGGTCGGCGGCGAGCCAGGCGAGCTGGGCCTCGCCGAGTTTCCTGAGCACTGTGGACGCTATCTGGTAGACCTGCGTGAGCAGTTCGGCGGCCTCGGCGCTGGTGCCGTCGACCGGGTTGTCCTCGGCTACGGGCGTGTCGCGCAGGAGCTCGATGAGCGAGCGGGCCACGACCGGGTAGTGGCCCTTCTCGTAGGCGAGCCAGGCGTAGGAGACCGATCCGCGGAGTTCGGGGATCGGGATCGGATCGATCGGAGCGGCTTCGAGGAAGCGCCCGAGTCGTTCGTAGCGTTCGAGGGACTGGCGGATCGACTCGACTTCGACTTGGTCGAGGCAGCCGCCGAGTCCGGGTCGGCGCTTGGGTTCGCGGCCGAGCAGTTGGCCGGCGTCGATGGCGAGCGCTTCGGCTATCTCGGTGATGACCGAGTACTTGTCGAGGCGGCGGACGCCGCGTTCGATCTTGTCGACCCAGCTTTTCGATTTGCCTATGCGGTCGGCGAATACTTGTTGCGACATGCCGCGGCGTTGGCGCCAATACGCCACTCGCCGCCCCATGGGCTGTGTTTCAGACTCCATCAGACCCCACCGTCCTTATAGGAGTTGCACATGATCATTGGGACTTCGTGTTGCGAAGCTGTATGGAATTGTCGGCGGCGGTCATGACCGCGACCAGACGAACGCGACCGCCGCCTGCCGGGGCAGGCGGGCCTCGGAAGCGGCCAGAAGCCTTCAGTCTCACCCACACGCTTGCTTCCGTGGCGCGCCCCGGCACTACGTGTTTACCGGTTTTCTATGCGGCGCACAATCCCCGGAGATCGCAGGGGTCACTCTCCGCCGACGAATTGTTTACATTGTTGCATCGCCGTTGGGGCGCAACGGCATCTCTGTAAAGCTACGTCCGGTTCGGTGCGCGTGGTAGCGGTTCTACTGCACATGCAGAGTGTCGCTTCAGGTCCCGGATTCGCACTGTCGGATATGAGACACAACCGGGTTCGGGCGGCTCGGCGACGGCGGCCCGCCGCCGCGGGCGGTCGCCGCCTCGGGCCCGCCGGTCAGTCGAGCGGCACGACCAGGCAGCGTCCACCTTGGTACACGCCGCCATCCACATTGAGCACCATCCCGTCGCAGTAGCGGCGGGCCTCGGTGACCTCCCCGGGATCGAGCTCGGTGGTGTCGGGGATCGTCGAATGGCCGTGCACGAGCTCTTCTCCGCCGAAAGCGCGCAGCATCGCCCGGACGCGGTCGACGCCGTCGGGGCGCATGAACTCATGGCGGCGGGTCAGCTCCCGGAACAACCGCCACCACTCCTCGGGCTCGTCGGAGGCCAGCACCGCCCGCACGGCGGCGTTGACCGTCTCCTCGCTGCGGCCGTAACCGAGGTAGCACTCCGAGTCGGAGTGGACCAGCAGCGACCGGCCCACCCGGTGGAGCGCCTGCCTGGTCTGGAGCCACTCGACCTCGTCGGCCGTCAACTCCCCCAGTTCGTCCTCGTAACCGCCGTTGAGAACCCACCAGTGCAGGAACTGCCGCACCTGGCCCTCGGCGTCGCCGAAGCTCCGGTCGCCGAACCGCCTCGACCCGAGCATGAGGACCTCGTGGTTGCCGATGAGGGTGTCGACCGTCCCGCCGGCCTCGCGGGCCTCCTCGGCGAGCCGCCGCAGCAGTCGCAGCACGGCAACGCCCTGCGCTCCGCGGTCGAACAGGTCCCCCAGGACCCACAGGCGCGCTTCGCCGCCGGTCCAGGCGCCGTCCTCGTCGACCAGTCCCGCTCCGCGCAGCTCCTCGACGAGCGCGTCGCAGTGGCCGTGGATGTCACTGGCCACGAACAGCGAACTCGTATCAGACATGGCCCCGATATTAATGCGACGCGACCGCTGGCGGTGAAGTTGTCGCGGCCCGGATCCAATGCGGTTGCCGCCCGCTCGGCGGCGGGAATAGGATTCGGCCACCGCCACCCCGCCGCCGCGGCCCGCCGGCCGCCACGCCACCGTCGAGAGGGATCCTCAGTGACCGACAACCCGTTCCTGGCAGTCTCGGACCTGCCGTACCACCTGCCGAAATTCGAGGACATCGCGACCGAGCACTACCGGCCCGCGTTCGAGGCCGGCATGGCCGAGGAACTGGCCGCCGTCGAGGCCATCGCCGCGAACCCCGAGGAGCCGACCTTCGAGAACACCGTCGTGGCCCTGGAGCGGGCCGGGAGCGGCACCCTCGAACGGGTCAGCCTGGTCTTCTACAACCAGAACACCGCCGACACCGACCCCGACCTCCAAGCGCTCGAGACCGAGTTCAACCCGAAGCTGTCAGAGCACCGCGACAAGATCCTGCTGAACGCGGACCTGTTCGCCAGGATCGACGCGCTGTGGCGGCGGACCGAGCTGGGCCTCGACGAGCAGGACGAGCGGCTCCTCGAGCGCTACCACACCGAGTTCGTCCGCGGCGGCGCCGCGCTCGACGAGGCCGGCAAGACCCGCCTCGCGCAGCTCAACGCCGAACTGGCCGAACTGTCGGCGAAGTACAACCAGCAGGTCCTCGCCGACATCAACGACGCCGCGGTCCACGTGCGGGACCGCTCCGAACTCGACGGACTCAGCGCGGCGGCGATCGAGGCGGCCGCGGCGGCCGCCGCCGACCACGGCCTGGACGGCTACCTGCTCACCCAGCAGCTCTACAGCTGCCACCCGCAGCTGGAGCGGCTCACCGACCGGTCGCTGCGCGAGCGGCTGTGGCGCGCCTCGACCTCCCGAGGCGCCGCGAACGCCCCCACGGTCCTGGCCATGGCGCGCCTGCGCGCCGAGCGGGCCCGCCTGCTGGGCTTCCGGCACCACGCCGACTACATCGCCGCCGACCAGACCGCCGGCGACGCCGAGATCATCGCCGAGCGGCTCGCGGACCTGGCCGCCGCGTCGGTGCGCAACGCCCGCGCCGAGGCCGCCGAGCTCCAGGAGCTCATCGACGCCGAAGGCGGCGGCTTCGAGCTGGCGGCCTGGGACTGGCCGCACTACGCCGGGAAGGTCCGCCAGGCCAAGTACGGCTTCGACGCCGAGTCGCTCCAGCCGTACCTCGAACTCGACCGGGTCCTGTTCGACGGCGTCTTCCACGCCGCCGAGAAGGAGTTCGGCATGACCTTCCGCGAGCGCGAGGACCTTGCCGGCTACCACCCGGAGGTGCGGGTCTTCGAGGTCTTCGACGCCGACGGCGCGACGCTCGGGCTGTTCCTGGCCGACTTCTTCACCCGTGACTCCAAAAAGGGCGGGGCGTGGATGAACGCGCTGGTCGTCCAGTCCGAGCTGACCGGGTACAAGCCGGTGGTGGTGAACAACCTCAACATCGTCGCGCCCGCCGAGGGCAAACCGGCGCTGGTGACCGTCGACAACGTGCGGACGATGTTCCACGAGTTCGGCCACGCGATCCACGGCCTGCTGTCGGCCTGCCGCTACCCGAAGACGTCCATGACCTCGACGCCGCGCGACTTCGTCGAGTACCCCTCACAGGTCAACGAGATGTGGATCCGCCGCCCGGAGGTCGTGTCGAACTACGCGCGCCACCACGAGACCGGGGAGGCGGCCCCGGCGGAGCTGCTGGAGCAGTGGGAGGCGTCGGGCAAGTTCGGCGAGGGCTTCTCCTCTACCGAGTACCTGGCCGCGGCGATCCTGGACCAGGCGTGGCACCGGCTGGCCCCCGAGGAGGTGCCCGACGGCGGCGACGACCCGGCCGCGGCGGTCGAGGCCTTCGAGCGCGAGGCGCTCGAGCGGGCCGGGATCGCGATGGCGCAGATCGCGCCGCGCTACCGCTCGGGGTACTTCGCGCACATCTTCGCCGGCGGCTACTCGGCCGGGTACTACTCCTACATCTGGTCGGAGATCCTCGACGCCGACACCGTGGAGTGGTTCGAGGAGAACGGCGGCCTGACCAGGGCCAACGGCGACCACTTCCGCGAGCACCTGCTCAGCAGGGGCGGATCGATCGACCCGATGGAGTCGTACCGGCGCTTCCGCGGCCGGGACGCCCGGATCGAGCCGCTGCTGGAGCGCCGCGGCCTGAAGTAGAACGACCTACGCGGGCCTGGTGGCGGGTTCGACCGAGACCTCGCCACCGGGCAGGCAGGTGAACCGCTGCCCGTCCGGGGCGGCCAGTCGCCATGCCTCGGCGTTGGGATCCGGCGGCGCGGTGAGCTCGGAGCCGTCCTCGAAGTCGACGCGGAGGTCGCCGGGGTCGCCGACCTCTACCCGGTCGACGATGAGGCCCGACAGCTCCGATGCGAGGTCTTTCGGGGCGCCCTTGTCGTCCCCGGTGTAGGTGAAGCGGTCGCCGCCGGCGTTGGCGACGGTCAGCTCCGAGTCGACGGTGAGGACCCATCCGTCTCCGGTCCGCACGGTGACCGGGGTCTTCCAGGAGACCTCGGTGACCAGCTGGCCGCTCAGTTCGTCGATGCGCATGCTCGTTCCCCCCTGCGTTCCGCGGTGCTTGCGGCCAGGGGATTCCCAACCGGCCGCGGCGCCACACCTCACGGGTCGTACGAGGAGCCCTTCAGACGGCCATCGGGCGTTCGAACGGCGAGGGCACCGGGAAGTAGGCGTCCAGGAACGACCGCATCATCGCCGAGCGCTCCTCGGCCAGGTCGGGGGTCAGCCCCGCGTCGTTGATGCAGAAGGTCTCCCGGTCGCGCAGCTCCAGCAGCTCGGCCAGGCGCTCGGCGAGGTCCGGGCGACCCAGCTCCAGGTAGGAGTGCCGGTTGGTGGCGGCCACCGCGCGCCCGGTCATGAACGCGTAGTAGTGCTGCAGGGTCACCACCGACAGGTCGGTGATGTCGCGGAAGGTGCTGCCCGCCGTCTGGGTGTGGAGGTCGTTGAACTCCTTCTCGACCTCCGCCAGGACGCTGCGCTGCATCGGGTAGGGCACGTGCCTCATCATCCTGGTGATCGTGCGCCCGAACGCGCGGTCGACCAGGGCCCGGTCGTTCTTGAACGCCGCGTTCGGCGGCGTGTCGGCGGCGCTGACCGGGTCGAGGTCGATGAACGTGTCGGACGGGAAGAACCGGGCCAGACCGTTGGCCTCGAAGAACAGCTGGGGACCGACCGGGCGGCCGATGAACATGTCGTCGTTGAAGTACAGGAAGTGCTCTGAGAGGCCGTCGATGCGGTGCAGCTGGGTCTCGATCGCGTGCGAGTTGAAAGTGGGCAGGCAGTCGTGGTCGTCGAACAGCTCGCGGTGGTCGACCACGGTGATGCCCGGGGCGTCGGGGGCGAGCCAGTGCGGGCGCTGATCGTCGGTCACGAGGTAGACGTGGCGGATCCACGGGGCGTTCGAGTGCAGCGACCGCAGCGAGTAGCGCAGCTCCTCGCGGTCGGTGAACCGCGACTCCCCCGCCGACTCGGCGTGGTACGGCGACCGGTCGGCCGCGGCGCGTCGGCGCAGCCAGGCGTGGTCGGCGCCGTCCACCCAGGTGTAGACCGCGTCGATCGGGAACGCCACGACGTCCGGTGCCGGACTGGCGAACTCCGAACGGGTGGCGACGCTCGGCAGGCTCGATCTCGGGCCGGCCGCCAGCGCGGTGAACAGCTGGGAGGGCGCGGTGACGCGGGGGCCTTCGCGGCGGACGACCGGGCTGATGCGGTTGTGGCGCGGCGCGGACAGGCGACCGTCGCCGGTGTCGGTCCAGAATTCGACGTCGCAGCCGTATTCGGCGCCGAAGACGAGGTTGCGGGTCGGCTCGGTCCACAGCCAGTCGGCGCGGACGAGGGGCACGTCGCCCATGTCGGCGCGGCGGGCCCATTTGGGAGTGTCGAGGGCCGACTCGGATTCGCGGTAGGCGGGTTCGGGGGCGGTGAGGCTGCCGCCGGTGGTGTCGCAGAGCATCGCCAGCGCGGTGATGACCCGCTGCCGGTCGATCTCGGCGACGCCGAGGACCGGGCGGGTGAGGCTGAATCCGGGCACGGCGAAGAAGTCGACGCCGATGGCGTTCAGCAGCGCCGAGACGATCTCGAGGTTGCGGCGCCACACGTCCAGTGGTGTGGGGGCGGCCAGCGCGTAGGCGGGCCGGATCCGCATCGAGTGGAGCATGTGGGTGGAGGTGAGGTCGGTGAAGTAGCGGTGCGGCTCGGAGATCTCGGCGCCGTGGGGGACGTCGGGGGGATCGGCCGGCCGGGTGGGGCTGAGGTCGACCGCTTCCTGGAGCGGGGGGACGGAGTGACTCGTTCGGGCTGCGATACGACGCTCGTTGTCGGCAAACATCGACACCTCCTGACTCACGGCGATTCGCCGTTCCGGTCGCACGACCGGAGACTCCAAACCGACTGGGTGGGAAGCGGATCGGCCCTGACCACGCGTGAACTCCACGTGGCCGGACTTTGACACGCGTCCCAACAGTACGCCACAGATCAGTGACGGAATAGTGTCAGAAAAGCGTCCGAACCGTCAACAGATCGAGAGTTCATCTCGGGTTAACGCTGGGAGGTCGCTGGAGAGTGCTTCTAGCCCAAGGGAATGCGCGCCACGTACTCCCAGGTGTAGGAGGAGGCGTCGCCGGATTGGATGACGCGCACGAGGTCCACACCGGTCACCGTGATCTCGGCCCTACCTGGGCGGACGTCGCGCAGGTGGTTCTGGATCGCGCCGCGGCTGGTGTCGGCGCCGACCGCGTCGGGGCGGTAGGACAGCGACACGTGTCCCGGTCCTCCGCAGGGACGGCCGACGTCGCCGTCGACGACGTCGTTGATGACGTCGACGCAGGTGTTCACCAGCTTGCGGAAGTCCCGGTCGGGGAAGGTGTCGAGCATGATCGCGCCGGTGGAGGCCAGCGCCGGGCCGATGGTCATGTCGAAGGCCGGCTGGCGCCCGACGCGTTCGCGGAGCCGGTGGACGAGGTCGGCGCGCGTCTGGCCGGAGATGCCGGCGGCGTCGCATTCGACGGAGGCGACGGTGGCGTGGAGCCATTCGTGCGGGACGGGGATGTCGCCTTCGGCCTCGTCGATGACCGGGCGGTAGGAGTCGGCCACCGCTTTGACCTCTTCGAGGTCGGTCAGATAGACGTGGAGTTTGGTCCAGCCCTCGGGCCAACGCTGTCCGGAGCCGTGGGGAGGGCGCTCGGGTGTCGGCGCGGATGTGCTCACTGCAGATCGCCTTTGGAGATGTGGAGTATCGGACATCGGTTGCTCCCGGTGTCGCCGTGAACGGAGTTTACACACCACCGTGCCGGTCTGGCGACCGCCGACCGCTGTGCCGGATCGCGGAGGCGATCTTGAGGCCGGCGCCGATGATGCTGAGACTCACGGCGGCGATCGAGAATCCTATGGCCGGATCCAGTGTGAGTACCCCGACGAACATCGAAATGAACGCCAGGAAAAGGAAGAGGTTCGGGAGGGAGTCGTCTTGGGGTTCGTCTTCGGGGGTCACCGGATCGACTGTAGTGGCGCGGCATCGGCGGCGGGGTCCGGCGATCGTGCCGCGGTGTGGGAATGAAGGGCCTCGAGCGGAGTGCAGCGAGGCACAATCGGTGGGCAACCGATTTCGGGAGGAGGCGGCATGAGGACTGTCGCGGTGCTGGGTGCGGGGAAGATGGGTCAGGCCATCCTGTCGGGGCTGCTGAGGGCCGGTTGGGAGACCGACTCGGTGGTGGCCACGTCCCGCAGCGCCGAGCGCGCCGCCGAGCTGCGGGAGGCCTACGGGGTGAAGGTGGTCGCGAACGGCGAGGCGGTGCGAGGAGCGGACGCGGTCGTGGTGGCGGTCAAGCCGCAGGACGCGGCGGCGCTCTTGGAGGGGTTGCACGGCGAGATCGACGCGTCGGTGCCGGTGGTGAGCATCTGCGCGGGGCTGCCGACCTCGTTCTTCGAGAAGCGCCTGCCGGATGCGACGCCGGTGGTGCGGGCGATGCCGAACACGCCGGCGCTGGTCGACGAGGCGATGACGGTGATCTCGCCGGGGGCGCATGCCGACGCCGCGTGCCTGGAGGCGGTCGAGGAGCTGTTCAAGCCGCTGGGGCGGACGCTGGTCGTCGACGAGAAGCACCAGGACGCGGTCACGGCGATCTCCGGTTCGGGACCGGCCTACTTCTACTACCTGGCCGAGGCGATGACCGAGGCCGGGGTCCTGATGGGGCTGCCGCGGGCGGTGGCCTGTGATCTGGTGGCGCAGACGGCGCTGGGTGCGGCGCGCATGATCGTCGAGGGCGACGCCTCGCCGGTGGAGCTGCGGGAGGCGGTCGAGTCCCCGGCCGGGACCACGATCAGTGCGGTGCGGCGGCTGGACGACCACCGGGTGCGTTCGGCGGTCAACGACGCGATCGAGGCCGCGCGGGACCGGGCTCGAGAGATCGCCGACGAGTACGCGTGACGTTTACGCAAGTGGTGCGGGTGGTTTGGCGGCGATGACGGGGTAGGAGGGTGTCCGGGGTCGGTTTTCCGGCTGTCGGGTGTGTGCGTGGTGCGGGTGTCTTGGCGGCGACGAAGAGGTAGCGGGGTCGTTGGGGTCGTGTCGTCGTGGCCGGGGCTGCTGCATGGGCGGGGCCTGTTTGGAGTGTCGCTCGGCTTTCCGTTTGGGCCGCAGGCGGTTCGGGTCCGGAACGTGAAAGCATTCGCACCCTAAGAGTGA
>NZ_BAAGXZ010000034.1:0-33906 GCF_054779575.1 Glycomyces halotolerans
GAAATACCACGCCAGAACCAACGGCATCGACCGGCGAACTTACAAGGCCACCCTCGACATCGTCGTCTTCGCAGACCCTTAACCGAACGGCATTGGGTCTAGACCCCCTCGTTGTCCTCCAGGTAGGCCAGGACGGCGAGCACGCGCCGGTTGTCGTCGTCGGACTGGTTGAGGCCCAGCTTGCGGAAGACGTTGGCCGAGTGCTTGCCGACGGCCTTCTCGGTGACGAACAGCCGCGCGGCTATGGCGGCGTTGGTGCGACCCTCGGCCATGAGCGCCAGGACCTCCTTCTCCCGCGCGGTGAGCGCGTCGAGGCGGCTCTGCTGCTTGCCGAGGAGGCGGGCGACGACCTCGGGGTCCATGGCGGTGCCGCCGGCGGCCACGCGGCGCAGCGCCTCCACGAACTCGTCGATGTCGGAGACGCGATCCTTGAGCAGGTAGCCCACGCCGCCGCGGCGGTCGCCGAGGAGTTCGCGGGCGTAGAGCTGCTCGACGTACTGGGAAAGGACGAGGATCGGCAGCGCGGGGATGGTGCGGCGGGCCTCGATGGCGGCCCGGAGGCCCTCGTCGGTGAAGGTCGGCGGCAGCCGGATGTCGACGACGGCGACGTCGGGATGGTGTTTGAGCAGCGCGGCGGTGAGAGCCGGACCGTTGTCGACCGCTTCGACGACGGTGCAGTCGTGGGCCTCCAGCAGCCGGGTGAGGCCGTCACGCAGGAGCGAGTGGTCCTCGGCGAGTACGACGTCCATGGTCCTCCTCAGCGATGCTTCGCGGGTTGGGCCGGGGCGCTCACCGCGTGCGGGATCTTCATCGTCACCAGGGTCGGGCCGCCCACGGGGCTGACGACGCTGAGCGTGCCGTCGAAGGCCGCCAGGCGTCGCCGCACGCCGTCGAGTCCGCCGCCGGGGACGGTCTGCGCGCCGCCCTGGCCGTCGTCGCCGACCTCGATCACCAGCTCGCCCTCGACGTCGCCGACGATGATGCGGACCTTCGTCGCCTCGGCGTGCTTGGTGATGTTGGTGAGGACCTCGTTGGTGGCGAAGTAGGCCGCCGCCTCGACCGGTGCCGGCAGTTTCCCGGTGAGCTTGTCGACGACCGCGACCGGCAGCGGGTGGTCCAGGGACATCGCCTGGAGCGCGCCGGAGAAGCCGCGGTCGGCCAGGACCGGCGGGTGGATGCCGCGCGCGAGGTGGCGGACCTCGTTGAGCACCTCCGAGCAGGTCTGCCGGGCCTCGCCGACCAGTTGGGCGGCGTCGTCGGGCCGGTCGCGGCCGAGCATCTCCTCGGCCATGCCGAGGGTCATGCTCAGCGCGACGATGCGGGCCTGGGCCCCGTCGTGGAGGTCGCGCTCGATCCGCCGCAGCTCGGCCGCGGCGTGGTCGACGGTCTGGTCGCGCGAGACTCGCATCTCGCTGAGGCGGGCGCTGAGCAGCGCGTTGGCGGTCGGGCCGAGGAGCTTGGCGCCGAGGTGGCCGTACCAGCGCAGGAACAGCTCGCCCCAGCGCCACCACGCGGCCCCGAACGCCAGCGCGAACGGCACGAGCAGCAGCGTCTTCGCGGGAGTGTCGAACGCGTAGATCCGGAAGTCGTTCAGCACCGGGTTGGAGGAGCCGAACACGGTCGCCAGCAGCGGCGGCTGCACCAGGTAGAAGACGGCGACGGCGAACACGCCGAGGTAGACGAGGTGGACCAGGACGCCGAGGGTGGCGTCGATGGCGAGCCATGAGACGTCGCGCCAGGTGGCCGGTTCGCGGACGAGCGCCAGCGCCCGCTGGTCGAGCCTGGTCTTGGGCACCGGTTTGTAGGGCGCGGGGATCTCGGTGCCGAGCTGGTCGCCGATGACCGTCCGCTGGAGGTTGGCCCATCCGCGGATGGCGAGGATGACGGCGACCGTGATCGGTATGCCGACCCAGAAGACGACGAGGGCGCCCGTGATGAGGCCGCAGGCCAGCAGCACGGCGGCGGCGAGCGTGAGGCTCAGCCTGCGGATCGACCAGCCCAAGAGGGCCAACCGCCGCGTTATCGGATTGGTCGGCATCGACATTATGCGTCAAGACTACCTTTGCGTCACGGGTGTCGATTCTGGTGAGCGAGTTACGGTGCGTCGCTCCCGATAAGTATGAATAGCGCTCGAGCAGATCCCGCGCGGTGGCGAGCACCGGTTCGGGCTGGAGTTCGAGCAGGCCGGGGTCGGGTCGGCGTCCGTGCGGGTCGCCGGTGCGGCCGGCCCAGAGCGCGACGTGCCGCCGCTGACCGGCCGGTGGTCCCCACAGCGTCGGCGGCGTGGGCCCGAACAGGACCACCGAGGGGGTGTCGAACGCGGTGGCGAGGTGGCCGACGCCGGTGTCACCGCATATGACCAGGCGCGCCGAGGCGATGACGGTGGCGATCTCGGCCAGTCCGGTGCGGCCGGCCGAGACCCGCCACGGGGCGATGCCGCCGATTTCGGCGACGGCGCGGCCAAGGTCGGCCTCGTCGGGCCCGCCGGTGATGAGGATCTCGTGCCCTTCGGCTTGGAGGCGGCCGGCGACCCAGGCGAACCGCTCGACCGGCCAGCGCCGGGACGGGTAGGCCGCTCCGGGGTGGATCACGACGGCGCCGCAGTGCGGTGTGGGCCGCGGCGGCGGGAGCAGTCGCAGGTCGGTCGGGTCGGCGTCGATGCCGAATCCGGCCAGGAGGCGGCACCACCGGTCGATCTCGTGGAGCTCGGGCCGCCATCGGGGTCCGGGGACCGCGGGCACGTCGGGGTGGTGGTGGGCGATGAGCGCGGTCGGTCCGGTCACCAGGAGGTCGCGCAGGCTCTCGGGTCCGGAGCCGTGGAGGTTGACCGCGACGCCGGGCGGCTCGTCGTGCCATTTGAGCGCGCCGAGGCCCGGCGTCGGGTGCAGGTTGTCGACCGCTTCGACGAGGTCGACCAGTTCGCGCAGCCCTTCGGGGGCGGCGAGCACGATCCGGTTGTCCGGAAAGGCCTTCCGGAGCGCGCGCAGCGCCGGGACGGCGGTGAGCAGGTCACCGACGCCGAGCGCGCGCAGGACCAGGATCGTGTCGCTCACGGCCAGGAGGTCTCCTCCGAGTGGCAGACGACCAGCTCCCTGACCTCGCAGCCGGGAGGCTGGTCGAGGGCGAAGACGACGGTTCGGGCGACCGCGCGCGGGTCGTTGAGCTTCGCGGTCGGTCCGGGCTTGTACTGCTCGGGGCGTCCGTCGAAGAAGCCGGTGCGCATGCCTCCGGGCACGAGCAGGGTGACGCCGACCCTGCCCGCGGTCTCGGCGGCCAGGGCGCGGGTGAATCCGACGATGCCGAATTTGGAGGCGCAGTAGGCGGTGGCGTCGGATACGGCCTTGACGCCGAGCGTCGAGGAGCAGGTGACGACGGTGCCCTGGCTTTCGTACAGGTAGGGCAGGGCGGCTCGGACGGTGGCGGCGGTGCCCAGGAGGTTGACTTTGACGACCCGTTCCCAGTCCTCGCCGTCGACCTGGTCGAGTTTCCCGCAGGCGTCGGTGCCGGCGGCGGTGAAGACGCCGTCGAGGCCGCCGACCTCGTCGGCCAGTTCCCGAACGGCCAGTTCGGTGGCGGCGGTGTCGGACAGGTCGGCCTTGCGGTAGGGCGCCTTCTGGTCGGGGGCCTGCTTGTCGATGACGAGCGGGGTGCCTCCGGCGGCGCTGACCTCGGCGGCGGTGGCGGCGCCGAGTCCTCCGGCGCCACCGGTGATGAGAATGTTCCCTGCCATTGGCGTCTCCTTGCGTTCAGTTGCGGGCGTTCATGGTCGCGATGAGCTCGGTCGTGGAGTAGCCGTCGACGGTGGGGACGACGACGACTTCGCCGCCGTGGCGCATGACGGTGTGGGACTCGGGGATCGGCTGGTTGGCGTAGTCGCCTCCCTTGACCCAGACGTCGGGCCGCAGCCGTTCGAGGACCTGGGTCGGCGTGGTCTCCTCGAAGACGGTGACCGCGTCGACGGTGGCGAGCGCGGTCAGGAGCCTGGCGCGGTCCTCGGCGGCGAGGATGGGTCTGCCGGAGCCTTTGAGCCTGCGGATGGACTCGTCGGAGTTCAGGCACACGACCAGGGCGTCGCCCATGGCGCGGGCCCGGCGCAGGAGGCTGACGTGGCCCGGGTGGAGCAGGTCGAAGCAGCCGCCGGTGGCCACGAGCGTGCCGCCGGAGCGGCGGACGCGGGCGGCCAGTTCGAAGGCGTCGATGCCGGTCTCGGTCGCGGGCGTGGTCGGCGTGGACGGCGTCTGGCCGACGACGGCGCCCACGCCGCCGGCGGCGACGAAGCGCGAGGCGGCGTCGACGGCCCCGGACACCGCCCGGTGGACGTCGCGGTCGACCAGCAATGCGATCGCGGCGGCGACGCCGAACTGGTCGCCGGCGCCGCAGGTGTCGATCCAGCCGTCGGGCGCGGCCGGCAGGTCCGACGGCGGCGGGACGCGGACGGTCTGGGAGTCGCTGGCGAGCGTCGCGCCTTGGTCGCCTTGGGTGATGGCCACGGCGTGGCTGCCGAATTCGCCGCGCAGGTGCTCGGCGAGCTGCTGGATGCTGCCGGCCCCTGGGGCGAGCTTCTCGGCCTCCCCCTGGTTGGGCGTAACGAGCCTGGTCCCGCGCACTGGAAGCGGCCCTTTCGGGTGGGGGTCCCAGACGACGGGGATCGATGGGGCCAGTTCGGCCAGGAGCCGGCGGATCGGCTGCTGGGCGGCCATGCCGCGCCCGTAGTCGGCCACGAGGATCGCGTCGGCTCTGGCGAGGGTCATGGCGACCGCGTCGCTCATCTCGATCTCTGCGGCGCGGCCGTCGCCGTGGTCGATGCGGGTGACGAGCTGGCCGCCGGAGCGGATGCGGATCTTGCGGACGGTGGAGCCGCGCAGCGGCGCGCCGACGACGTCGACGTGCGGTTCGAGCATCTCGCGGAGCCGGCCGCCGGCGTGGTCGTCGGCCAGGGCGGTGACGAGGCTGACTCGCGGTGCGTCGCGGGCGGCCAGCAGCGCCGCCAGGCCCGCGCCGCCGGGTCTGCGGAGCTCCTCGCTGGCGTCCACGACCGGGACGGGGGCCTCCGGGCACAGGCGTTCGGAGCTGCCGTGGAGGTCGATGTCCAGGAACGTGTCGCCGAGGATCACGAGTCGCTTCACGGGGCGACTCCCAATGCGTCGTCGAAGGCGCCGCACAGGGCGTGGATGATCGTCAGGTGCGCCTCCTGGACGGTGGCGGTGGTCTCGGCTTCGACGGCGATGGCGTCGTCGGCGAGCGTCGCCAGCTGGTTGGGCGCCGGGCCGGTCAGGCCCCAGACGGTGAGGCCATCCTGGAGCGCCGCTTTGGCGGCGGTGATGACGTTGTGGCTGGTGCCGCTGGTCGAGAGGGCGATGAGGACGTCTCCGGGTCGGCCGTGCGCCCGCACCTGCCGGGCGAAGTACTCGTGTTCGCCGTAGTCGTTGAGGATGGCGGTTGCCGCCGAGGTGTCGGCGTGCAGCGCGATCGCGGAGTACGCGGGCCGGTCGGAGCGGAACCGTCCGACCAGTTCGCCGCTCAAGTGCTGCGCTTCGGCGGCGGATCCGCCGTTGCCGCACGTCAGCAGCCTGCCTCCGGAGGAAAGGACCTGCGCCAAGTGCTCGCCCCAACGGTGCACGCGGGGCGCTTGGTCCAGAAGCCGGTGGACTGCGGCGCCGAGGTCGCGCCAGTGGCGTTCGGCGATGCGCGTGTCGGTCATGGCGGGCCTTCCTTCTCTCATGCATCGATTGCGGTTGACATCAAGGACTCGGCGGCGGCGAGGACGGCCGAGGGGGACACCGATTCCAGGCAGGGATGCAGCGGGACCGGGCAGTGCCGGGCGCGGGTGTCGCGGCACGGCGCCTGCTGGTCGCCGAGGAGGACGTGCGGGACCCGGTAGGGCTGCCATTTGACCGCGGGCACTACGGGGGCGAACAGGCTCACCACCGGCGTGCCGACGGCGGCGGCGAGGTGGGCTGCGCCGGTGTTGGGGGCGACGACGGCCTCGGCCCGGTCGATGACGGCGGCGAGCTGGTCGAGGCTCGTCCGCCCGCCGAGGTCGACGGCGCGGTCGCCGGCGACGCGGGCGGTCAGTTCCCGCTCCGGGGCCGAGCCGGTGACGACCACGGCGTGGCCGGCCGCGGCGAGGGCGTCGACGGCGGCGGCGAGGCGAGCCGAGGACATGCGGCGCGCCGGCGCCGATGCGCCTGGGTGGACCACGAGGTAGCGCTCGGGCAGGCCGAGGTGGTCGAGATCCGGCAGCGGGCGGGCGACGGCGAGTCGGCCGTCGTCGCCGGGCGACAGCTCGTATCCGGCGGCGCGGGCGAGGCTGAGCGCGCGCTCGGCTTCGGGCAGGTCTTCGGGGACACGGTGGCGCAGGTCGAGCAGGGAGCCGGGGTAGTCGACGCTGATCGCGCCGATCCAGGGCACGCCGGCCATGCGCAGCACCGTCGCCGTCGGCAGCGGCGACTGGTGGAACGAGGTGAGGACCAGCGCCGCGTCGAAGCGGCGTTCGGCCAGTTCGGAGCGCGCCGCTTCGATGCCGGCGGCGGTCACCGGAGGCGGGTCGGGGTCGATCCACGGCGCGCACCAGGTGATGGTGTCGTCGACGCCGGGCAGGAGCGAGGCCGCGGCGGCCCCGCGCGGTCCGGCCAGGACGGTGACCTCGTCGGCCGCGGCCGCGACGGCTCGGATGCAGGGGCCCGCCAGCAGGACGTCGCCGACGTTGTCCTGGCGGGCTATGAGGACGCGGCCGCTCACGGCACGTCTCCCAGGGCGATGTTCACCGCTTCGCACAAATCGCGCGCGACGGTGGCGCGGCGGCGGGCCATGGCGATCTCGTCGGGCAGGGTTCGCTTGGTCGGCACCAGGATCGCCTTGGCCCCGGCGTTGAGGGCGGCGGCCACGTCGGCGCCGGTGTCGCCGATCATCACGCAGTGGCGCGGCCGGGCGCCCAGTTCGGCGGCGGCCTTGCGGACCATCTCGGGCGAGGGTTTGCGGCACGGGCACCGGTCCTCGGGCCGGTGCGGGCAGACCTGCCAGGTGCCGAAGGGGCCGAGCAGGGCTTCGACGCGGGCGTTGACCGCGTCGAGCTGCTCGCCGCTGATGAGGCCCTTGCCGACGCCGGACTGGTTGGTGACGACGCCGACCGGGACCTGCGAGGCCCGCAGGCGGCTGAGGGCGAGTTCGGCGCCCGGCATGGGCCTGACCTTGTCGGGGTCGGTCTGATAGGGGACGTCGACGACGAGGGTGTCGTCGCGGTCGAACAGGATCGCGCCGGGCCGCAGGGTCGGGCGGTGGCGGACGAGACCGATGAGGCTCCATCCGACCGCCGCCGGCGGGATGAGCGCGCTCGAGAGGGCCATGTCGGCGATCTCGCGGGCCGTGCGCGGCCCGGGCGTGATGCGTTCGACGGCGAATTGCGCGGTTCGGGCCGCCCAGGCCCCGGCGGCGAGTGCGGCCCAGCGGCGTCCGCGTCGCGCTCCGGCGATCGCCGCGGCGCCGAGGGCGCAGGTGAGCAGGTAGGAGCCGAACTTCGCCGGCCCCTCGTCGCTGCGCTGCCGCCAGGTGTAGCCGTGTTTGGCGCGCATGAGCGCGTTGTCGGCGTTGCCGGCCTGGTCGCGGACGCTGGAGAGGAAGTGGCGGCCGCGCGCCGGGTGCTGGGTGACGCGCTTGCCGTAGGCGATGCGCCAGCCGGCGTCGACCACGCGCAGCGCGAGGTCGGCGTCTTCGCGGAAGGCGCGGGTGAACCGCTCGTCGAAGCCGCTGACGGCTTGGAGCACTTCGCGGCGGTAGGCCATGTCGGCGGTGATCCATTTGGCGCCGGCCAGGTTCGCGGTCTGGCGTTCGGCGTCGGTGGGCTCGCGGTCGGCCGGCAGCGGCACTTCGATGCGGGCCTGGGAGGCCGCCTCGTCGCCGCCGAGCCCGTCGAGGTCGGAAGCCAGGTCTTCGAGCCAGTCGCCGGTCGGGATGACATCGTCGTCGAGGAAGACGACCCACTCGGTGTCGGCGGCGCGCCAGCCGAGATTGCGCGCGGCGGCCGGGCCGCGGCCGTAGGAGCGCAGCGAGCCGGTCGCGAACGGCAGTTCGGGCAGTTGGAGATGCTCGGGCCGGGGCCGGTCGTCGACGAGGACCAGCCGCTTCGGCTTCGGCCCCTCGGAGGCGGCGAGCGCGCGGAGCAGCGTGTCCAGGCTCGACCTGGCCAGCGTGGGGACGACGATGGTGAACGAGGTCATCGGCGCCTCACGGTGAACGGGCCGATCGCGAGCAGGTCGATCGGCGCCGAGCCGAAGCATTCCAGCGCGTCGCGGGGGGCGTCGACCATCGGCCGGCCGGCGGTGTTGAAGCTGGTGTTGACCACGGCGGGCAGTCCGGTGCGTCGTTCGAAGTCCTCGAGCATCGCTGCCAGGAGCGGCTGGCGGGCGCGGTCGACGGTCTGGATGCGAGCGGTCCCGTCGACGTGAGTGATCGCCGGCAGCCGGTCGTGCCAGACCGGGTCGACGTCGTGGACGAACAGCATGTACGGCGAGGGCAGCGGTCCGCGCGCGAACACGTCGGCGGCCCGGTCGGCGAGGACCATCGGCGCGATGGGCCGGAAGCGCTCGCGGCCCTTGACGGCGTTGAGGCGGTCGAGGTTGCCGTCGTGGCCGGGGTGGGCCAGCAGCGAGCGGTGCCCGAGCGCGCGGGGGCCGAATTCGGAGCGGCCTTGGAACCAGCCGACGATGCCGTTCTCGGCCAGGGCTCCGGCGACTTCGGCGGCGATGTCGTCGGACCGGTAGTAGCGCAGGCCGGCGCGGCGCAGTTCCGCCTCGATCTCCTCGTCGCTCCAGCCGCTGCCGAGGGCGGCGTCGCGCATCGGCTTCACGTCGTCGCCGAGGTCGGCGGCGACCTGGACGGCCGCGCCGAGCGCGGTGCCGGCGTCGCCGGCGGCGGGTTGGACCCAGATGCGCTCGAACGGGCCTTCGGCGTGGAGGCGGGTGTTGGCGACGCAGTTGAGGGCCACTCCCCCGGCGAAGGCCAGGTCCTTCTGCCCGGTGCTGCGGTGGGTCCAGTCGGCGAGGTCGAGCAGGACCTCCTCGACGCGCCGTTGGACGGTGGCGGCCAGGTCGGCGTGGGCCTCGGTCGGCTCCTGGTCGGGGCGACGGCGCGGAGCGAAGCGTTCCCAGTCGATCGGCTCGGTGCGGAATCCGCCCTCGCCGGTGGCGTAGACGGCCTCGGAAAGCTCCGGCAGGAACCGGGGCTCGCCGTATGAGGCCAGCGCCATGACCTTGTACTCGTCGCTGGAGCGCTTGAATCCGAGGTGTGCGGTGGCGTCCTCGTAGAGCAGTCCGAGCGAGTGCGGCAGCTCTTGGGAGGCCAGTTCGACCAGTTTCCCGTCGACGTATTGGCCGGCCAGGTGCGAGGCGCATTCGCCGCGGCCGTCGGCGACGATCACGGCGCAGTCGTCGAAGGGGCCGGCCAGCGCGGCCGAGGCGGCGTGCGCGACGTGGTGCCGGACGAATTGCACTGTGGAGGGATCGAGTCCGGGGAGGGCGGTGCGCAGGAAGTACGGGGCGCGTTTGGCGTAGGTGGTGCGCAGTTTCTCCCAGTGCGGGTCGAGTCCGCCGCCGTCGTGGTCGACCGACTCGGGGTCGTAGGAGTAGGCGACGGCGTCGAGCTCGGAGGGGTCGACTCCGGCTTCGGCGAGGCACCAGGCCATGGCGAGTTCGGGAAGCTCCCATGCGGAGAACGGCACCGGTCGTTTGCCGTGCTTTCGGCGGCTGAACCGCTCTTCCTCGGCGGCTGCGACGATCTCGCCGTCGATGACGAGCGCGGCCGACGAGTCGTGGAAAATCGCGTTGACCCCCAGTACTTTCACGGCGTTCCCCCTTGTTCGCGCTTCATCCGTATTTGTACGGAACTCAGCACGCCATAGCTACCCTCTGTCTCGACTCGTAAACATGCTCCTGTTGAGAAGCGGTGTAACGGCGGACTCAGGTGTGAGCAGGTCGCCGAGGGGTACTCACGCCGCCATGTTCGATGAGCGCACCAGTGTCGTCGTCGCGACGAGAAACCGTGCACCTGAGCTGAAACGCACCATTGTGGAGCTGCTGGCGCTCGATCCGACGCCGCCGGTGATCGTGGTCGACAACGCCTCTACCGACTCGACCGGGCCCGATATGCGCGCCTTGGCCGCCGGTTGCCCGCATGTGGAGTACGTGCGGCTGCCGCGCAACCGGGGGGCCGCCGCCAGGAACGTCGGCGTGCGCGCCGCGAGGACCGAGTACGTGGCCTTCAGCGACGACGACTCGTGGTGGGAGCGGGGCGCGCTGACGCGCGCGGCCGACCTGCTGGACCGGTATCCGCGGGCGGGGCTGCTGACCGCGCGCACACTGGTCGGCTCCGAGGCCCGGCCCGACCCGCTGAACGAGGCGCTGGCGGCCAGTCCGCTGCCGCACCGCGGCCCGCTGCCGGGCCCGGCCGTGCTCGGGTTCCTCGCCTGCGCCGCGGTGGTCCGCCGCTCGGCGTTCGAGGAGGCCGGCGGCTTCAGCGACGTGCTCCGGTTCGCCGGCGAGGAGGAACTGCTCGCGCTCGACATGGCCGCGCGCGACTGGTCGCTGTGCTACACCGAGGAGGTGGTCGCCCGGCACCTGCCGTCGACGCAGCGGCCGCCGTCGGCGTGGCGGCGGGCCCGCGAGATGCGCAACCGGGCCCTGATCGCCTGGATGCGCCGGCCGCTGCCGGTGTGCGTGGAGCGGACCAGGCCGCTGGCCGAGGCCGCGCTGCGGGATCGGCACGCGGCGCAGGCGCTGGCGGGGCTGGTCGCGCGGCTGCCGCGGGCGCTGCTCGCCAGGCGGCGGCTCCCCGACCGGGTCGAGGCGGACCTGGCGCTGCTGGAAGCGGAGACGGTGCGATGAGCGGCGACCGGGTCACCGTCGCGATCATCACCCGCGACCGTCAGGCCGAGCTCGAGCGGACGCTGACGCACATGACCGCCCTGCCCGAGGACGTGCCGATCATCGTGGTCGACAACGCCTCCTCCGACGAGACGGCCTCGATGGTGGCCTGCAAGTTCCCGCAGGTGGATCTGGTGCGCGCCGAGCGGAACCTCGGCGCGATCGGCCGCAACGTCGCGGTCGGGCTGGCGCGCACCCCGTACGTGGCCTTCTGCGACGACGACACCTCGTGGCAGCCGGGCTCCCTGAGCCGCGCCGCCGACGTTCTCGATGAGCACCCGTCGGTCGCCACCGTCACGGGCCGGTGCCTGGTCGAGCCGGATCTGGCCGAGGACCCGCTCACGCCCGAGCTGCGCCACTCCCCCGTGGCCGGACCCGACTGGCTGCCCGGACGTCCGCTGCTCGGCGTCCTGGCCGGCCTCACGATGATCCGAGTGCAGGCGTTCAAGCAGGTCGGCGGCTTCAACCACCGCATCTGGTTCAGCGGCGAGGAGGAGCTGCTGGCGCTCGACCTGGCCGCCGCCGGCTGGTGGATGTGCTGGGTCGAGGACGTCGTGATCCACCACCGGCCCTCGCGTGAGCGCGACAGCGGGCAGCGGCGGCGCCTCGGCATCAGGAACACGCTCTGGACGCAGTGGCTGCGGCGACCGGCGCGCAGCGCGATGCGGCGCAGCATGGAGGTCCTCCGTTCGGCCCCGGCCGACGCGACCACCCTCGCGGCGCTCATAGAGGCCGCACGCGGCGCTCCCTGGGTGGCCCGCAACCGCGCCGTGGTCCCGCCGAGCGTGGAGACCCAGCTGGTGCTCCTGGAAGGACCGCAGCGCAGCTCCAAGGCCCGCCGCTACATCGGCTGAGGGCCTACGGCGCGTCGACGGCCAGCTCGTAGGTCTTCCAGGTCTCGGCGGCGATCGCGTCCCACGAGTACCTCGCGCAGGCGCGCAGGCGTCCGGCCTGGCCGATCACGCGGCGCATCTCCGAGTCCTCCAGGTAGGGGCGGATCGCGTCGGCGAGCGCCTCCGGCGTCGGATCGGCGACGAGAGTGCCGGTGGCCCCGTCCTCGACGGTGTCGCGAAGGCCGCCGACCGCGCTGGCGACGACCGGCACGCCGCAGGCCATCGCCTCGAGCGGGACGATGCCGAACGGCTCGTACCAGGGCGTGCAGACGACGACGTCGGCGGACCTGAACTGGGCGGGCATCGCCTCGTGCGGCATCTGCCCGGGCGTGCGGACCCGGCCCGAGACGCCGACCTCCTCGGCGAGCTCGCGCAGTCTGCGGGCCTCGGGGTCGTGCGTCACCGAACCTTCGGCCGGCCCGCCGGCGATGACGAGTTCGGCGTGCGGCAGCGACGCCAGCGCCCGGATGACGAGGTCGAAGCCTTTGCGCGGCACCAGCCTGCCGGCGGTGAGGATCTGGAAGCGGCTTCCCTGCTCGGCGGACGCGCCGATCGGGTTGAAATGGTCGAGGTCGACGCCGCACGGGATGACGGCGACCTTGTCGGGAGCGACGCCCAATTCGGTGAGCTCGTCGACCTCCTCGTTGCTGGTCGCGATGACCCCGGCGCACCGCTCGCCGATGGCCCGCTCGATGTCGATGCGCTCGGGCGGGCTGGTGTCCGCGTCGCCTTGGTGGCGCTTCTTGACCGTGCCGAGGGCGTGGTAGGTCAGCACCGTCGGCAGGCCGATCGTCTCGGCGGCCCGCAGCGAGGCGAGACCGGACATCCAGAAGTGGGCGTGGACGATGTCGGGCGGGTCGGCGGCCCATTCCCGCTCCAGTTCCTCGGCGAAGGCGCCCATGTGCGGCAGCAGCTCGTCCTTCGGGAGCCGCTCGGGCGGGCCCGCGGCGACGTGGACGACCTCGTAGCCGTCGGGCGCCTCGATCCGTTCGGCGAGCCCGGGGTCGTCGCGCCGGGTGTAGACGGTGACCAGGTGTCCGTGCCTCGTCAGCGCGGCGGCGAGCTGCGCTACGTGGACGTTCTGGCCCCCGGCGTCCTCTCCGCCCATGCCCGCGAGCGGACTCGCGTGCTCGGATACCATCGCGATCTTCATTGTCTCCTCCTCGGTTGCGCGGTTCAGCCGGCGACTCGCGACAGCAGCGAGTCCCACCGCCGCAGGAATTCGTCGAGCCCGAAATTGGTGAGCGCGTACTCGCGCGCGGCCCGGCCTGCGGCGACGGCGAGGTCGCGGTCCTCCATGAGTTCGCCGACGCGGGAGGCCAGCGCGTCCGGATCGCACGAGACGGCGCCGATCTCCGGCGGGAAGGCGGCGGCCGCGGTGGCGGCCACGACGGCGACCGGCATGGCCAGGTGCATCGCCTCGAGCAGCGACAGGCCCAGCGACGTCCAGCGGGCGGGGTGCAGGTAGACGCGGCGGCGGGCCATCTCGTCGTGGAGCGAGTCGAGGTCCAGGTCGTCGCCTCCGACGACTTCGTGCCGGTCGCCGGTCGCCTCGGTCTTCAGTTCGGTGGCGTTGATGCCGAACACGTCGACCGGAGCGGCGGCGGCGAGCGGGTGCAGCAGGTCGGCGCCCGCGACGCGGCCGCGGCGGACCGGCTCGTTGATGACCGCCACGGACCGGCGCAGGTCGCCGCGGTACCGCGGCCCGGGGTCGACGATGCCGTGGCCGATGACGGTCGTGGGCGCGTCGCCGCAGTCCCACATGAGCCGGTTGAACTCGGTGACGTGGACGATCGTGATGTCGCGCCGGTCGGCGAGGACGTGGCGGCTGGTCGCGGCGGTCTCGCCCGGCGTGTTGTGCTGGACGTAGACGGCCGGGACGTCGATGCCCGGGCGGCGGCCGAGCCAGCGTTCGGCGAGCTCGATCTCCTCGGGCCGCTGGAGCACGACCACGTCGACGTCGGTGTCGGCGAGCCGGTCGGCGGCCACTTCGACGGCGCCGGCGGGCCAGGGCCTCCCGGCCCGGCCCAGGCCCCACGGTCCCCGCTCGGGAAGGGTGGGCAGCAGGTATTCGTGCCGTCCCCTGACGAACGAGTGGTGCCAGGAGCCGTGCACGTGCCAGCTGAGCACCCGGAGCGGTCGCGCGGTCACGGCGCACCGCCCGCTGTGAATATCACAGTGGACTTCGGTTCGCGGTCGTGGCCGGCGGGACGCCGGCGCGGACTGGAGCCTCGCATGCCGGTCACTTACCCAGAAGTGACCGGCGCCAATCTTCTACCAGGACAGAGGGCCGGTGCGCCGCTCCTCAGTCGACGACCCGGGCGACCGAGAGGCCGTCGTAGCCCTTGACGCCGACGGTCTGCATGACCGTGCCCTCCAGCTTCGGGTTCGCGGCCACCGCCTCGAGGTAGGCGCGCACGCCCTGGACGTTGGAGTCGCGGCTGAGCGCGTCGGCCACCGCGCCGCCGCGCACGACGTTGTCGGCGAGGATGAGGCTGCCGGGGCGGGTCAGGCGCAGCGCCCAGTCGAGATAGGCGGGGTAGCCGGCCTTGTCGGCGTCGATGAACACCATGTCGAACGGCTCGGGGTCGGCCGCGGCCAGCTCGGCGAGGCTGTCGGCGGCGAGGCCGACGCGGATCTCCACGGTGCCGACCAGGCCGGCGCGGGCGATGTTGCCGCTGGCGACCTCGGCGTGCCTGGCGCTGGCCTCGAGGCTGATCAGGTGCCCGCCCTCGGGCAGGGCGCGGGCCATCCAGATGGCGCTGTAGCCGCCGAGGGTGCCGACCTCCAGCACGCGTTTCGCGCCGAGGGTCTTGGCCAGGAGGTACAGGAGTTTCCCTTGAGCGGCCGAGATCTGGATCGGCGGGAGGCCGGCGCGTTCGCTGGCGGCGTTGGCCTCGGCGAGCGCCTGGTCTTCGCCGACGAGGAGCCGGCCGAGGAACTCATCGACTTCGGTCCATTGCGATTGACCCATGGGGGCGCCCCTTCTGAGGAGGTCCGGAACTTCTGCGAAACGCTATCATTCGCCGCCGACGGCGTTCCCGGCCAAGGAACCGCCGCCTGCGGCGCGATCGGTCCGTCGCCGGTGACGGGGGCGGGATCGGGATAGTACCCCGAACGCGTGAACGACGGTGTTGTAATTACCGCATTGCCGCGGAATCGAGGGTGGACTTTGTCGGTATTTGCGCCCGAATCACCGGAACCCGCCGCCATCGGTCTTGCCGATCGTCGTACGGCGCAACGGCTTGAATGATAGACCTGAATCACGACATGTTCGCCGCGAGCCCGGGGCACCCGGGCGGTGGGGACTTGGACAGACGATCGGCTTCGGGGGGAGTCGATCGCGCACTGGGGGGTACCGCTATGAGCATGGCACGATCGGCGACCGTCGACATCGGCACCACCATGCGACTCGTCGCGCCCGATTTCGCGACGGTGAGCGTCCGCGCGAGCCTGCGCTACGACCCGGAGGATCCGTACGCGGTCTGCGTCATGTTCCACCCGGACGGCGGGGACACCGACCAGGTGGCGTGGTCGTTCTCGCGGGAGCTGCTGGCCAAGGGCCTGGAGGAGCCCACCGGGATCGGGGACGTGCGGGTATGGCCGTGGACGACGCCTCGGGGGGAGTCGATCGCGCTGGCGCTGTCCTCACCGGACGGCAACGCCCTGTTCGAGGTGAACCGGGCGGTCGTGCAGCGGTTCCTGCGCAGGGCCTACAGCCTGGTCCAGCGGGGTCGCGAGTCGGGATATGTCGACCTGGACACGGCGCTGACGAAGCTCCTGACAGGTGGCGTCTTAACCAGCCGAGTGAAAGGCGGGCCGGCGGTGCCGGCCCGCCTTTCGCGTGCTCAGGACCTGAGCAGCGCGGCGGTCTGGGCGGCGATCTCGCCTTCCTCGTTGGTCGGGACGACCATCGCGGTGATCGGCGAGTCCGAGGTGGTGATGATCGGGCCGCCGGCCTGGTTGGCGGCCTCGTCGAGCTGGATGCCGAGGGCGACGAGCGACTCGAGGGACTTCGCGCGCACTTCGGCGCTGTTCTCCCCCACTCCGGCGGTGAAGGCGACCGCGTCGGCGCCGCCCAGGGCGGCGATGTAGGCGCCGATGTACTTGCGGATCCGGTAGCAGTAGATCTGCAGGGCGGTCGCCGCTTCGGGGTCGCCGTGCCGGGCCGCCCGCTCGACGCCGCGCATGTCGATCATCCCGGTCAGGGCGTACATGCCCGACTCCTTGTTCAGGGCCGCGTCCAGCTCGTCGAACGAGGTGCCGGTCCGCCGGTGCATGTGGAAGACGATGGCCGGGTCGATGTCGCCCGAGCGGGTGCCCATGACCAGGCCTTCGAGCGGAGTCAGACCCATCGAGGTGTCGATCGACCGCCCGCGCTCGACGGCGGTGACGGAGGCGCCGTTGCCGAGGTGGGCGACGATGACGTTGACCTCCTTGGGGCTCTTGCCGAGCATTTCGGCGGCACGTCGGGCGACGTAGGCGTGGGAGGTGCCGTGGAAGCCGTAGCGGCGGACCCCGTGCGCTTCGCGCCACTCGCGCGGGACGGCGTACCGGTGCGCCCGCTCGGGGATCGTCGCGTGGAAAGCGGTGTCGAACACCGCGACCTGCGGGAGCTTCGGGAAGAGCTTGCGGGCGACCTGGATGCCTTCGAGGTTCGCCGGGTTGTGCAGGGGCGCCAGCGCGGCGAGGTCCCCGATGGCCCGCTCGACCTCGTCGTCGATGACGACCGGCTGCACGAACCGCTCGCCGCCGTGGACGACCCGGTGGGCGACGGCGATGAGGCCGGCCTTCGACAGCGCGGTCCCGTGCTCGTCGAAGGCGGTCACCACCGCCTCGAGTCCGGCCGCGTGGTCGGGAAGCCGCTCGTTCCAGGTGTGCTCGGCGTCCCCGTCGCGGTGGGTGATGACCGATTCGGACTGTCCGATGCGTTCGATGAGCCCCGAGACGGCGGCGGTCTCGGTCTCGGCGTCGACCAGCTGGTATTTGATCGAGGAGGATCCCGAGTTGATCACCAGGACCGGTGCGCTCATTGATGTCCTTCCGCTTGCGCCGCCTGAATGGCGGTGAGGGCGACGGTGTTGACGATGTCGGGGACGGTGGCGCCGCGGGACAGGTCGTTGACCGGCTTCCGGAGGCCTTGGAGGACCGGGCCGACGGCGATCGCGCCCGCGGAGCGCTGCACGGCCTTGTACAGGTTGTTGCCGGTGTTGAGGTCGGGGACGATGAAGACCGTGGCCTTGCCGGCCACCTGCGAGTCCGGCATCTTGGTGCCGGCGACCCCGGCGTCGGCGGCGGCGTCGTACTGGATGGGCCCTTCGATCGGCAGGTCGGGACGGCGGTCGCGGACGATCTCGGTGGCCTCGCGGACCTTCTCGACGGCTTCGCCGTGACCCGAGGAGCCGGTCGAGTACGAGAGCATCGCCACGCGCGGTTCCACGCCGAACTCGGTGGCGGTGTCGGCCGAGGATAGCGCGATGTCGGCCAGCTGCCGGGCGTCGGGGTCGGGGTTGACGGCGCAGTCGCCGTAGACGAGGACGCGGTCGGCCAGGCACATGAAGAACACCGAGGAGACCACGGCGACCCCCGGGAGGGTCTTGATGATCTCGAAGGACGGCCGGATGGTGTGGGCGGTGGTGTGGACGGCGCCGGAGACCATGCCGTCGGCCATGCCGGTGTGGACCATCATGGTGCCGAAGTAGGAGACGTCGGCGACGGTGTCGTAGGCGGCGTCGGCGGTGACGCCCTTGTGGGCGCGGAGCCTGGAGTACTCCTCGGCGAAGCGCTCGCGGATCTCGTGGTCGCCGGGGTTGAGGATCGAGACTCCCGCCAAGTCCACGCCGAGCTGCGCGGCCTGGGAGCGGATCTCGGACTCCTCGCCGAGGAGGGTCAGTTCGGCGACGTTCCTGCGGGTGAGGATCTCGGCGGCCTTGAGGATGCGCGGCTCGCCGCCTTCGGGGAGGACGATCCGCTTGTCGAGGCGCTTGGCGCGGCCGAGCATGGAGTGCTCGAACATGATCGGGGTGACCACGGTCGGTTTGGACAGGCGCAGGCGGTCGAGCAGGTCGTCGCCGTCGACGCCTTCGGCGAAGCCCTCCAGGGCGAGGGCGGCCTTGCGCTCGCCGCCGGCGGCGAGCGAGCCGGTGACGTCGCCGGCGAGGTTGGCCATGTCGAAGGTGTCGTGCCCGACCACGGCGATCGGCAGCCGCGAGTCGAGACCGGCGACGATCTGGAGGATCTGGGGCGGGGGCCGCATCCCGCCGGTGAGGAAGACCGCCGACAGCGACGGGACGCCTTCGGCGAGGTGGGCCGCGATGAGACCGAGCAGGACCTCCGAGCGGTCGCCGGGGAGGATGACGGCCTTGTCGTCGGCGAGGCGGGTGAGGAGGTTCGGCAGGGTCATGGCGGCGACGACCACGTCCCCGACGGTTCGGGTGAGGACCTCCGGGTCGCCGGAGATCAGCGTGGCGTCGGCGGCGTCGACGAGTTCGGCGACGGTGGGGGCGTTCAGCGCGGGGTCTTCGGCGATGACGCCGGTGCCGGGGTGGGCGTCCCGGACCGAGGCGACGATCGCGGGATCCACGCGGTTGACGATGGTGCCGAGGACGGTGGCGTGCGCGCCTTCGGCCTGCGCGAC
This sequence comes from Glycomyces halotolerans, assembly GCF_054779575.1. NCBI lineage: Bacteria > Bacillati > Actinomycetota > Actinomycetes > Glycomycetales > Glycomycetaceae > Glycomyces > Glycomyces halotolerans. Next base: position 18,447 of record NZ_BAAGXZ010000034.1, read on the forward strand.
ACCGAACCGCACCGCGGCGTCGATGTCGGCGGCGGTCTGCCGGTAGCCGGTGATGATCAGCAGCATCGGCGAGGCGAGGTTGACCGCCACCCGGGTGTTGTAGGTGAACTCGACCGAGGCGCCCACATCGGAGTAGTCGCTGCCGACGACGAGGACGACGTCGTGGCCCTCGGCCAGGGCGTGGTAGCGCTCGACGATCTCCGACAGGGCGGCGTCGGGGTCGTCGCGCACGTCGGAATAGGTGGCGCCGACCGAGCGCTCGTACGGGTCGGGAAGCCGGTAGTGGTCGCGCAGGAGGGTGATGATCGGGTCGCCTTCGAGCGTGTGATCGTCGCGGACGATCGGGCGGAAGACGGCGACCGAGCCGGCCCGCTTGGCGAGCAGGTCCATGACGCCGAAGGCGACGGCGGACTTGCCGCTGTTGGGGTCCAGGCTGGCGAGGTAGAGACTTTGAGCCACGGGACCAACGCTATCCACAGGGAAGGCGCCGCGCAGCCGATCTGCGCGGCGGCTCACCTGTGACGTCGGGATCAGCGCGGCTCGTCGGGGACCGGCTGCGGCGGCGGGGCGCCGACGTACTTGGCGCGCGGTCGAATGATCTTCGAGTCGCGTGCCTGCTCAAGGATATTGGCGCTCCAGCCGACGACGCGGCTGGTGGTGAAGGTGGGAGTGAACATCTGGCGCGGCACGCCGGCGAGCTCCATGACGACGCCGGCGTAGAACTCCACGTTGGTGTAGAGCTTGCGGCCGGGCTTGACTTCGGCGAGGATCTCGACGACGCGGCGTTCGACGGTCTTGGCGAACTCGACGATATCCCCGTCGAGCTGGTCGGCGACATCGCGAAGATGGTTCGACCGGGGGTCGTCGGTCTTGTAGACGGCGTGGCCGAAGCCCATGATGCGGCGCCCGGCCTCGAGCTCGGTGCGGATCCAGTTGTCGATGTTGTCCACCGAACCGATGCCGTCGAGCGCGTCGAGGGCGCGGGAGGGGGCTCCGCCGTGGAGGGGGCCGGAGAGCGCGCCGATCGCACCGACAAGGGCCGCACCGAGATCGGCTCCGGTGGAGGCGATGACGCGGCTGGTGAACGTCGAGGCGTTGAAGCCGTGGTCGACGGTGAGGATCAGGTAGTGCTCGATGGCGCGGGCGTTGGCCTCACTGGGGACCTCGCCGGTCATCATGTACAGGTAGTTGGCGGCGTAGCCGAGGTCGTCTCGCGGCTGGAGCGGCTCGGCCCCCTGGCTGAGCCTCCACAGTGCGGTGAGGATGGCCGGCGTTACGGCGCTGGCGAAGAGCGCGTCGTCGCGGCGGGCGTCCTCGTCGATGTCGAGCAGCGGCCGCATGGGACGGGCGGCGCAGGCGGCGGACAGGGCGGTGCGGAGGCCGTCGAGCGGCGCGGTGTCCTTCAGGTGCGGCAGCAGGTCGAGCAGTTCGGGGGTGAGTCGGCGGTGGGGGGCGACGGCGGCTTTGAACTCGGCGAGGCGCTCGGCGGACGGCAGCTCGCCGAACAGCATCAGGTGCCAGACCTGCTCGAACGAGCAGCGCTCGGCCAGTTCGACGGCGTTGTACTGCCGGTAGTGGTAGAAGCCCTCTTCGCCTCGGACGTCGCCGATCTCGGTCTCGGCGACGATGACGCGGTCAAGGCCTCGGGGAACTTCGATGAAATCGGTCATGGCGTCTCCCGTCGATGGCGAAGCTTGCGAGCCATAAGTCTGCACTGCTTGGTTCGGGCCGGTTCTTGGTGCCGAAGACTAGTGCCCGCGGCCGGGGGTGGTGGCACAGCGGTGGGGGGCTGTGTCACCTCTCATGCGTTTCGCGCCTTTCTGGCACGATGTCATCAGACGGTTGCCCCCTGACATGATTGGTCTTCAGATGGACGAAGGTTTGAACGCCGCCCCCGGCGTCGTAGTCGGAATCCTGCTCATCCTCGCCGCGATCATGTGGTTCTCCCCCGGCGCGCGGCACAAGTTCCGGAAGGCCACGCTGTGGCTGGTGGTCGCGGCCGTGGCGACCATCATCATCTTCGGTTATCTGGGAGCCGGTCAGCAGAACTGACCGATTCGGCCTCGTTCCCGGTCGAGTCCCACGAAAAAGCCCTGCGCCCGGGCCGGGCTTCGGAGCGGTCGACCGGGATCGAACCGGCGACCTGCACCTTGGCAAGGTGTCGCACCAGCACGAAGTGCTGCCAAAAACACAGCCAACTGCGCTACCTCCGCAGCCACCCACCAAGAGCACCGCCCGACCACGAAAAAAGCCCGGCACTCAGGCCGGGCATCGGAGCGGACGACCGGGATCGAACCGGCGACCTACACCTTGGCAAGGTGTCGCGCTACCAACTGCGCTACGTCCGCACTTCGCGGGTTTCCCCGCGAGCCGTGACTACTTTAGCGCATCATTCAGCGATTGTTCAGGGGGCCTTCGGCCGTGTCGGCTACCGATTCCTTCGGCTTCCCGAGCCCGATCATCTCCAGCGCGGCCTCGTCCAAGCCCTCTACCGCCACCTCGTGGCGGCGGTGGGCATCCCAGTCCTCGCGGCTCAGCCGCCAGCGCCGGTCGAGCCTGCGCTCGCCCTGCACGACGTGGAATTCGATCCCGTCGCTCCGGTACCCGAGCTTGCGCGAGACGCCCGCCGAGGCGTCGTTGCCGTCGAAGGACGCGCTGGTGGCCCACTCGGCTCCGAGTCCCGCGAAGGCAAGGTGCAGGACCGCGGCACGCATCTCGGTGCCGATGCCTCTGCCGTGGTAGGCGATGCCGATCCACGAACCGGTGTTGACTTCGCGGGAGGTCGCGAACTTCTCGGCGTAGAGGTCCTGGACGCCGATCGGCCGACCCTCGTAGAAGACGACGAACGGCAGGGTCCAGTCGTCGGTCTCCCACCGTCCGATCGCGCGGTGGTACCAGAGCGCGACGCTGCGCCCGCGTTCGGCCGGAGCCACGTCGGTCCAGGGGTACAGGAACGGCATGAAGTCCGGGTCGTGGACGCCCTCGACCGCCACGTCCGCGAGCGCGGCGAGTTCGTCGAGGTCGGGCAGGCGCAGCTCCAGCCGCTCGGTCCGCAAGCGGAGCCGGTAGATCGGGAGGTGGTCGGCGATCATGTCCCGATTCTTCCGGTGATGTGCGTTACGGGCAATCGAATAAGCCGGGGTTGCAGCCTGTCCTGTCATGTGTAAGACTTTTCTTACACGTAATAGGGATGGTTGATATGGACTCGGAGGACCTGACCGGCGCGGAACTGCTCAACGCCCTCGCGGCTTTGGCCAATCCGCATCGACTGCGCATCATCGGAGCGCTCGCCGACGGCCGGCAGTACGTGAGCCTGCTCGCCCGGCAGCTCGGCATGAGCCGTCCGCTGCTGCACATGCACCTCCAGAAACTGCAGGCCGCGGGCCTTGTCAAAGGCGAACTGGAACTGTCCGAGAGCGGCAAGGCCGTCAAGTACTTCGAGGCGACGCCGTTCTCCTTCCGCATCGACCCGCAAGCCATCAATGCGATCACGCCGTCTCTGCCCGAGACGGGCCAAGGAAAGGAAACCGACCGATGACCGACGCCCATGCCGGAATGCTGTTCGCCTTCGGGGTGCTGCTGCTCGTCACCGCCGTCATCATCGCGGCGATCATCTGGGCCGCCTCCACCTCCAAGGCCAAGGCCTCCGCCGCCCGCGAGGCCAACTACCGGGAGCTCGCCGAGAAGGCCGGCCTCGACTCCGCCGAGATCAAAGCGTCGCTCTCAGAGATCAAGGGGCGCCTGGCCGCGGTGGAGCGAATGCTCAAGGAGGTCGACTGAGGATCCTCAGCCCGTTGCGGGCCGGCTCGGGCGCCGGTCCGCGCCCGGAGGCCCCGCGGGCCTGAGGGGCGCGAGCAATTCGCACGAACCGACTGAACCGACGCGGCGAATGCGGCAGTCTCGGGTCCATGAGCGATACCGACGCCACTCTCGAGACCAGTCCACTGTCAGCGGACGAACTTGAACGGATCGACGCCTACTGGCGTGCCGCCAACTACCTCACCGTCGGACAGATCTACCTGCTCGACAACCCGCTGCTGCGCGAGCCACTCCGCCCCGAGCACATCAAGCCCCGCCTGCTCGGCCACTGGGGCACCAGCCCCGGCCTGAGCCTCGTCTACGCCCACCTCAACCGGTGCATCAAGGCCCGCGACCTCGAGATGATCTACGTGACCGGACCGGGCCACGGCGGCCCGGCCATCGTCGCCAACACGTGGCTGGAGGGCACCTTTCCCGAGCTGTACCAGTCGGTCGACCACTCCGAGCGCGGCATGCGGCGGCTCTTCCGCCAGTTCTCCTTTCCGGGAGGCATCCCCTCCCACGTCGCGCCGCAGGTGCCCGGTTCGATCCATGAAGGCGGCGAGCTCGGCTACGCGCTCGCCCACGCCTACGGCGCGGCGTTCGACAATCCCGACCTGACCGTCGCCTGCGTCGTCGGCGACGGCGAGGCCGAGACCGGTGCCCTGGCCGGTTCGTGGATGTCGAACGTGTTCCTCAACCCGGTCTCGGACGGGACGGTCCTGCCGATCCTGCACCTGAACGGCTACAAGATCGCGAATCCGACCATGCTCGACCGCATCTCGGACGAGGACCGGGTCTCGTTCTTCCGCGGCTGCGGCTACGAGCCGCACCTGGTGGAGGGCGACGATCCGGTCGGCGTCCACCGTCGGTTGGCGGCCACACTCGACTCCTGCTTCGACCGGATCGACCGGATCCGCTCCGAGGCGCGGGAGCGGCCGTCCAATCCGCCGCGGCCGCGCTGGCCGATGATCGTGCTGCGGACGCCCAAGGGCTGGACCGGACCCGAAGCGGTCGACGGGGTACCGGTGGAGGGCACGTGGCGGGCGCACCAGGTGCCGCTGGCGCACGTCCGCGACAACCCGGAGCACCTGGCGGCGCTCGAGTCGTGGATGCGCTCGTACCGGCCGGAGGAGCTGTTCGACGCCACCGGCGCTCCGGTGCCGGAGCTTCGGGCGCTGTGCCCTGAGGGCACGGCCCGGATGAGCGCGAGCCCGCACGCCAACGGCGGACTGGTGCTGCGCGACCTGATCCTGCCGGACTACCGGGACTACGGCGTCGAGGTCGAAGGCCACGGCAGGACCGTGGCCGAGGCGACCAGGACGCTGGGCGGGTGGCTGCGCGACGTCATGTCGGCCAATCCGGACCGGTTCCGCCTGTTCGGGCCCGACGAGGTCGAGTCGAACCGCCTCGGCGCGGCCTTCGAGGTCACCGACCGGCAGTACGCGGCCGAGATCTATCCGACGGACGAGCATCAGGCGCCGCAGGGGAGGGTCATGGAGGTGCTCTCGGAGCACCTGTGCGAGGGCTGGCTGGAGGGCTACCTCCTCACCGGCCGGCACGGCCTGTTCACCTCGTACGAGGCGTTCATCCACATCGTCGACTCGATGTTCAACCAGCACGCCAAGTGGCTGGAGTCGTGCAACGAGATCCCGTGGCGTCGGCCGATCTCCTCGCTGAACTACCTGCTGTCGAGCCACGTCTGGCGCCAGGACCACAACGGCTTCTCGCACCAGGACCCCGGGTTCATCGATCTGGTGATGAACAAGAAGGCCGACGTGGTGCGCGTGTACCTGCCGCCGGACGCGAACACGCTGCTGTCGACGATGGACCACTGCCTGCGGTCGCGCCAGTATGTGAACGTGGTGGTCGCCGGCAAGCAGCCGAGTCTGCAGTACACCGACATGGACGAGGCCGTCCGCCACTGCGAGCGCGGCGTCGGCATCTGGGAGTGGGCTTCCACCGACGACGGCGCCTCGCCGGACGTGGTGCTCGCCTGCGCCGGCGACATCCCGACGCTCGAGGTCCTCGCCGCGGCCGACCTGCTGCGGCGGCACCTGCCGGATCTGCGGGTCCGGGTGGTCAACGTGGTCGACCTGATGCGGCTCCAGCCCGACACCGAGCATCCGCACGGTCTGGGCGACCGGCAGTTCGACACGATCTTCACCACCGACAAGCCGGTGATGTTCGCCTATCACGGCTACCCGATGCTCATCCACCGCCTGACCTACCGGCGCACCAACCACCGCAACATCCACGTGCGAGGGTACAAAGAGGAGGGGACGACGACCACGCCGTTCGACATGGTGATGCTCAACGACCTCGACCGCTTCCGGCTGGTCATCGACGTCATCGACCGCGTGCCGGGGCTGGGCCAGAACGCGGCCCGGCTGCGTCAGCAGATGGTCGACCGCCGTCATGAGGCGCGGGCATACACCAGGACCCACGGGACCGACCTGCCCGAGGTCGCCGAATGGGCGTGGCCCGAGTAGACCTTTCGCCGCAAAGTGAACAAGCCTCGCTAACCTGGAGTGAAGGTGTCCCACCGCTCCCCCTGGAGGCCAGGCAAGTGGCGAACGTACAGCCCGGGCGCGTCGTGGTCGACTACGACGAGGACCTCGTCGTCTTCACCGTCGGCATGCGCATCAACAGGCTCTGGAAGATCAACAAGTGGTGGCCGGTCTTCACCGCCGTGCCGCGGATGCTCCGGCAGCTGGCCGCCGATCCCGAACTGGGACTGCTGGACTCGCGGACGATGATCGGCGGGCGGGTGATCATGGTCGTCCAGTACTGGCGGAGCGCCGACCATCTCGAGCGGTTCGCCCACTCCCCCGACCACGCGCACCGCGGGTTCTGGAAGTGGTTCAACGGCAATGTCAAGGACAACGGGGACGTGGGCCTGTGGCACGAGCTCTACGAGGTCCCGGCCGGCGCTTGGGAGACCTCGTACATCAACATGCCGACGTACGGACTCGCCAAGGCCACGGCGAAGAGGGCCGCGAGCCGGACCAGTCCCGAGGACCACGAACCGGCTTGAGGCCCTAGCCGTCCAGGATCGCCAGGTCCCTGACGAGGTTCTCGGTCGCCCACTTCACCTGGGACTCGGTCTGCTGCGCGTCGAATCCGCGGACGGCGGTCTCGGCGGTCAGGATCAGCCAGAGGTACACGCGGTAGAGGCACAACCGCCGCGCCTCGGCATCGGTCAGCTCGCGGCCGAGGTAGCCGTCGAGCACGGCAGCGGTCTCCTCCGGCGGCGTGAACTGCAGTGACACCAGCTCGGCGATCGGGTCGGCGTAGATGGCGCGCTCACCGTCGATGAAGCCCTCGACCTCCCATCCGGAGCCGGTCTTCTCCACGAACACGTTGCCGTCCCACAGGTCGAAGTGGACCAGCGCGGGCCGGGTCACCTCGTCGAGCAGTTCGCCGTGGGAGGCGACGAGCCGCCCGATCTCGGCCGCGGGGCGCGGCAGCTCGATGCCGTGGTCGATATTGTCGGCGACGACGTCGTCGAACATGGTCAAGAAGGACTCGCTCCAGGAGCGGGACCAGGTGTGCCGATCCTTGCGCGGGTAGCCGAACCATTCGCCTTCGACGGTGTTGATCAGCGCGCCGAGCTCGCCCAGGCGCCGGCGGAGGGCGAGGCGTTCGTCATCGGACATCAGCTCTTTGGCCTTGGGCAGCGAGAGGCCTTCGAGGCGGTCCATGATCATGACGCCGCCTTCCGCGTCGCCGTGCCACAGCTTCGGCATCGGCACGCCCGCGGCGGTGGCGCGCTCGAAGAACTCGATCTCGGTCGCCATGAGGTCGACTTCGTATCGGAGCAGCTTCAGGTCGCGGTCCGGCGCGACCTTCACGACCAGTGCTCTGCCGTCGCGCAGGCCCACGGCGTGGGCGGCGTTGAAGAAGCCGTCGGTGAACTCCTCGTGGGAGACGAATTCGAGGTCGGCACCGAGTCGTTCGCGCACGAGGCGTTCAACGTCGGGGCGGTGCAGTACGGGGCGGACGGCGACTTCCATGCGGCGATTCTCGTCGGTCGGGAGCGATTCGGCAAGAGCGTTTGCCGAAGGCGGGGCGAGGCAACAGGTGGCGCATCCGCAGCGATCACCGTAGTGACGTGCATCACGTCAGAAATAATTCACGGCCGCCGATCGTCGGTACTTGCGTTAGCACTCTCAAGGCGAGAGTGCTAATCGAAAGGAAGGAGACAGCCGCTATGATCGTTCGCTACCAGCACCCCTTCGCAGCGTTCCGGCAGCTCGACCGCGAATTCGAGCGCCTCGTCCGGCTCGGCTTCGGCCGCGCCGCCACCGAGTCCTCCCCCGAGGCGGACGTCTACACCGAAGGCGCCGACCTGCTCTTCACCGTGGCCGTTCCCGGCGTGAGCGCCGAGGACGTCACAGTGACCCTGGAGGGCCGTCGCCTCACGATCGAGGCCGAGCGCCGCGAGCGGGAGACCGCCGAAGGCGACCGGTACCTGGTCCGCGGGCTCACCGCCGCCACGTACCGGCGGGTCTTCACCGTCCCCGAGGGGGTCGACGAATCGAAGGTGAGCGCCGAGGTCGCCGACGGCCTGCTGACCGTCCGCGTCGCCGACGCGGTCCGGCCCGAGCCGCAGCCGAAGGAGATCCCGGTCAAGGGCGTTCGCCCCGCGATCGAATCGGAGTAGTTCGCACGCAACGAACCAGCCCTGGAACCTCGGGTTCCAGGGCTGTTCTTCGTCTGAGTCACGGACCTCGGTCCGGTGGAGGTGGGTACGGGATTCGAACCCGTGTATACGGCTTTGCAGGCCGCTGCCTCGCCTCTCGGCCAACCCACCCTGAAGTGAAGCGAGCCCGGGTCTTGCCGACCCGGGCCCCTGCTTGCTGTGGACGATACTGGGATTGAACCAGTGACCTCTCCCGTGTCAGGGGAGTGCTCTCCCGCTGAGCTAATCGTCCCTGATGGCGCCACTTCGCGGGCTCCGAGCGGACGACCGGGATCGAACCGGCGACCTACACCTTGGCAAGGTGTCGCGCTACCAACTGCGCTACGTCCGCATGTCTTCAGGGGGTTTCTTCGTTGCCCCCGGCGACGGGATAGAACTTTATCGCATGCCCGCCGAAGCGTCCACCGGGGGTCGCCCAGGGCGGCTTCGGGCACCGTTGTCGCAGCACTCTGGCAGAATGCCGACCGTGGCTCAAGCTATCGATCAACGCATCGCCGAGGAACTCTCGGTCGGCGCTCACCAAGTCCGCGCCGCCGTCGCACTGCTCGACGACGGCTCCACCGTCCCCTTCGTCGCCCGGTACCGCAAGGAGGCGACCGGCGGCCTCTCCGACGAGCAGCTCCGCACGCTCGAGGAGCGGCTCGGCTACCTGCGGGAACTGGAGGCCAGGCGCGCCTCGGTCCTCGAGTCGATCAAGGAGCAGGGCAAGCTGACCGAGGACCTGGCCGCGCAGATCGAAGCCGCCGACACCAAGGCCAGGCTCGAGGACCTCTACGCCCCGTTCAAGCGGAAGCGGCGCACCAAGGCCCAGATCGCGCGCGAGGCCGGCCTGGAGCCGCTCGCCGACGCGCTCCTGAGCGACCCGACCCAGGACCCCGAGACCGCCGCGGCGGCCTACCTCAACCCCGAGGCGGAGATGAACGACACCGCCGCGGCCCTCGCCGGAGCGCGGGCGATCCTCACCGAGCGGTTCTCCGAGGACGCCGACCTCATCGGCGAGCTGCGCGAACGCATGTGGCGGCTCGGCAGGCTCGTCTCGAAGGTCCGCGCCGGCGCCGAAGAGAAGGGCGCCAAGTTCTCCGACTACTTCGACTTCGCCGAGACGTTCACCACTCTTCCGTCCCACCGGGTGCTGGCGCTCATGCGCGGCGAGAAAGAAGAAGCTCTTTCGCTCACGCTGGAACCGGGCGAGGACGAGGCCGACTCCGCCGACTACGAGGCGATGATCGCCGCGAAGTTCGGCGTCCAGGACGCCGGACGGGCGGCCGACGCGTGGCTGGCCAAGACCGTCTCCTGGGCCTGGCGCACCCGCATCCTCGTCAAACTCGGTGTCGACCTGCGGATGCGCCTGTGGCAGCGCGCCGAAGACGAGGCCGTCAAGGTCTTCGCGGCGAACCTCAAGGACCTCCTCCTGGCCGCCCCGGCCGGCCCCAAGACCGTGATGGGCCTCGACCCGGCCTACCGGACCGGCGTCAAAGTCGCCGTGGTCGACCCCACCGGGAAGGTCCTCGACACCGCCGCGATCTACCCGCATCAGCCGCAGAACCAGTGGGACGCCTCGCTGGCCACGCTGGCGTCGCTGGTGAAGCGGCACGGCGTCGAACTCATCGCGATCGGCAACGGCACCGCCTCCCGCGAAACCGACAAGCTCGCGGGCGAGCTGGTCAAGGCCATGGCCGGCACGGCCGCGCTGTCGAAGCTGGTCGTCTCCGAGGCCGGAGCGTCGGTGTACTCCGCTTCGGCGTACGCCACCAAGGAACTGCCCGGCCTGGACGTGTCCCTGCGCGGCGCCGTCTCGATCGCCAGGCGCCTCCAGGATCCCCTCGCCGAGCTGGTGAAGATCGGACCCAAGCACATCGGCGTCGGCCAGTACCAGCACGACCTCACTGAGGCGAAACTCACCAAATCCCTTGAGGCCGTAGTCGAAGACGCCGTGAACGCCGTCGGCGTGGACCTCAACACCGCCAGCGTGCCGCTGCTGGCGCAAGTCTCCGGACTCAGCGAGTCGGTGGCCGCCAACATCGTGGCCTGGCGCGACGAGCACGGCCGGTTCGCCGACCGGAAGGACCTGCTCAACGTCTCCAGGCTCGGCCCCAAGGCCTTCGAGCAGGCCGCCGGCTTCCTCCGCGTCCCCGGTGGCTCGAACCCGCTCGACGCATCCGCGGTGCACCCCGAGGCCTACCCGGTCGTCGAGCGGATCCTCGCCGGCACCGGACAGGGCATCAAGGGCCTCATCGGCAACACCGCCACCCTGCGCAAACTCAAGCCCGGCGACTTCGCCGACGACCGCTTCGGCGTCCCGACCGTCTCCGACATCCTCGCCGAGCTGGAGAAGCCCGGCCGCGACCCGCGTCCCGAGTTCAAGGCCGCGGCGTTCAAGGAGGGCGTCGAGAAGCTCAGCGACCTCGAACCGGGCATGATCCTGGAGGGCGCGGTCACCAACGTCGCCGCCTTCGGCGCCTTCGTGGACGTCGGCGTGCACCAGGACGGGCTGGTCCACATCTCGGCGCTGGCGAACCGCTATGTCGACGACCCGCGCGAGGTCGTCAAGCCCGGCGACGTGGTGCGCGTCAAAGTGCTCTCTGTGGACGTCCCGCGCCAGCGCATCTCCCTGTCGATGCGGCTCGACGACGACGCCGAATCCGGTGGCGGCAGGAGCGCGGGCGGCGGAGGAGGCCGCAAGGGAGGCAAGGGCGCCAAGAGCGGCGGGCCCCGCCAGCGCGGCGGCCAGTCGCAGCAGCCGCAGAGCGCGATGGCCGAGGCGCTGAGACGCGCCGGGCTGACGCAATAGGCTGGAGCACGTGCTCGACCGATTCTCGGACCGCACCGGCGATCTCATCGTCGGGCTCGTCACCGCCTTCGTCATCCTGGTGTGGACCGGCGTGGACGTGGCGCTGCGCGAGCAGGATCCGATGGGGCTCTCCGAGCCGATAGCGTGGGCGATGGTGGTGATCGCGATCGCCGCGCTGTTCCTGCGCAGTTCGTACCCGCTGGCGGTCACGCTCGTGACCTGGTTGTGCACCATGGTGTACTACCCGGCCTCGGCGATCGACGGGCCGATGCTGCTGGCCTTCGTGATCGCGCTGTATACGCTCGCTGCCCTGGGCAGGACGGTCGCGGCGAGCGTCATCGGCGCGCTCACCTTCGTCCTGATCCTCGTCTCGGAGATCGCGTCCGATTTCCAGCACATGAGCGAGGGAGAGTCGCTGCTGCTGTCGGGCTGGATCGTGGCGATCGTCGCGATCGGCACGGTGGTGGCCCACTACCGGCGCTACCGGGCCGGGATGGAGGCCGCCTTGGTGGAGGGGCAGCGGCGCAGCGTGGCCGAGGAGCGGCTGCGGATCGCCCGGGAGCTGCACGACGCGGTGGGGCACCACTTGTCGCTCATCAACGTGCAGTCGGCGGCGGCGCTCCGCAAGCTGAAGAAGGATCCGGCGTATCCGACGCGGGAGACGCTCGAGGTCGTCGCCGACACCAGTCGGCTCTCGCTGCGGGAGCTGCGTTCGATGGTCGGGGTGCTGCGGGAGGCGGGCGAGGACTCCCCCACCGGTCCGGGCCCCAGTCTCGAGCAGCTCCAGTCACTGGTCGACGCGGCGCGCTCGTCGGACCTGGAGGTCCACCTGCGCATGGACGGTCACGCCGAGCTCCCCGCGGCGGTCGACGCGGCGGCGTTCAGGGTGCTGCAGGAGGCGCTGACGAACGTGGTCCGGCACGCCGGCGCCCGGCGCGTGTGGATCAACGTGGTCATCGGGACCTCGACGCTGGCGGTCAAGGTCGTCGACGACGGCGCCGCGCAGTTCAAGGGCGGGAAGGTCGTCGCGGGCAACGGCCTGACCGGGATGCGCGAGCGGGCCGAGAGTCTCGGCGGTACCTTCGACGCGGGGCCGCGCGAGGACGGCGGCTTCTTCGTCGAGGCGACGTGGCCCTTGGAGGTGCGGGCATGATCAGAGTGATGCTGGTCGACGACCAGCGGCTGGTGCGGGCCGGTTTCGCCTCCATCCTCGGCGACGAGGACGGCATCGAGATCGTCGGCGAGGCCGGCGACGGCGCCGAAGCGCTCGAGGCGATCAGGCGGCACCGGCCCGATGTGGTGCTCATGGACATCCGCATGCCCGGTCTGGACGGGCTGGAGGCGACCGAGCGGATCGGCGCCGATCCGAGGCTGGAGGGCGTCAGGGTGATCATCTTGACGACCTTCGACGAGGACGACTACGTCTATCGGGCGCTGCGGGCGGGCGCGAGCGGCTTTCTGGTGAAGGACACCGACCCCGACGAGCTGGTGCACGCCGTCGAGGTGGTGGCGGAGGGCGAGGCGCTGATCTCGCCGAAGATCACGCGCCGGCTCATCGGCGAGTTCGCCGGCCGGGTGGCCCGGCCCGAGCCGAGTCCGGCGCTGAGCGCGCTGACCGAGCGGGAGACCGAGGTGCTCAAGCTGGTGGCCACCGGGATGAGCAACGACGAGATCGCCGCGGCGCTGTACTTGGCGCCGGCGACGGCGAAGACGCACGTCAGCCGCATCATGTCGAAGCTGTCGGCGCGGGACCGCGCGCAGTTGGTCGTCACCGCCTACGAGTCGGGACTGGTGCGCCCTACGTGGACCGACGGCGATTGATGCTACCGGGGGCGTACGTCGTCGAGCGCGCCTGACGCCTGAGGCGTATGCCGATTGCCGCTGCCGAGCCGATGCGGGAGTGCCTCTGGCGCGGCGATAGTCGCTGACATGGAACCACGACTCAACTCTTTGCAGCCGCCCTCGGCGATGGCCCGGCTCGCCGAATGGACGCAGCGACGCCCGGTCGTCGCCCTGCTGGCCTGGATCGTCGTGTTCGCCGGGGCGATCGGCGCCTCGGCGGCGGTCGGCTCGGCGTACGAGGACGACCTGTCGATACCCGGCACCGAGTCTCAGGAGCTGTCCGACTTGCTCGACGAGCGCGCGCCCGAGGCCAACGCCACGTCGATCCAGCTGGTCTTCAGCGACGAGGACGGCGTCGCCTCCGAGCAGGCCAGGATCGAGTCGCTGCTCGGCGAGCTGTCCGACATGCCGGGCGTGACCGAGTTCGACGACCCGTTCGCCGGTCGCGGGGCGATCTCGGAGGACGGCACCGTCGGCTACGCGACGGCCGGGTTCGAGGGTTCGACCGAGGAGGTCGAGGGGCTGCTCGAGGTGACCGAGGAGGCCTCCGGCGACGGGCTGACGGTCGCACTCGGCGGTGATCCGGTCCGCGAGGCCGAAGAAGGCGAGGGCGGGGCCGCCGAGGGGGTCGGCATGCTCGCCGCGCTGGTGATCCTCGTGCTCATGTTCGGTTCGCTGCTGGCCGCCAGTCTGCCGCTGATCACCGCGGTGTTCGCGGTCGGCATCACGTTCTGCCTGTCGATGCCGGTCTCGCACGCGGTGACGCTGCCGACGTATCTGACGCCGATCATGTTCCTGGTGGGACTGGGCGTCGGCATCGACTACGCGCTGCTGATCTTCGCGCGGTACCGGTCGGAGCTGCTGGCGGGGGCGAACCGCAAGGGCGCGACGGCGGTCGCGCTCGACACCGCCGGTCGGTCGGTGCTGTTCGCCGGGACCGTGGTGATCGTGGCGCTGATCGGCCTGTACGCGCTGGGGCTCGGTTCACTGCAGTCGGTCGCGATCGCCGTGGCCTTGGTGGTGCTGGTGACGATGGTCGCCTCGGTGACGCTGCTGCCGTCGCTGTTGGCGCTGTTCGGCAAGCGGATCGAGAAGCGGGTGCGAGGGCACGCGGCCAAGGCGAAGCGGGCGCCCGGGCTGCGGTGGAACGCGTGGTCGCGGTTCGTGGAGAAGCGGGCCTGGGTCGCGCTCGTGGTGGTCTTGGCGGGCCTGTTGGCGCTGTCGGGGCCGCTCGCGGGCCTGAGGCTCGGCTTCGCCGACGCCGGCACGGAGTCGGAGGACCTCCAGAGCCGCCAGGCCTACGACATGCTCGCCGAGGGGTTCGGTCCGGGCTTCAACGGTCCCTTGATGGTCGTCACCGACGGCTCTCAGGCCGAAGCCGAATCCGCCGTCGAGGCTATGGACGGTGTGGAGGGCGTCGCGCAGGTCTCGCCGGCGTTCCAGATCGGCGAGGGACTGTGGATGTCGACGGTGGTCGGCACCGCCGGACCGTCCGATGAGGCGACGGTGGAGCTGGTGCACGAGCTTCGGGACGAGGTTCTCGACGAGGTGCCGGGCACGCAGCTGGTCGGCGGTTCGACGGCCGCGTCGATCGACTTCTCGAACCTCATCGAGGGCCGGGCGCCGCTGTTCCTGCTGTTGGTGGTGGGCCTGTCGATGCTGCTGCTGACGGTGGTGTTCCGCTCGATCCTCATCCCGGTCAAGGCCGCGGTCCTGAACCTGCTCACGATCGGCGCCTCACTGGGTGTGGTGACCTGGATCTTCCAGGAGGGCGTGTTCGGGATCCAGCCGGGGCCGGTGGAGGCGTTCGTGCCGGTGATGCTGTTCGCGATCATCTTCGGGCTGTCGATGGACTACGAGGTCTTCCTGGTCTCGCGGATGCGCGAGGAGTGGGTGCGCGGCGGCGATCCGATCGAGGCCGTCCGGAAGGGCCTGGCGTCGACCGGCGGGGTCATCACCGCCGCGGCGGCGATCATGATCGCGGTGTTCGGGGCGTTCATCCTCAACGACGCGCGGCTGCTGCAGCAGTTCGGGATCGGCATGGCCACGGCCATCTTCATCGACGCGATCGTGATCCGCTGCCTGCTGGTTCCGGCGATCATGAAGATCCTGGGTGCCTCGGCCTGGTGGATGCCGCGGTGGCTCGACCGGGTCCTGCCGCACGTGACCGTGGAGCTCGAGCCGGAGCACCGGGAAGCGCGGAGAGAACCGGCCGCGGCCCGCTGACGGCCGCGCGTCAGTGCGCCAACCCGAGGTATCTGGCCGCGGCGTATTCGACTTGCTCCATGTCCTCTTGGCCGAGGAAGTCGACAAGGCCGCCGGTG
>NZ_BAAGXZ010000035.1:0-31553 GCF_054779575.1 Glycomyces halotolerans
CCGGGGGATCAGTCGGCTCCGGCGGGTCGGTCGGGTCGGGCGGAGGCGGGGAGCCGCCGCCGAACCACACGTCCGAGCAGGAGTAGAAGGTCTGGTCCAAGTGGCTGGCCTGCCAGATCACGTAGACCACGTGGTGCCCGCTCCGGCCGGGCGCGCTCACCGGGATGTCGACCGCTTCGCCGGGCTGGTAGACGCCGGTCTCGACGACCCGCTCCAGGTCGCCCCAGTCGAGCGCGTCGGTGGTGGCGTCGTATCCCTGCCGGGTCACGTACACCCAGTAGTAGTCCGCGCCGTGCGTCGCCTGGTCATCGTAGGTGAGCGTGAAGTTGTTGTTCAGCGACGTGGTGTGCCAGTTCCCCGGCTCGTCGAGCGCGGCGTAGTCGGACTTGCCGCCGGAGCAGAGCTGGTTGTCCGGGATGCGTTGTTCGTGCTGGCCCTGCATGCCCTCACGAAGCAGGCTCATCCAGCTCCACATGGCGTTGGGGTTGGCCTGGAAGGCCTGGTAGCACATGGGGTCCTCGGTGGCCATGTCCGGGTTCTGGTGGTCGCCGCCCCACCGTTCCCAGCAGCTGTACTGCCGCGCGGCCGGCGAGGTCGCCGTGCCGTGCGCGGAAGCCGTCTGGGCGGTGAAGAACAACGCCGAAGCGCCGGCCATGACCACCGCCGCGAACGCGAGGATGAGACTTCGGATGCGGTTCTTTCTCGATCTGAGCATGGTAGCGCTCCCAGGGTATGGAAACATTGACAACCATAAATCTAACTACATACGCCCGAAATGTAAATACCCGTCGGGCCCGGATGTGGGAGCGATGACTCTTCATCAAGGTCGGCCCTTGGAGGATCCCGACCGCCCGTTTGCCCGGGGCCGCTGGGGGTACCACGCACTGGTGCCCAACTTCCGGAACGAAGGACGACCGATGACGCATGAGCCGACTCCGAGCCGGGCCGCGTTCAAGGGCCATCCGCTCCACCCGGCGCTGATCCCCCTCCCCATCGGCCTGGCGATAGCGGCGTTCGCCGCCGACCTGGGCTACTGGATCGAAGGATCACGTGCCTGGGCTCTGGCCGCCGTATGGCTCATCGGAGGCGCGCTGGTCTCCGGAGTGATGGCCGCCGCGACCGGCCTGGTCGACTTCCTCGCCGAGGGAAGGATCAGGAGGCACCGGCAAGCGCGCCTCCACGGGATCGGCAACGGCGTAGTTCTGGTGCTGCTCCTGATCACGTTCCTGGTGCGATTGCCCGACGTCGAGAACGGGGTCCTGCCTTGGGGAGTGGTGCTGACCGCCCTCGGCGCCGCGCTCTTGGGCTACACCGGTTGGCTCGGCGGCGAGCTGTCCTACCGGCACATGTTCGGCGTCAACCCGCGCTGACACCGCCGCTTCGGGCACCGATCCGCCGGTGGCCGCGACTGTCGGCCCCCGATCGCGTGCGGTGAACGCCGACGGTCAGCGGTGCTTGAGGCCCAGGTGCAGTCGGCGGGCCCGCGGCGGCGGTCTCCGCCGTATGCGGCCTCCTATAGCGGTGCTCGAACTTGTTGCAGACGGACGATCCCGTGTCGCGTCGCAGGCGAACGCGAGGATGGCGGTCGAGCGTGCTTCCGCCTGATAGGGTCGCCGGTTCGGCCCCAGGCTCTGGCCCTGGCCGTCGGCCAGAAGAATGGGGGACCGGTCGGCATCCGGCGACCGGGCCGCCTGCACTGACGCCGACCCGCAACGATCGCAAGGAGAGTCAAATGACCTGGCGCAATGCCGTTCGAGTGACCGCAGGGATCCTCATATCGCTCCTCGGTCTGCTGTGGATATTTCAGGGCGCCGACCTCGTGCGGATCGAGCCGATTCTGTGCGTCGCCGATTGCGAGCCGGTCACCGGGGGCTCTCTGGGATGGCTGATCGCCGGCATCGTGACCGCATTGATCGGACTGACGTTGGCCGCAGCGCCGTGGAAATGGCGCCGCGGCCGGGACCGGTCGTGACCCGAACGCATACGTCGGGGCTCGTCGGAGAGTCCGAGTTGAACCTGCGCCACTCCCGCATGAAGAGACATGATGGTGGCGGCGGCCGGATATGCCGCAGGCCTCGGAGGCTCCCCGAGCGCCTGGAGTCAGGACACAGCACAAGGAGGCGGCCACTATGGCCCTGTTCATCACGATCGGATACGGCGATCAATCAGGATACGACCGGACCGACGCGTCGGTCCGCGATGCGGCTCACGACCACGACGAGCGTCTGCGAGCCGGTGGCGCATTGATGGGAGTCGCCGGTGAACCGGTGCAGGTGCGCAACCACAACGCTGCGGACCTCCAGACCGCGAGCGGTACTTATATGCAATCGGAGCTCCCGGTGGCCGGATTCGCGATCATCGAGGCGGACGACATCGACGAAGCCGTGCGGCTCGTCTCCGAAACGCCGTGCGCGGTCGCCCACGGCGTTGTAGAAGTATGGCCGCTCAAGCCGGCGCCCTGAGCGCTCGAGGGACGGAACGGCGGTCGGCCGGTACCGCTGTGCCGCCACCTTGTGAGTGCTAATCTGCGCCGATGGAGAGAATCGACCGCGCAGCCAGGGAAATCGCGGTATCGACCGAGCGGGCCTACGCGGCGCTCGTCGATCCCGAAGCGCTCGTGGAGTGGCTGCCGCCCGATGGCATGAGCGGTCGGTTCGAATGGTTCGACCCCCGCACAGGAGGGTCGTACCGTCTCGTATTGACCTACGCCGACGGCTCTGATGCTCCCGGCAAGGCGACCGCCGACTCCGATGTCGTCGACGCTCGCTTTGTCGAGATCGTCCCCGGTGAGCGGGTGGTGCAGGCGATCGACTTCGTCTCCGACGACCCGGCGTTCGCTGGGACCATGACCATGACGTGGAGCGTCACCCCGGCCGGTGCGGGATCGCGGGTCGAGATCAGTGCCGCCGACGTGCCGACCGGCATCTCCGCCGAGGACCACGCCGCCGGGCTGGCGTCATCCCTGGCGAACCTGGCCGCCTACCTGGAGCGGTGACGACAACGGCACGTTCACCGGCCAGACGGTCTCGGCGGGCGCGGCCATCGAGTCGTTCCGATCCGCGGCACTGCCGCCGGAACCCGTTCGAATACTCGACCGACCCGCGACACGGCCGCGGAGGCGAGGATCACGACGCCAGCGGCACCCCTGCGCGGTGACCGGAGCGCCCGCGACGGAGCCGAGATCCTCACCGAACCGAAGCGGCCCTGAAGCCGAAACGACGCGCCCCCGAACACCCCACGACAGGATGGACCGTCAAGTGACCGCCGGCCGGTTCCCCAACCGCGCCAGCCGCTCGGCGGACTCGCCGCCGGGCAGGGCCCGATAGACGACGAGCTGCTGGCCCGGCGATTCCCGCACGTCGAACGCGTGGTGTTCGAGGGTGAGCTTCCCGACGGCGCTGTGGCAGAACTCCTTGGCCTCCCGCGACTTGGCCTGCACCTCGCCGAGCCGCCACCGGCGGCGGAACTCCGCGCTCCCCGACTCGAGGCGCGCGACCAGAGCCGTCGTCTCGGCGTCGCGCGGGTCGAACCCGAGGGCGAGCCGCAGGCCGCCGACGCAGGTGTGCGCCGCGCGGTCCCAGTCGACGAAGAACCCCGTGGCCGCCGGATCGAGGAAGATCATGCGCCCGAGGTTGTCGACGCGTTCGAAATCCGAGTAGAACGCCGCTGCCGGCCGATTGGCGGCCAGGACGTCGTAGCGCCGGTTGATGACGAAAGCGGGCGTGCTCGGCCACTGCTCCAGCAGCTCGGCCAACTCCGGTCCCGCCTGCTCCCGCGCCGCCGCCTCTTCGGGAACCAGGGCCGCCCCTGCCAGCCGGAACAGATGCCCGCGCGCCTCCCGGTCGAGCCCGAGCACGCGAGCGAGCGCGCCGAGGACCGACGCCGAAGGACGGCGCTCCCGCCCCTGTTCGAGGCGCGTGTAGTAGTCGACGCTCACGCCGGCCATCTGGGCGACCTCTTCGCGCCGCAGCCCGGGCACGCGCCTGACCCCTGTGGTGACCAGTCCGAGGTCCTCGGCGGTGATTCGCGCGCGCCGCGCGGCCAGGAACCGCCCCAGCGTTTCGACCATGACTCCAGCGTAGCCCCGCCGCACCCAGGGAGCGGTGCGTCCTGGTTGGCGCCTCCGGATCCGCGTTCACTGGATCTCGACAGAGAGGAGGAGCGCATGAGCTCCGAAGACGAATACGTGGGCCTGTGGGTCACCGAAGACCGACACATCCGCCATCGACTGCTCCCGGGCGGCCGATACGACGAGGCCCGAGGCTCCCGCGAGAGCGCCTACACCGGCGACTACTGGATCGATGGCGATCACATCCGGTACAGGGACGACACCGGGTTCAGCGCCGACGGGGCGTTCCGCGACGGCGTGCTCTACCACGCCGGCATGGTGATGCGCCGCGTCGACCAGGACCCGCACCACAGCGGACACACGCCCCGAAGCAACCGAACCGAACCGACGGAGGAAACACGATGACACCACCGACCGACGACCACGACGCCACCGCCACGGCGGTGACCGACGCGGCCCGCCAGGGCCGGCCGATCCTGCTGACCGGCGGCACGATCGTCACCATGGACCCGGACGTGCCCGATCTCGACGGCGGCGACGTGCTCGTGCACCGCTCGCGCATCGTCGCCGTCGGACCCGACCTGCGCTCCGACCCCGCCCACGCCGGCATGGCCGCCACCGCGCTCCGGGTCGAGGCGGCGGGCCGGATCGTGTGTCCCGGATTCGTCGACACCCACCGCCACGCCTGGCAGACGCAGCTGCGCCGCAGCATCCCGGACGTGGCCGACCTGGGCGAGTACGTGATGTCGACGCTCGCGCGGATCGCCCCGGCCTACACACCGGAGGACATCGAGCTCGGCACGCGCCTGGCGGCCCTGACCGCTCTGGACTGCGGCATCACCACGATGCTCGACTTCTCGCACAACGCGCGCTCCGCGGCGCACTCCGACGCGGCCGTCCAAGCGCTCATCGACACGGGCGTCCGCGGGGTCCACGCCGCGATGGCGCCGCACTTCGGCGACTGGGACCAGCAGTGGCCGGGCGACCTCGAACGGCTGGTGGACCGATACCACGGCGGCGAAGGCGGGCGGATCACCGTGCGGCTCGCCGCGCTCGCCACCGAGCGGATCGGACGGCCCGGTCTGGCCTACGGGCCCGCTCTCGCCTTGGTCGCCCGGGAGCTCGGCGTCTGGACGAGCGTCGACGCCGTGTTCGGCCAGGAGTCGTCCGAGCTGATCCTGGACTGGGCCCGCGACGGCGTCCTTGATTCGACGCTCACCCTCATCCACGCCACGGGGCTGACCTCCGAGGCGTGGAAGGCGATCGGCGACGCCGGTGCGACGGTGGCGCTCGCCCCGACTTCGGAGGCCCAGATCGGACTGGAGACGGCGGTCCCGGCGGTCGACGAGGCGCTCGGCGCGGGTGTCCGTCCGGGGCTGAGCATCGACGTCGAGGTCGCGCTCGCCAGCGACATGTTCACGCAGATGCGCACGTTGCACGCGATCCAGCGGATGCGGGCGGTCAATGGCGTGTATGGCACCGACTCGGTGCCGTCGCGGGTGACCACCCGGGATGTGCTGGACTTCGCCACGCTGCAGGGCGCCCGGACGAACGGGCTCGGGGATGTCACCGGATCGATCACGCCCGGCAAGGAGGCCGATCTGCTTCTGGTCCGGTGCGAGGATGTCAACACGATGCCGTTGAACGACCCGGTCGGGACGCTGGTGCTCGGGGCCGACGCCCGCAACGTGGAGGCGGTCCTGGTCTCCGGCGAGCCGCGCAAGTGGGCGGGTGAACTGGTCGGGGTGGATGTGGCGAAGCTCCACGAGGAGGTCGTGGCCTCGCGCGATGCCATAGTCCGGCGCGCGGAGCCCGAATGATCGACTCGTCTTCCCTCGGCTTGTCGGCGGTGCGGGACTCACCGGCGCCGCCCGGTGGGGTGGAACCGGGGCTCGTGGACCGCCAGGCGGCACCGGTTGTCCGTCTTGCCGCGGCGGAGGCGCCTTCGGGAGGTCGTGAGGAGGTGTCGAACCTGCGGGTTCCCATGACGCGGCCGAGGTTCGGCGGAGACTTCATCTCCGCCGAACCTCGGCTCGGTCGTCGCTGGAGCGCCTTGCCTTGTTAGGGCGCTCAGTGCGTCACTCGGCGCACCGCCGCGCGGCTTCGCTCCGGCAGCTCGAAGGCCGCGGCGATCAGCGTGTCCTTGGCGTCTTCGAGTTGGCGGACGGCTCGGTGGTATCCGTTGGCTTTCTTGCGCTGGTCGTAGGCGAGCTTGGCGCCGATGACGGCGGCGGCCGTGCCCGCGGCCACCGCGGCGATGATGACCGGACGTGACGTCAGTGCCGCGAACCGGTCTCGGCTCTTCGCAGCGAGTTCGAACGCGATTCGACGGTCCGCTTCGTCGCTGTCCGCGGTCTCGTGGCCGTCGGTCGAGTGGAGCGGTTCCGACTCGGTCGCGGTGCCAGAGTTCTCGTCCGAAAGATCCTCGTGTGTTTGCATGGCTGGATCCTTCCTAACGGGGTCCGCTTGGATTTCGAGCCTATCCCCTTGATGCCGTTCTCGAAAGGGACAAGCGACTCCAATTCGAACCACCGGGGGCCGATGCCCATCGCCGTTCTCCGTGCCGAACTGCGCCAGTGACGTCATGCCGCTTGCGCCAGGCGGCCGCCGTCTCGGGCCATGGTCAGCAGTCCGGGGCGCGAAGCGCAGTCGGCGCACTCGTGTTCGTCGCCCAGTCCCGGCCGCACGCGCCAGCCTTCGGCTTCGGCGGCGGCGCAGAGTACCGGCCAGCTGTAGTAGGAGTCGTCTCCGCAACGGAAGACGTCGCCGCAGCGGTCGCATCGCAGTTCGTATTCGAGGCTGCCGCTGCGGAGCTGGTGTCTGTGTCCGCTCATGTCCTTTGCTCCCGGTGAGCCGCTTGGCGCGGGCCCGCCCGCGCCAAGCGGGGTTTCGGCTTCCGTGAGAGTCGGTCTACTGCTCGATCTCCCTGGCGTCGGTGCTGATCAGCACCTTGCGAGGCTTGGCCTCCTCGGCCATCGGGATCCGCAGGGTGAGCACGCCGTCTCGGTACGAGGCCTCGACTCGTTCGGTGTCGAGGGCGTCGCTGAGCAGGATCTGTCGCGCGAAGCTGCCCGAGCGACGTTCGGCGTGGATCACTTCGCGGTCCCCGGCGTCGACGCCTCGCCGTTCGGCCCGGACGGTGAGGACGTTCCGTTCCACCTCCAGGTCGATGTCGCCTTCCCGTACGCCGGGGAGGTCGAGCTGGATGGTGAAGGTGTGCCCTTCCTTCCAGGCGTCCATCGGCATGGTCAGTTGGGAGTCGTTCAGCCCGAGCATCTGCTGGGCGATTCGATCGAGGTCGCGGAACGGGTCCGAGCGCACCAGCATCTCAGTCACCTCCATCAGATGGATCTACGGTTCGCGGTTTCACTAAATATATAACGCAGGATTTAGATTTTGTCCAGTGGCAGACAGCAGGTAAACTGTGGTGATCGAAGTCGATCTTGGGGGAGGAGCATCCGTGGTCGATCCAGAGCGATTCGGGCGGCCTCAGCCCGGCCAGGGCCTCTACGGCATCTCGGTCGCGGCCGAGCTGGTGGAGCTCGCCCCGCAGACCCTGCGCGTCTACGAGGCGAGAGGCCTGGTCGAACCCGCCCGCACCGAGGGCGGCACCCGGCGGTACAGCGACGCCGACCTCGAACGCATCCGGCGGATCGCTGAGCTGCTGTCCGGCGGCCTCAACCTGGCCGGGATCAAGGTCGTCCTGGAGATGGAGCTGGAGAACCAGCGCCTCCGCGCCGAGCTGGAGGAGACCAGGGACCGCCTGGAACGCTACGAGCAGCGTTGAACGGGGGACCGAGGCCGGTCCCCCGCACGTCGAACTGTCAGGCCGCGGTGTCCGGCGGCGGCACGTCGCCGCGCCACGCTCCGGTCTCGTAGCCGCGCTGCTCGATGAAGTCCTTGAACCGCCGCATGTCGCCCTTGACGCGGCGGCCGAGGAGGCCGAGCTTGTCGCCGGCCTGCTCGATGAACCCTTCGGGGTCGATGTCCATCTGGGCGGTCACCCGCGTGGTCGCCTCGTCGAGTCGGTGGAAGGTGATGACGCCCGCGTGCTCGGGGCCGCTGTCGGACTTCCAGGCAATCCGCTCGTCCGGGTGCTGCTCGGCGATGGTGGCGTCGAACTCGCGGGTCGCGCCGCCGATCCGGGTCACCCAGTGCAGGTGCGTGTCGTCGACCTGGCGGACCTCCTCGACGCCCTCCATGAACTCGGGGAAGGCCTCGAACTGCGTCCACTGGTTGTAGGCGGTCGAGACCGGGACCTGGACGTCGACTGATTCGGTGATGGTGCTCAAGGCGCATCCTCCTGTGGTCGTGGACGGTGCATGGCTTCGCGGTAAGCGAGTACCCGCGCCGCCACGGCGCACACCTCGGCGGCGCGTGGCCGGGTCGGTCACCGGGCCACCATCACTTGGGCCGCGTTCGACTTCACCGCGGCGTTGGCCCACCGCAGCTGCCGCAGCGTGCCCGGGTGGCAGTCCTTGACCAGCCCCAGCAGCTTCGGGTCCTTGAGCGCCTGGGCCGTCTGGGCGAGGATCTCCCAGTCCACCGACACTCCGGCGGCCATGCGGTGGATGCGGCGCAGGTCCCGCAGCAGCAGGAGCCCCGGGTCGTGGCGGCGGCCCAGCAGCTCCGAGCCCTTCTGCCGCATCGCGGCCAGGATCGTGGAGTCGTCCTCGGGGGCCGGGTCGAGTTCGACGTCGTAGTCGCGTCCGACCGCGGCGAGCCTGCGGACGTGCTCCTGCGACCAGCGGGCCAGGTCGCGGCCGAGGTAGAACACCTCGTGCTCGACCTTGTGCCGGTCGGAGGCGGCGAGCAGCTCGCCGGCCAGGTCGTTCTCCGAGCGGTGCAGTTCCTCCATCGCCATCGCCACGCGCTTCATCGCACACCTCCGCGGTCGTCGCCGATCGTTTCGCGCGCCATCGCCGCCGCCCCGCCGACGGTCGGACTGACGTCGTCGGCCACCGGCGCCGAACCGGTGGTGGTCGGCGCCTCCGAAGGCGTCCCGTCGCCGGCGCCGACGCGTTCGACCCGCGCGGCCGCGGTCTTGAACAGCGGCTGCTTCGAGGCCGGATCCCAGTCGGTGATGGTCAGCTCGTTGGCCGCGCGCCCGTGCTCGCCGTCCGGTTCGTGCCCGGCCTCGGTGTCCCAGTAGCCGTAGTGGAACGGCAGGAAGACCACGCCGGGGCGGATGCCGCTGATCCGCAGGCGGGCCTCGACGCCGCCCCTCGGGGTGGTGATCCGCAGCAGGTCGCCTTCCTTCCAGTCCGCGTCGCGCGCGTCGGACGCCGACATCTCGACCCACACCTCCGGAGCGGCGCTCTGCAGCTGCGGGGCGCGGCCGGTCTTGGTGCGGGTGTGGAAGTGGTAGAGGGTGCGGCCGGTCGTCAACGTGTACGGGTAGTCGTCGTCGGGCTGCTCGTGCGGCGGCAGGTACTCGGCGGCCTTGATGACGGCCTTGCCGTTCGGGTTCATCGACTTGTACTCGTCGGGCTCCAGGGGCGCCCCGGTGACCATGTCGCGGCCGTAGCTCTCGCAGTACTGCGGGTCGCTCCAGAACCGCCCGTCGACGTAGATCCGCTCGGTCCCGTCGGGATGCTCGTCGTTGCACGGCCACTGGATGCCGCCGCTGCCGCGCAGCTTGTCGTAGGTGATGCCGGTGTAGTCGCACGGCCGCCCGGCCGAGCATTCCTTCCACGCCTCGAAGGCCCCTTCGGGGTCGGACCACTTCACCAGCGGCTCGCCGTCCTTGTCGCGCAGGTCCAGCCGCTGGGCGTAGTCGATGAAGATGTCGAGGTCGGACCGGGCCTCGCCCGGCGGGTCCACGGCCTTCTCGGAGAGGTGCACGGTCCGGTCGGCGTTGGTGAACGTGCCGGTCTTCTCGCCCCAGGTCGCCGCGGGCAGCACCACGTCGGCCAGCTGCGCCGTCTCGGTCAGGAAGAGGTCCTGGACCACCAGGAACAGGCGCTCCTGGGAGAGGACGCTGCGGACGCGGCGCAGCTCCGGCAGGGAGACGGCCGGGTTGGTGCCGCTGACGTAGAGCAGGCGGATGGAGCCGTCCTCGACGTAGCGCATGATCTTCATCAGGTGCGTGGGCGGCCCGTAGTGGGGGATCTGCATCGGGTCGAGGTTCCAGACCCGGGCCAGGTCCTCGACCTGCGCGTCGTTGGACCAGTTGCGGAAGCCCGGCAGGTCGCCGTCGGCGCCGCATTCGCGCGTGTTCTGCGCCGTCGGCTGGCCGTTCATCTGCAGGATGCCGCACCCGGGGCTGCCGAGCTTGCCGCGCACCAGGTGGACGTTGTTGACCTGGACGGACGCGGCGGTCGCCTGGTGCGACTGGTAGAAGCCCTGGAGGACGGTCGACAGCAGCCGTTCGGCGCCGCCGATGATCCGCGCGGCCTCGTACAGGTCCTCGGCGCTGACCTGGCAGACGCGGGCGGCCACCTCGGGGTCGCAGTCGGCTACCTGTTTGGAGAGCTCGTCGAAGCCGACGGTGTGCCGGTCGATGTAGTCGCGGTCGATCCAGTCGTTGTCGATGATGTGCCGCAGGATCGCGTTCATGAGCATCACGTTGGTGCCCGGGCGCGGGGCCAGGTGCACGTCGGCGGCCGCGGCGACCGGTGTGCGCCGCGGGTCGACGCAGACGATCTTCGGCGGATTGGGGCCGGCGAGGCGATCGAGGATGCGGGACCACAGCACCGTCTGCGTCTCGGCCATGTTGTGGCCGTACAGCGCGATGACGTCGGCGTGGTCGACGTCGGTGTAGGAGCCGGGCTGGCCGTCGCAGGCGAAGGTCTCCTTGAGCGCGGCGGCGGCGGTGGCGGTGCACAGCCGGGTGTTGCCGTCCATGTGGTTCGTCCCGATGCCGCCGTGTCCGAGGAGCGCGAGCGTGTAGTACTCCTCGAGGAACAGCTGCCCGGTGGTGTAGAAGCCGATCGAGCTGGGACCGCGTTCGTCCAGCAGCTCCTTGGTCCGCCCGGCGACCGCGTCCATCGCGGTGTCCCAGTCGGTCTCCACCAGCTCTCCGTCGCGCCGGATCAGGGGCCGGGTGAGCCGGTCGCCCGAGTGGTTGGCCTGCCATCCGAACAGGTCCTTGGGGCCGAGTCGGCCGTGGTTGACCCGGTCGGCGGCGCGGCCGCGCGTGCCGACGATGCGGCCGTCCTTGACGGCGATGTCGAGTCCGTCCCCGTTGGAGTGCAGGATCGTCGCCGACTGCACCCACCGGTCGACGTCGGCCTCGTCGAGCCCGTCCTGGAGGTACAGGTCCTCTCGGACGGGCCACGGCTCACCGGGACCGTACGGTGTGCGGGCGCCCCAGGGTTCTGCGATGCGATCTCGATCGGCCATGCCCACCCGCGTACCCCTCGCCGCAGTGCGCAAACGCCGGGGCCCCGCCGGTTCGGCGGGGCCCCGAAGCGCTCGCGGGCTAAAGCGACCACTGCTGGTTGTAGCCGTCGTGGCAGCTGTACTGCTGCAGCCGGGCGCTGTTGTCGTTCGAGCCGTCGGACACGTCGATGCACTTGCCGGAGTGGCGGGCGACGAGCTGGACGTGGCCGCCGCCGGCGTCGCGCAGCTCCCACTGCTGGTTGGTGCCGCCGTTGCACGGCCACTGGATGATGCGGGCGCCGTTCGAGGTGGAGTTCCCGTCGACGTCGATGCACTTGCCGGAGTTCCAGGCCACGATCTGGTAGTAGCCGCCGCCGGTCGGCTGGAGCTGCCACTGCTGGTTGGCGCCGCCGTGGCAGTCGTACTGGATGATCTCGGCGCCGTCCTCGCTCGAGCCGTTGACCACGTCCATGCACTTGCCCGAGTGCCTGGCGGTGATCGCGGTCGTCTCTCCGGCGACACCGGAGACCTCGCCGGTGGCGGTGTCGATGGTGATCTGGGGGTACCAGTCCATCGCCAGGGACGAGTTCGAGGGGAAGCGCAGCGGCAGCCACACGTAGCTCGACTCGTTCGGGGTGCCGCCCCAGGCGCCGGCCCAGCGGTCGCCCATGTACAGGTACGAGGTCTCCTGGGAGCCGCTGATCTCGAGCACGTAGGTCGGCTGGGAGTCGTAGGTGGTGCCGTTGCCGAGGTTCTGCCAGCCGCTCCAGCCGGTGGGGAAGTTCGTGGTGGTCGCGTACTTGGCCTGGTTCGGATTCCAGCCGGTCGCGCCGGAGGTCACCAGGAAGTACACGCCGTTCCGTTCGAAGATCGCCGGGGCCTCGCGGTGGTCGCCCGCGAAGTTGTAGACCAGCGCCTCGACATCGAGGTAGTCGTCGGTGAGCCGGTAGATGTGCAGGTCGTAGTTCTCGTTGGCCGATGAGATGAGGTAGGCGGTGCCGTCGTTGTCGACGAAGACGGTCTGGTCGCGCGACATGTGGCCCAGGGGCCGGAAGGCGCCCTGCCAGGTGTAGTCGCCGTCGATGGTGTCGGAGACGGCCACGGCGATCTCGGCGTCGCCGTAGTCCGAGCCGTTCTCTTTGTGGGCCCACATGACGTAGTGGTCGTATTGGGCGTTGTAGATGACCTTGGGGCGTTCGATGTTGGACGGATCGAGGTCGGGGTGGGAGTGGCGGGTGAGGATGTGGTTGCGGAACTCCCAGTTGACCATGTCGGTCGAGCGGTACATCGAGACGGCCTCGAAGAGGTTGCCGCCGTCGACGCGCTGTTCGCCGAGCATGTAGTAGTAGCCGCCTTCTTTGATGACGCCGCCGCCGTGGGCGTGCATGATGCTGCCGTCGGTGGCGGTGACCTGCGTGCCGTTGGTCCACGTCTGCGGCGCCGCCTGCACAGGCGCGGCACCGGTCGAGGCCAGCAGCAGTGCCACGGCTCCTACCACGGCGGCCTTCCATGCCAGTCGCATGATGATCCTTTCGTCGGGCTCACCGGTCGGTCGACCCTCTGTCGCGGCGGCGGCCGGAGTCCGGCCGGCGGTCCGCCGCGGACCGGGCATGGCGCTCAATGTTCTGGTGCTCGCCGAAGGTGAGCGTTATATAGAGCGTTTCATATATTCGAATCCTTGTAAATACCGTTCGAAGAAGTCGGCCCCGCATCGGACCCCGTCACCAGTCGGAAACCGGTTGCTGACTGCCGGTCGCGTTGCGGCCGTTGGGAATTCAACCGCCTGTCCGTGGAACCGGCGGCGGGACTCTGGTAGAGTTCTGCCCGGATCGCCTACCGGCGGTCCGCGGTCAGGCGCTCGGGCGGGGAGCGGCCTCCGGTTCGACTCCGGTCCTGACCGCCGCGCCCGATCGGGCGACGAGGCTTGTCTTCGAGGGGTATGGGCCCTGGCCGGCGGCGACGTCGGCCAGGGCCCGCTTTATGTCGGCACCGGCCGCCGGTCCACTAACGCAGCCGGCGCAGGATCTTCTCCTTCACCGACGTGAACGGCGGGTAGGCCACCTGGAGCGTGTCCGGTGCCAGCGGCTTCTCCATCACCGCTTTCACGTGACTGAACGTCTCGATCGACCACTTCCCATGGTACGAACCGGTGCCGGACTGCCCGACGCCGCCGAACGGCAGGGCCGCCACGTCGCTGTGCGCCATCGGCACGTTGAATCCGACCGCGCCCGAGGAGGTCCGTGTCAGCAGCGTCCGCCGAGTCGAGTCGGAGTCGGTGAACGCGTACAGCGCCAGCGGGTGCCCGCCCGCGTTGATGTGCGCGATCGCCTCGTCGAGAGTGTCGAACTCGACGACCGGCAGGATCGGCCCGAAGACCTCCTCGCGCATCACCGCGTCCGAGGGGGCCACATCGGCCAGCACCGTCGGCGCGATGTAACGCGAGGCGCGGCTGTGGCCGCCGCCGCAGACCAGCCGGCCCTCGCCGAGGAGACCGACGAGCCGGTCGAAGGCGGCCTCGTCGACGAGGCGGCCGAAGTCGGGGCTGTCGGCCGGCGCGTGCCCGTACAGCTCACGCACCGCCTCGGCCAGGTGCCGCTCGAGCCGAGGACCGACGCCGCCGGTGGCGATCACGTAGTCCGGTGCGACGCACGTCTGCCCGGCGTTCATGAACTTGCCCCACGCGATCCGCCGCGCCGTCGCGGCCAGGTCCACGCCCGGCTCCACGATCGCCGGGGACTTGCCGCCGAGCTCGAGCGTGTACGGCGTCAAGTGCTCGGCGCAGGCCCGCGCCACGACCTTGCCGACCCGGGCCGAACCGGTGAAGAACACGTGGTCGAACCGCTCGCGCAGCAGCTCGCTCGCGACCTCCCGGCCGCCCTCGACCACGGCCACCGCCTCGGGGTCGAGGTACTCGCCGATGAGCCGCGCCAGCGTCGCCGAGACCCGCCCGGTCCTCTCCGACGGCTTGATCACGACCGCGTTGCCGCAGGCCAGCGCACCCGCCAGCGGTTCGAGGACCAGCCTGACCGGGTAGTTGAACGGCCCCATCACCAGCACCACGCCCAGCGGCTCGCGCAGCAGGTACGACTTGGCCGGCCGCAGGTACGCCGGGGTGTGGACCCGCTCGGGGCGCAGCCACGATCGCAGGTGCTTGCGGAGGGTCCGCACTTCGGCGCCGACCGCGTCGATCTCGGTGACGAACGATTCGGCCGCGGCCTTGCCGAGGTCGGCGCCCAGCGCCGCGGCCAGGTCGTCGCCGCCCTCGCGCAGGAGGCGGTCGAGCGCTTTGAGCTGCGCCAGCCGCCACGGCACCGGTTTGGTCCGTCCCGCGTCGTACTGGGTGCGGAGGCGGTCCACGGTGCCGTGGCGGCTGTCTCTGGTCATCGGTCGAGCGTATCGGGTTCGCGCCCGGACCGCGCCGGCTCGGTGGCAGCCCAGATGTCCGGCCCGACCGGCTCGGCGCCGGACTCGACGGCGGCGATCCATTCGGCGGTGGTCGACACCGAGGCGAAGTTCGACGACAGGACCACCAGCATCGTCTCGTGGAGGCTGCGGGCGCTCACCTCGCCGGCCTCGGTGGCCAGCGGGAGCGTGCCGGTGGCGTCGGAGAGGAATTCGACGGCGATGCCGAGTCCCTCGGCCTGGAAGACGGTGGAGGCGTCGCAGTTCTGCGTCATGTAGCCGGTGACGGCGACGGTGTCGACGCCGCGCTCGCGCAGCCATTCGGCCAGGTCGGTGCCGGCGAACGCCGACGGCGTGGTCTTCTCGACCAGCAGGTCCCGCGGGCGGGTGGCGACCTCGGGGTGGAGTTCCCAGCCGGGCGAGCCCTTGTCGAACGCCGGTGAGCCGGGCGGAGCCGTGTGCCGGACGACGACGACCGGGAGGCCGGCGGCGGTCGCGGCGTCCATGGCCTCGCCGATGTTGGGCAGGCTGATGTCGGTGGAGGGATGGGCGATCGGCAGACCGCCGGTGAAGTACTCCTGCTGGACGTCGATGACGATGAGTGCTCTGTTTGCCATGCGTCCCAGTCTCGTGCGGCCGGCCGCCGACCGCCGCGGCCCGGCCGGTCAGGAATCGATGGATTCGCGCCAGCCGGTGAAGGCGGCCCGGTACCCGCTCGGGGAGGTGTGGAAGCGGTCGCGGAAGTGGGGGCGCAGGGCGACCGCGGAGGCGAATCCGCTGCGCCGCGCGACCTGCTCGACCGGCAGGTCGGTGGTCTCCAGGAGGCGTTGGGCGTGTGCGAGCCGGTGGTGCAGGAGCCACTGCGTCGGCGTGGTGCCGGTCGCGGCCTTGAAGTGCCGGTCGAAGGAGCGGCGGCTCATCGCCGCGCGGGCGGCCAGGTCGTCGACGCTCAGCGGGCGGTCGAGGTTGGCCAGCGCCCAGTCGAGGGCCTCGGCCAGCGGGTCGGCGCGGTCGACGGCCGGGACGGGGCGGTCGATGTACTGGGCCTGGCCGCCGCTGCGGTGCGGCGGGACCACCATGGCGCGGGCGAGGTCGGCGGCGGCGTCGGCGCCGAAGGAGCGGCGGATGAGGTGGAGGCACAGGTCGATGCCGGCGGCGCTGCCGGCGGAGGTGAGCACGTCGCCCTCGTCGACGTACAGCTCGTGTTCGAGCACTCGGACGGCGGGGAAGCGCTCGGCCAGGAGCGGGGCGCGGTGCCAGTGGGTGGTGGCGCGGCGGCCGTCGAGCAGGCCGGCGGCGGCGAGCACGAACGCGCCCAGGCACAGGCCGACGACGACCGCGCCCGCCTCGTGCGCGGCCCGGAGGGCGTCGAGGACTTTCCCGGACGGCTCGCGGTCGAGGTCCTCGGGGTAGGTGGGGACGATCACCACTTCGGCGTCGCCGACGGCCTCGAGCCCGTGCGGCGCGGTCAGGGTCACTCCGGCGGTGGTCGAGACGGTGTCGGTCTCGGCGGCGACGCGCAGGTCGAAGCGCGGCCAGGTGCGGCGGCGAGCGCCGAACACCGAGATCGGCACGGCCGCTTCGAACATCGCGCCTCCGTCGAAGAGGACGACGGTGACGCGCTCGAATCGCTCGGACATGCCTGAAGCTTAGGCCGAGTGCCGGTGTGTCAGGAGACGTAGACGTCCCAGCCGAGCCGGGCCAGCAGGCCGGTGACGACGAGGACCAGGACGACGCGGACGAATTTGGAGCCGCCCGACATCGCCATGCGGGCGCCGATCCAGGCCCCGGTGATGGTGGCCATGCCCATGGACAGCCCCAGGACCCACCAGACGTGGCCGCCGGCGGCGAAGACGATGAGCGCGCCGAAGTTCGTGGCGGCGTTGACGACCTTGGTGTGCGCCGAGGCGGTCACGTAGTCGTAGCCGAGGATGGTGGTGAAGGCGACGGCGAGGAAGATGCCGGTGCCGGGGCCGATGATGCCGTCGTAGAAGGCCACGGCGACCCCGCAGGTGAGCATGACGGCGGCGGCCCGCAGGTTGGTGCGGAGCCTCGGCTGCGGCTCCACGCCGAGGCGCGGCTTGGAGACGACGAGGACGAGGACGGCCAGCAGGACCGCGATGACGATGGGCCGCAGGGCCTGCGACGAGACGGCGGCGGCCGCGGCGGCTCCGGCCCCGGAGGCGGCGAGGGCGAGGCCGGTGGTGGGCCACAGCATCCGGTGGTCGAGCTTGATCTTGAGGCCGTAGGTGATCGCCGAGGTGGTGGTGCCGAACACGGAGCTGAGTTTGTTGGTGCCCAGGAGGGTCGCCACGGGAGCGTTCGGGAAGGCGACCATGAGCGCCGGGAGGGAGACGAGTCCGCCGCCGCCGACGACCGCGTCCACCCAACCGGCGAAGAGGGCCGCGGCCACGAGCAGAGCGATGAGGGAGGGGTCGAGTTCCACGGGCACCAGGCGAGCCTATTAGCCGCACGGCTAGTCG
This sequence comes from Glycomyces halotolerans, assembly GCF_054779575.1. Lineage (NCBI taxonomy): Bacteria > Bacillati > Actinomycetota > Actinomycetes > Glycomycetales > Glycomycetaceae > Glycomyces > Glycomyces halotolerans. The sequence continues at coordinate 17,278 of NZ_BAAGXZ010000035.1, forward strand.
ACACGCCGATGAGGTGAGGAACACGTGTCGGTGCGTAATCATCTGGTATCAACAGGTGATGGATGCGACGAAACCCATGACGCACTTGGTGAAACGCGGCTACGAGTATACGTTCACGCCCGACGACCAGCAGCGCCGGAACCTCGAGGAGACGTTGGAAGCGGTTCGGGCCGTTTACAACTGGTCGCTGGCCGTGTTCCAGCGCGAGTGGCGTCGTGAGGAGTCGAAGATCTCCTACGCCGAGATCTCGTCGCGGTTGACCCGGTGGAAGAACCAGCCGGCGAACCGGTGGGTCAAGCAGTACTCGTCGGTGCCGCTGCAGCAGATCGCCAGGCAGCTGCACACCGAGTACCACGCGTTCATCAACGGGCGGCGGCCCGAGCCGGCGCCGAAGGAGCACGGCGAGCAGCGGGTGCTGGTGTACTCGCGGGCCGGCTACTACCTCAAGGGCCGCGAGGTGAAGCTCGCCAAGCACAAGGAGCCGTTGGCGATCGACTGGGGCCTGGAGCGGCCCAGCCGCGACGACATCACCTCGATCACGGTCACGCGCGAGGCCGACGACGACTGGCGGCTGTGGATCGTGGCCGAGGAGTTCGTGGAGGTGCCGCGCCAGAAGCCGCCCGAGTGCGGCGAGTGCGGCCGCGTCCTCGAGGAGCGGTGACGAAAGCGCCCGGCCGGGGAAACCCTTCAAACCCCGGCCGGGCGGATTGCGGCTCAGCTCGACAGATGACAGGGAGTCGAGGTCGCTGAGCCTTGTCGAGGTCGGCGGCGGGCCCTGGCGGCTCCGGTAGAGCCCGCCGCTCACTCTCGGCGCTTGTTCACTTATGGGTCCGGAAGGCGGCGGCGCCTACTTCCGGAGTTCGGCCACGGCCACCGTCAGGCGCTTGCCGAAGTCCTCGTCGGCCTTGGCGAAGTTGGCGATGGCGCGTTCGGCGATGTCGTCGCGGCTGACCTGCGAGATCGAGCCGGCCAGGTTCGCGATGAGGCGGTCCTTCTCCTCGTCGGTCATGAGCCGGTAGAGGTTGCCCGCCTGCACGAAGTCGTCGTCCTCGCTGTGCCTGGGGGTCTCCCACTCGCCGGTCTGGCCGGAGACCGGGATCGGCGCCCACAGCGGCTCGCCGGTCTGGTCGGGACCGCCGAACGAGTTCGGCTCGTAGTTCTTCTGTCCCTTGTGGCGGCCGTCGTAGTAGAACCCGTCGCGGTTGCCGTTGCGCGCCTCGGTGGCGTGCGGGCGGTTGACCGGCAGGTGGTCGGCGTTGACGCCGACGCGGTAGCGGTGCGCGTCGCCGTAGCCGAACAGGCGGCCCTGGAGCATCTTGTCGGGGCTGGGGCCGATGCCCGGCACGAAGTGCGCCGGGGAGAAGATCGACTGCTCGACCTCGGCGAAGATGTTCTCGGGGTTGCGGTTCAGCTCCAGCTTGCCGATCTCGATCGGCGGGTAGTCCGCGTGCGGCCACACCTTGGTGAGGTCGAACGGGTTGAACCGGTAGTTCGCGGCCTCGGCGGCCGGCATGATCTGGACCTGCACGGTCCAGGTCGGGTACTCGCCGCGCTCGATCGACTCGCGCAGGTCCCGCTGGTGCGAGTCGGGGTCGGCGCCGGCCAGCGCGTCGGCCTCCTCCTGGGTGAGGCACTTGATGCCCTGGTCGGTCTTGAAGTGGTACTTGACCCAGAATGCCTCGCCGTCGGCGTTGTACCACTGGAAGGTGTGCGAACCGAAGCCGTCCATGTGCCGGTAGGAGGCCGGGATGCCGCGGTCGCCGAACAGCCAGGTGACCTGGTGGGTCGACTCGGGCGACAGGCCCCAGAAGTCCCAGACGTTGTCCGGTTCCTGGCTGCCGGTGTACGGGTCGCGCTTCTGGGTGTGGATGAAGTCGGGGAACTTGATGGCGTCGCGGATGAAGAACACCGGGGTGTTGTTCCCGACGAGGTCGTAGTTGCCCTCTTCGGTGTAGAACTTCAGCGCGAAGCCGCGGGGGTCGCGCACGGCGTCGGCGGCGCCGAGGTTCCCGGCGACGGTCGAGAAGCGCAGGAAGACCTCGGTCTCCTTGCCGATCTCGGAGAGGAACTTGGCCTTGGTGTACTTGGAGACGTCGGCGGTGACGGTGAACTTGCCGTAGGCGCCGGCGCCGCGGGCGTGGACGACGCGCTCGGGGATGCGCTCGCGGTTGAAGTGCGCGAGCTTCTCGAGCAGCACCTGGTCCTGGATGAGCAGCGGTCCGCCAACCCCGGCCGCCTCGCTCTGGTTGTTATTGGCCACCGGAGCGCCGGACTCGGTGGTCAGCGGCCCCGCGGTGTTGTCGAACTGATCGCTCATGGAGAGCCCTCTCTAGCTTTCGTGGAGCGGGGTCCGGCGGTCCTGCTGTGAGACGGGCCGCGACCCCTCCTTGGCGACGCTTGCGAATCCTAAGCTTGCAATGCCGTCGGACTCGATCCTAGCTTAGACTGTGTCTAATGAAAGATCCAGTCCTGGGTAAGTGGTACCACAGTGTTCCTGCTGCTAGAGTGGGATCAACGCCCCAAGAAGCCTGAGAGAAAGACATGAGTGACCTTGTTAGCCGTCTGCGCGAGCACGCCTGGCGCATGACCCCACAGCGTCGAGTGATCGCCGAGACACTCGACGGCGCTCATGTGCACTACACCGCCGAGGAGATCCTCGAGCGCGCCTGCCGGCGCATGCCCGAGATCTCCCGCGCCACCGTCTACAACACCCTCAACGAGATGGTCGCCCTCGGCGAGGTCCTCGAGCTCAACTTCGACGGGCGCTCCAAGCGCTACGACCCCAACGTCGACCACGACCACCACCACCTCATCTGCGACGGCTGCGGCACCACCCGCGACGTTCACACGCTCGCCGACCCGCTCGACTGGCTGTCCGGCGACGAACGGCACGGCTTCACCGTCACCGACGCCTCGATCACCTTCCGCGGCCTGTGCCCGGAGTGCCGCACCCGGTCCTGAACCGCCCCCGGCCGCCCGCGGCGCGGCCGGGCGAATAGCGGCGACGACCCCCACCGGAGGCGGCGGCCTCGCTACGCTCGCTCGCATGAGAATGAGCAAGGAACCCTGGAAATCCCCCATCTGGCGATCAGGCCCGGCGTTCCTGTACTCCGACCAGCCGCTCGCCCGCTACGTCGGCCGCCCCGCCGCCGAATTCCTCAGGATCGAACCGGCCTCCGGCATCGCCCTGCTCGCCTGCGCCGTCATCGCGATGCTGTGGGCCAACTCCCCGTGGTCGGGCTCCTACGAGACGGTCTGGAACCTGGAGATCGCCCTCGACTTCGGCGGCTTCTCCATCACCCACAGCCTCCGAGACTGGATCAACGACGGCCTGATGGCCGTCTTCTTCTTCGTCGTCGGCATGGAGATCAAGAGCGAGATCGTCTCGGGCGAACTGCGCAGCCTCCGCGGCGCCGTCGCGCCCATCACCGCCGCGATCGGCGGCATGGTCGCCCCCGCGCTCGTCTACACCGCCCTCAACTTCGGCGGCGAGGGCGCACACGGCTGGGGCATCCCCATGGCCACCGACATCGCCTTCGCGCTCGGCATCCTCGCGCTGTTCGGCGACCGCATCCCCTCCGGCGCCCGCGTCTTCCTGCTCACCCTCGCCATCGTCGACGACCTCGGCGCCATCGGCGTCATCGCGATCTTCTACACCGACGAGCTCTCCATGCCCTGGCTCGCCGCCGCCGGCGTCTTCGTCGCCGCGACCATCGCCATGCGCGTGCTCAACGTCTGGTCTGGCCCGATCTACCTCGTCCTCGGCCTCGGCCTGTGGTTGGCGATGCTCGAGTCCGGCGTCCACGCCACCATCGCCGGAGTCATCATGGGCCTGCTCATCAGCGCCAAACCGCTCCTGGACCCCGACATCGCCCACGCCGAGGCCCAGAAGCTGGCCAAAGGCGGGCTCACCGCCGCCGAGACCGAGCGGCTGGTCAAGCTCACCAGGGAGTCCGTGCCGCCCGCCGAACGATTCCAAGGACGCCTCCACCCGTTCTCCTCGTTCCTGGTGCTGCCGCTGTTCGCGTTGGCCAACGCCGGGGTCGCACTCAGCGCCGACCTCCTGGCGGCGGCCGCCGTCTCCCCGGTGACCATCGGGATCGTCCTGGGCCTGGTCGTCGGCAAGATCGTCGGCATCACCGCCGTCACCTGGGTGGTGGTCAAACTCGGACTCGGCCGGCTTCCGGAGGGGACGAGCTGGCCCTTGGTGACCGGGGTCGCGGCCGTGGCCGGCGTCGGCTTCACCGTGGCACTGTTCATCACCGAGCTGGCCTTCCGCGGCGGCGACGCCGCCCTGCTCACCGACGAGGCCAAGATCGGCGTGCTCGCCGCCTCGCTGCTGGCCGCCTGCATCGGCGCGCTGGTGCTGTGGCTGTCCGCGCGCGCTCGCGGTGACGGCCTGGAGGCCGCGAGCGAAGAGCGTTAGGCTTGGCTCACCGGTTTGCACGAGCGACTCGACCCTAGAGTGAGGACATCGCATTGGCTCCGCAGAATCTCATGGCCCAGCCTCCGGCTACCCTCCTCCCCGAGGACACCGAGGCCCGGAAGTACCTCGACGAGCACTCACCCGAGGACACCGTCCGGAACTACCCGTGGTTCTGCGCCGCCTGGGCCCGGCTGGCGAAGAACGCCTTCGAGAACGGCGACGACATCGCCGCCTACGCCTTCGCGCGCACCGGCTACCACCGCGGCCTCGACCAGCTGCGCCGCAGCGGCTGGAAGGGCCACGGCCCGATCCCCTGGGAGCACAAGCCGAACCGCGGCTTCCTCAAGTCGCTCTACCAGCTCTCCCGCGCCGCCGCCTCCATCGGCGAGGCCGACGAGGCCGCCCGCTGCGCCCAGTTCCTCAGGGACTCCGACCCGGCCGCCGCCGACGCGCTCACCTGACCTGTACGACGACCGAACACCGGCCGGGGCGGCGAAGCCGCCCCGGCCGGTGCTCATTCGAGCTCGAGTTCGAGACGGACGCGGTTTCCGGTGTGGGACTCCACGGCCTCGGCGAACCGCTCGCGGTCGAGCCGCCACCATTGATCGATCGGCACCACCGCGTCGCGCTCGGGATCGACATCAGGGATTCGGGGGTCGGTCAACGGGTTGCGGCGCCGCAGCGGGTGCGACCGCGATCCCCGTTTCACGACCAGATAGGTGACCTTCGTACGGGAGATCCGCTTGGTGCGGAGGAACACGCCGGACACCTCTCGCCATGGCACGACAGTGAGACGGCCGAGGGCGAAGGTGCGGAGAGTGATGCCGTCCTCATCGACGAGCAGCCCGATCGGCCGGGCGACGGCGGCGGCGAACTTGAAGGCGATGAACACGACCGCTGCGATAGTCGTCAGCGCGCCGATGAGCTGCTCCAGCGGGCGGGGCAGGTCGGGGTAGCCTTCGCCCAGCTGGTCGAACACCATGATCGCGCCCGCGAGACCGAGCAGGAGGGCTCCCGGGACGAGCAGTAGGTCGCCACGGGTGAATCCGCAATGGGCGGCATATTCTGATGTTTTTTGACTCTGGGGCACGCCGGCGGATCTTAGTACACCGCGAGCACCGCCCGACCGGCCGAGCCGATGGTTCAGGCCGAACAGCGCTGTGGGCCGTCAGCGGTCGCAGTGAGCGAATGCCGAGGTGTCGAGGTCGAAGTCGAACGGCGCGGGGATCCTCACCCGACCGCTCAGATCCTCGGTCGCACGGGAGCGATAGCCGTGCTTCGATGGCCCTGAGTAGACCGACATCCGGCGATCGATCAGGTCGAGAGCAAGGTACACCTCGACTCCCGACCTGCCGTAGACATCGACCTGCCATGTCGGATCGGGACCGGGCGGCGACCGGTTCGGGTCCAGGTCCGCCGCGAGCGACAACGCTCTGCCCGGCGGCGGGCTGTCACCGGCGCGGAGCAGTCGGGAGTCGGACACGTGCACATCGGGTGCCAGTGCGACCTTCCAGGCCGGGAACTCGAAGAAGAGCGCCTCGTCGCCCGCTTCGTGATGGCCGGGAGCGTGCTCGTCGAGCTGACGGACGAGTTCCCTCATCAGCCTGATGTGCTTGCCGTTCGGCCACAGCGCCATGCGTCCCCCCTGTCGGTGCATGCTCCGTGGCCCGCCCGAGACGGGCGAGCCGGGCAGAGTGTAAGGGGCCGGTCCGACACGTACGGAGAAGGCGGGGCCGTCAGCCGAGGAGGATTCGGTCGCCGTCGACGGTGATCTCGACTTCGGTCAGGCCGGTCTCGGCCGGACCCTGGAGCAGCGCCCCTTCGAGGTCGAACTGGGAGCCGTGGTTCGGGCAGACGATGACCCCGTCGTCGGGCGCCTGCACGATCGTGCCCTGATGCGGGCACACCGCCGAGTACGCCGCGAACTCGTCCTCGCTCGGCTGGACGATCACCGTCTCCCCGGCCACGATCCCGCCGCCCACCGGGACCTCCGAGGTCCGGGCCAGCGCGTCGCCGCCCTCGCCGGTCGAATCCGAGCCCGAATCGCCGTTCGACTCCGCAGCCGGTTCGGCCGTGCCGCAGGCGGCCAGCGCGCCCGCCGCGCCCAGCGCCGCCGCGCCGCACATGAGTCCCCGCCGGGAGGCGAGGACCCGCTGTGCGATGGCCCGGCCCTTGTCGATGTCGGTCATTGCCGCTCCTCAGTCCGCCGCCGCGCCTCTCGCGGCGGCTGTGCCGAAATGCGCCGGTCGCGTGCATCCGAGTCGGTTCGGGTGCGGCACAGCGCTAAGTTCCGGTTCCGAGCTTGCCAGGGGCGTGCAAGCGAGGGCAATGATCTTGTTGAAGTCTTAATAAAACTCCCATGGACCTGGCGATCAGCATCCGCTGCACCTCGTTGGTGCCCTCGCCGATCTCCAGGATCTTGCAGTCCCGCCAAGCCCTGGCCACCGGCGTCTCGTTCATGAACCCGTAGCCGCCGAAGATCTGCGTCGCGTCCCGCGCGTTCTCCACGGCCATCTGCGAGGCGTGCAGCTTCGCCATCGCCGCGTCCGTGCCGAACGGCTCCCCCCGGTCGGCCTTCTCGGCCGCGTCCACATACGCCAACCGCGCCGTGTGCGCGCGCAACCGCATGTCGGCCAGCATGAACGCGATCGACTGGTTCGCGCCGATCGGCTTGCCGAACGCCTCCCGCTCCTTGGCGTGCGCCACCGACTCGTCCAGGCAGCCCTGCGCCATCCCCGCCGACAGGGCCGCCAGCGCCACCCGCCCGTAGTCCAGCAGCTCCAAGAACTGCGCGAACCCCTTGCCGCGCTCGCCGATGAGGTTCTCGGCCGGCACCCGGCAGCCGTCGAAGTACAACGGCCGCGTGTCCGAAGCCCGCCAGCCCACTTTGGAGTACTCCGGGCCGATCTCCAGGCCCGGCGTCCCCGGCTCGACCGCGATGCACGACACCTCGCCCGGGCCGGTGGTCGCCGTCGCGACGATGAGGTCGGTCATCGGCGTCCCGGCGTTGGTGATGAAGCACTTGCCCCCGTCGATCACCCACTGGTCGCCCTCGAGCCGGGCGCGCGTGTCGGTCCGACCCGCGTCGGTGCCGCCGCTCGGCTCGGTCAACGCGAACGCGCACAGGCCCTCCCCGGCGGCCAGGCGCGGCAGCCACCGCCGGCGCTGCTCGGGCGTGCCGTACTTGGCCACCGCCTCGGCCCCGAGCGTCACCCCGGCCTCCACCGTGACCGCCACCGACGAGTCGACCTTGCCGATCTCCTCGAGCGCCAGGCACAGCATGAGCAGCCCGGCGTCGGCCCCGCCGTACTCCTCGGGCAGCGTGACGCCGAAGACGCCGAGCCTGCCCAGGTCGCGGACCAGGTCGGTCGGGAACGATCCGCGCTCGTAGTGGTCGGCGATGACGGGTCTGATCTCGGTCTGCGCGAAGTCCCTCACCGCGCTGGCGAACTCGGCCTGTTCGGGCGTGAGTCTCATGGCTCCTCCTACACCGGTGTTATCGGATGTCTGCGGTCGCCGAAGCGCCGGTCCTTTTGGGACAGCCTTCGGTAGCGTGCGATGAGGTCGGCCCGCAACCGCTCGGGCTCGACGATGTCGTCGACGACCAGCTCGCCCGCCAGGCGCCGCAGGTCGATGTCGGCCTCGTACTCCGCGCGCCGGTCGGCGATGAACCGCTCGCGCTCCTGGGGGTCGTCGATGGCGGCGATCTTGCCGGCGTACACGGCGTTGACGGCGGCATCGGCCCCCATGACGGCGATCTTGGCGCTGGGCAGGGCGATGACGGCGTCGGAGCCGAACGCCGGTCCGGCCATGGCGTACAGCCCGGCCCCGTAGGCCTTGCGGACCACGACGCAGAGCTTCGGCACGGTCGCCTCGGAGACGGCGGCGATCATCTTGGCGCCGTGGCGGATGATGCCGGTCTTCTCGAATTCGGTGCCGACCATGAAGCCTGGCACGTCGGCCAGGAACAGCAGCGGCACGTTGAACGCGTCGCAGGTGTTCACGAACCGGGCGGCCTTGTCGGCCGAGTCGGAGAACAGGACGCCGCCGCGCACGGCCGGGTTGGAGGCGACGATGCCGACCGGGCGGCCGTCGAGCCGGGCGAACGCGCATACGAGCTCGCCTGCCCAGCGCGCCTGCACCTCCAGGACCGAGTCGCGGTCGACCAGGCCGTCGATGAACTCGTGCATGTCGAAGGCCGTCGACTCCCCGGCGGGGACGACCTCGGCCAGGTCGATCTCGCGCGGCGGCCGGGAGGCGCGGACCGGCGGCGGCTGCGTCCAGTTCGACGGCAGGTACGACAGCCACCGGCGCACCGAGGCGATCGCCTCGTCCTCGTTGCGGCACAGGAAATGCCCGACACCGGACTGTTCGCAGTGGACGCGCGCCCCGCCCATGTCCTCCAATGTGGTCTGCTCGCCGGTGACCATCTGGACCATGCGCGGGCTGCCGAGGTACATCGAGGCGTTGCCGTCGACCATCGCCACGATGTCGCAGAACGCCGGTATGTAGGCCCCTCCGGCGGCCGAGGGGCCGAACAGCGCGCACGCCTGCGGGATCTGGCCGGAGGCGCGCACCTGCTCGTAGAAGATCCGGCCGGCCCCGCGCCGCCCCGGGAACAGCTGCACCTGGTCGGTGATCCGCGCTCCGGCCGAGTCGACCAGGTAGACGATCGGGTGCCGCTCGGCCTGCGCCGCCTCGATGGTGCGGACGATCTTCTCGACGGTCCTGGCGCCCCAGGACCCGGCCTTGACGGTGGAGTCGTTGGCGATCACGCGGACCGGACGGCCCTGCACGGTCGCCGATCCGCAGACCACGCCGTCGGCCGGGAGCGTCGGGTCCGGGTTGGCCCAGAGCGCGTCCTCGGTGAACGAGTCGGCGTCGGTCAGCCGCCTGATCCGCTCGCGCGCGTGGTACTTGCCGGCAGCGGCGGCGGCCTTGTGGTACTTCTCGGCGCCCCCGCGCATGATGGCCTCGCGCTCGGCTCGGTAGTCCACCTCGACTCCTTCCCGGACTTGAAACTTAACGATCGTTAAGGTGCTTTCATTGTGTCCTGTGAAGTACCCGCTGTCAAACGCGGGTCACCCCCACCGGCCGCCGCTACCCTCGAAGAGCCCCTCCCGCACCTCCCACCCGGAGACCCATGAGCACCGAGACCGGGCAGACCACGCCCCCCGAGCCGCACACCGCCGCGCGCCCGGGCCGGGCCCGGCCGCGACACCTCGTCGAGATCGACGGCCTGCGCGGGGTCGCCATCGTCATCATCGCCGCCTACCACATCTGGTTCAACCGCGTCTCCGGCGGCGTCGACGTGTTCCTCCTGCTCTCGGGCTTCTTCATCACCGGCAGCCTCGTCCGCCGCGTCGAAACCGGCCACGGCATCGGCCCCGTCCGCTACTCGGCCCGCATCATCCGCCGCATCTTCCCGCCGGCGCTCATCGTCGCCGCCGCCATGGTCCCCATGACCGTGCTCTGGCTGCCGCGCGCCACCTGGAACCAGCAGCTCGGCGACCTGATCGCCTCGGCGTTCTACGTCGGCAACTGGCGCCTGGCCGAAACCTCCGTCGACTACCTGTCTTCGAACAACGGCGCCAGCATCGTCCAGCACTACTGGTCGTTGGGCATACAAGCCCAGTTCTACCTCGTGTGGCCGGTCCTCATCGCCGCCTGCGCGCTCCTCGCCCGCAGCACCGGCCGCGGCCTGCGCCCAGTGCTCGCCGCGGCCTTCGGAGCCGTCTTCCTCGCCTCTTTCGCCTACGCCCTCGCCGCGGTCGACACCGACCAGGCCTACGCCTACTTCGACACCCGCGCCCGCATGTGGCAGTTCGCCGCCGGCGCCCTCCTGGCGATGGCGCTCCCACTGCTCAAACTCGGCCGCCGCACCGCCGCGGCCCTGTCCTGGACGGCCGTGGCCGCCCTCGCCGCCTGCGGCATGATCCTGGAGAGCACCGAGTTCCCCGGAGCGGCCGCCATGTGGCCCGTGCTCACTGCCGGAGCGATCATCGTCGTCGCCTCCGTCCAGCCCGGCGCGGGCGCCGGACGCCTGCTCAACACCAGGCCCCTCCAGCACCTCGGCAGACTCTCCTACACCCTCTACCTGTGGCACTGGCCCGTCCTCGTCTGCTACCTCGCCGCCACCGGCCGCGACACCGCCACCCTGCTCGGCGGCCTCGGCGTCATCGCCGTCTCGATCGCCCTCGCCGAAGCCACCCGCTGGGCCGTCGAACTGCGCCTGCCGAGGACCGGCTGGGGCCAGCACACCGCACGCGGCGCCTACGCGCTCGGCGCCGCCTGCCTGGCCCTCGTCCTCGCCGCGACCGCCGCCCTGGCCGGCTACATCGCCTACGAACGGCACCGCCTCGACCCGGCCGCGGCCGACGCGAGCCGCTACCCGGGCGCCGCGGCGCTGGCCGAGGACCTCGAGGTGGAGACGGCCGACTTCATCCCCTCGACCCTCGACGCGGCCGACGACCGCGACCCGGCCCTGTCGGGCGAGTGCAACCAGTCCATGGAGGGCTACGACGTCGTCCGCTGCGACTTCGCCGCCGACGAGGCCGAGGCCGAGCGGACGGTGGTCATGTACGGCGGCTCCAAGATCTGGCACTGGCTCCCTGCCATGGAGGACGTCGCCGAACGCCACAGGTGGCACCTGGTCACGTTCATCAAGAACGCCTGCATCATCGCCACCGAGCAGCCGAACCCGGACCAGGAGCGCTACCGCTCCTGCGACGCCTGGAACGACGCGGCCGTCGACGCCATCGCCGAGCTCGAACCCGACCTGGTCTTCACCTACGGATCCCGCGTCGGCTACGACGCCGTCGAGACCTTCCCCGAATACACCGAACGCTACGAGCAGTTGCGCGAGACCGGCGCCGAAGTGTTCATCGTCCGCGACACCCCCAGCCCGCGCTTCGACATCCCCACCTGCGTCGACCTCCACGGGGCCGATGCCGCCGAATGCGCCGTCGACCGCGACGACTACTACCCGGACCCGGAGGCGTTCGAGCGCCTCGCCGTCCCCGAAGGCGTCCACAAGATCGACCTGACCGACCGCATCTGCGGACCCGAAGTCTGCGAGCCGGTGGTCGGCAACATCCTGGTCTACCGGGACGACGCCCACCTCACCAACACGTATGCGGCCACCCTCGCCCCCTACCTGGAGGCCGAGTTGCTGGGCGCGCTGGAGCGCTCGGCGGCGGCCGAGTGACGGGAGCTCAGAGGTCCCGGTCGGCCGCGACCGCGAAATCGGCGAACAGCTCCGCCGAGTACCGCTCACCGGCCTGTTCGGCCTCGTCGGGGTCCGCCGTGGAGTAGTACCGCGTCTCCGCCGAGAAGGCCAGGTCCCCGTGGAATCCCAGGAAGACGGAGTCGTGCATCCGCACCTCCACCGGCTCGGCGCCGTCGCAGCCGGTCGGGGCCTCGCACTCCATCGTCCCCGAGACCAGCTCGGAGTCGTCGCGGAACTCGGCCCAGTCCCGCTCGTCGGCATCGAGCGGATCGGGGATCTCCGGGTATTCGTCGCGCTCGGGGGAGTCGGGGCCGATGAGCTTGACGCTCAGCGTCCACTCGACGGCGTCGCGGCCCGCGGCAGCCGCGCCGTAGACGTCCCGCGGCTCGACGTCGCAGACGTAAGGGTCGCCCTGTGATCGGGTCGAGCCGGTGCCCCAGGACCCGTCGATCCGGTACTCCGCCGGGTCGGCTCCGTCGGGAAGGAGTTCGGCCGCCAGAGTTTCGCAATATTTTTCCGGGACCGCCAGCTCGGTCGCGGTCTCGCTCGCGGTCGGTACGTTCGGGTCATCGGATCCGTCGGCTCCCTGTCCGCAGCCTGCGGCGATCGACGCCGTGAGGCCGACGGCGGCCGGCATGGTCCACAGCGGTCGTCCGATCTTCACGCTCGATCCCCTGACAGCTCGATCTCGTAGTCGGTCTCGACGCCCTCTCCGGGAGCGGTGCCTCCCCGCGCCGGATGATCGTCGTAGCGGCTGTCGGTCCCCCGGTCGGTGGCGTCGGCCGCGTCGCCCGGGTTCCAATCGGTGTCGGGTGCCGAGTAGTCCCAGTCTGGCATAGCCCGGTCGTACGAGGCCCCTACATCGTTGTCGGACTCGGCGTACGCTTCTGCCGCGTCTTCGAGCTGCTCTCCCGCGATGATGTACCTGGCGCAGGTGGTTCGGATGTAGTCGACGAGCTCGTCCCGGATCGCGATGATCTCCTGGTCGGCCCAGGACGGGTTGCCGTCCTTGTCGGCGAGGTCGCCGTCGGCGCTGGTGGTCTCATTCAGTTTGCCCAGCACGCCCTCGTACCGGGCGGCGGCGTCGTAGCAGTTCTTGGCCAGGGCGAGGATGTCGGCCGGATCGGCGGTGAAGCCGTCGGTGTCGCTCGGAGCGCCCGAGGAGTTCGCGGTGAGGTCGTACAGCTCCAGGTTGTAGCTGTGCGTGTCGTTGATCTTTCCGCGGAACACGGAGATCCCGGAGCTGAGGTCGGTCTCGTGGCTCTGGACCGAGTCGTTGAGCTTCGAGATCTCCGATTCGAGCGTGTTCATGATCTCCGGGATCTCGTATTTGAGCCCTTCGTTCGTCGTCGCCTCGGGAAGCAGGTTCTCTCCCAGGAACCCCACGAGGGTCACCGCGGCTCCGACTCCGCCGGCCACGCCGCTCCATGCGCCGCCGACCGCGATCGCGGTGCCGAGCCCCTGAAGGGTCTTCCAACCGTCCACTAGGTTGTGTGTCTGGATCTCCATCTGCTCGAAGGAACTGGTCGCCCAATCGATCCAGTAGATAGTGTTGTTGCGCGCGTACTCGATGATCGCCGACCGCTCGGCGTAGCAGTTGGCGAGGCAGCCGAGTATGCCGGACTGGTTGCTCATCGTCCGAGTGGTCGAGGCTGCGAATCCTTCCTTGAAGCGATCCGCGGCCAGCCCTGTCCAGCTCTCCAGCCAATCCTTGTTGACACCGTCGCGGTCGGAGACGTCCTCGACGATTCCGGGGAAGTCGCGTTCGTTTAACGGTTCCCATCCGGAGGAGATACCGGACTCGGAATCGGAGCCCGCTTCCAGCCCCATGTCCTTGCCGAGCCGGATGAGCATGTCGTAGGCGTCTTCGAGGCGCGAGACGTCGTGGGCGTCGAACAGCGGCACGTCGTAGAAGATGGTGTCCCGTTCGCTCCAGGCCCAGTCCTCGATCGCCGCCAGGAGGTCCCCCACCGGACAGGTGATGTGTCGCGGCACATGGATCATTCCGCCCCCGCGAATGTCGGGTATCTCGACGTCGTCTTCTCGGACTCCGGTCGCACCGGAGCAGGAGATGGACGAAGGGGAGCCGTCCTGGCCGCTCTCCGCCCAGTCCACGAAAGCGCATTCGCCGGAGTTGACGTGAATTGCGACTAGCTGTTCGGTGTACACGGTGGCGTCGGGGGCGGTGACCGCGCTCTGCGGCGCGATGTAGTTCGTGGTCGGGGCCTGCTGACTGCCGAGACCCTCGACGGCTTCCTTGCGCCACCGTTTGGTCAGCGCCTCGTGGAACTTGGTCAGCGCGTTCTCTATGTCGGTCGAATGGTTCGGGCCGACGAGGTAGTTGGCCATGCGGGACTCCTTGGGGGTGCCGCCTTCCGGTCCCGCCGAAGGCGGGAGCGGGGACCGCATGCGGTCCGATTCGTTGCTTCGAGGACTGTGGTCCACGCTACCAATCGGCCGCAACCCGGGCATTTCGGCGATCGTCGTGCTCGGTCGGCCGGGCCTCGGAGATGGTCAGGGCCGTGTCGGGGTGGGGCCTGTTTGGAGCATCGATCGGTGTTGGGGTTGGGCCGCAGCCGGTCCGGGTCCGGAACATGAAAGCATTCGCACCCTGAGAGTGAC
>NZ_BAAGXZ010000036.1:0-20717 GCF_054779575.1 Glycomyces halotolerans
CCGGGGGATCAGTCGGCTCCGGCGGGTCGGTCGGGTCGGGCGGAGGCGGGGAGCCGCCGCCGAACCACACGTCCGAGCAGGAGTAGAAGGTCTGGTCGATGTGGCTGGCCTGCCAGATCACGTAGACCACGTGGTGCCCGGTCCGGCCGGGCGCGCTCACGGGGATGTCGACCGCTTCGCCGGGCTGGTAGACGCCGGTCTCGACGACCCGCTCGAGGTGGTGCCAGCCGAGCGGCTCGCTGTTGACGTCGAAGCCCTGCCGGGTCACGTACACCCAGTAGTAGTCGCCGCCGTGAGTGGCGGTGTCCTCGTAGTGCAGCGTGAAGTTGTTGTTGATCGGGGTGGCGTGCCAGGGCCCGACCTCGTCGAGTGACGCGTAGCGTCCGCCCTCGGCGTTGCCGCCCGAGCAGAGCTGGCCGTTGGGGATACGCTGTTCGTGCTGGCCCTGCATGCCCTCACGGAGCAGGCCGTTCCAGTTCCACATGGTGTTGGGGTTGGCCTGCCAGGCCTGCCAGCACATGGGGTCCTCGGTGGCCATGTCGGGATTCTGGAAGTCGTCGCCCCAGCGTTCCCAGCAGCTGTAGTGCCGGGCGGGCGGCGAGGTCGCCGTCCCGTGCGCGGTGGCCGTCTGGGTGGTGAAGAACAGCGCCGAAGCGCCGGCCATGACCACCGCCGCGAACGCGAGGATGAGGCTTCTGATGCGGTTTTTTCTCGTTCTGAGCATGGTAGCGCTCCCAGGAAATGGAAACATTGACAAACATAAATCTAACTGACACACGCCCGAAATGTAAATACCCCCCAGGGGAAAACCGATAAATCAGCGCGTTTTGCCCAAGATGACCGCACGGGTCGCGTCCTCGGCGTCCTCGTTGCACACGAACACCAGCTCGTCGCCGGACTCGAGACTGTCTCCGGGTGTGGGAGCGATGACTCTCCGTCCGCGGATGATCGCCACCAACGCCACGTCCCTCGGCAGCGGCACCTCCGCGACCGTCGCGCCCACGTGCGGCGCCTCCAGCGGCAGCGTGATCTCCACCAGGTTCGCCTGCGACTGGCGGAAGCTCATCAGGCGCACCAGGTCGCCGACGCTGACCGCCTCCTCGACCAGCGCCGCCAGCAGACGCGGCTTCGACACCGAGACGTCGACGCCCCAGTCCTCGTTGAACAGCCACTCGTTCTCGGCCCGGTTGACGCGGGCGACCACCCGCGGGACCGCGAACTCCGTCTTCGACAGCAGGCTCACCACCAGGTTCACCTTGTCGTCGCCGGTCGCCGCCACCGCGACGTCGCACGTCTCCAGATGCGCCTGGCGCAGGTTCTGCAGCTCGCAGGCGTCGGCCAGCAGCCACTCGGCCTCGGGCACCCGCTCCGGTCGCAACGCCTCGGGCTCGCGCTCGATCAACAGGACCTCGTGGCCGTTGCCGACCAGCTCGGCGGCGATCGAACGGCCCACGTTGCCGGCTCCGGCAATCGCCACTCGCATCAGAGACCTCCCTGCGGGGGCCGCCCCGCGATCGCGGCGACCGTGGGGGCGCCCTCGTCGGCCACCAGCATGTAGAGCTGATCGCCGTCCTGCAGCACCATCGAAGCCGTCGGCAGCGTGGCTCGCCCGAAACGGGTCACGTAGGCCACCCGGTGCCCCGTGGCCGACTCGAGCGCCTCCAGCGGCATGCCGACCCAGCCCTCGTCGTAGAGGACCTCGACCATCGACAGCGTCGCGGTCGGGTCGCGCCACAGCGGCTCCTGGTCCTCCGGCAGCAGATGCCGCAGCAGCCGGTCCGCCGTCCACCGGACCGTCGCCACGGTGGGGATGCCGAGCCGTTCGTACACGCTCGCGCGCTGGGGGTCGTAGATCCGGGCGATGACGTTCTGCACCCCGTAGTGCTCCCGCGCGACCCGCGCGGCGATGATGTTCGAGTTGTCGCCCGAGGAGACCGACACGAAGGCGTCGGCGCGCTGGATGCCGGCCTTGGCCAGCACCTCGCGGTCGAATCCGATGCCGCGCACGGTCGTCTCGTCGAAGTCGGGTCCGAGGCGCCGGAATGCCTTGGGGTTCTGGTCGATCACGCCGACGCTGTGCCCCAGCTCCACCAGTCCCCGCGCCAGCGTCGAGCCGACGCGGCCGCAGCCCATGATCACCACGTGCACTCCGGCGACTCCTTTCCAGACGTCGATCCGACGATACCGCCTTGCGCGCCGGCTGCCGCGACCACGCTGCTTCGTGCGCGTCTTCGCGGGGTTCGCCGAGCCTCGCGCGCCCCTCCTGTGACCACGCTAGCGGTGGGACCGTACCCCCGGAGGAGAGTCGGAGCGCTACGATGCGGCCGTGACCCGGTCCCTGTCAGTCTTCAAGCGCCTGCTCGTCGGAGAGCCGTTCACCTCCGAGCGGCAGAGCGCCCTGGAGCTGTCCAAACGGCACGCCATCCCCCTGCTCGCGGTCAACCCGATCTCCTCCATCGCCTACGCCCCCGAACAGGTATTCCTCATCATGGCCGCGGTCGGCACGGCCGCCTACGCCTTCTCGGTGTGGACCGGACTGGCCGTCGCGGTCGTCATGCTGACGGTCATCGCCTCCTACCGCTACACCGTCCAGGCCTACCCGGGCGGCGGCGGCGACTACCGGGTGGTGACGGCCAACTACGGCCCCAAGGTCGGCATCCTCGCCGCCGCGGCGCTGCTGCTGGACTACATCCTCACCGTCGCGGTCTCGGTCGCCGCCGCCGTGACCAGTCTCGCGGTCGTGATGCCGGGGCTGCGGGACGTGCGCGAGTGGGCCTGCGTCCTCGCCATCGCGCTGCTGACGGCCTTCAACCTGCGCGGCTGGCGCATCCCCGGGCGCGTCGCCGCCGCCATAGCGCTGGCGTTCGTGACCGGCATGGCCGCGATCGTGCTCGTCGGCCTCGTCCGGATCGCCGCCGGCGACGAACTGCATCCGCTCTCGGCCGACTTCGCCTCGATCGGCGAGGCCACCGAGCAGAGCGCCGCGGCGCTGTTCGTGCTGTGCGCCCGCGCCTTCGCGGCCGGATCGGTGGCCGTGACCGGCATCGAGACGTTCACGACGCGGGTGCGCTTCTTCCGGCCGCCCCGAGGCCGCAACGCGGCCGCCTCGATCACGGCCGTCGGAGCGGCTACGGTCGCGCTGTTCGTCGGGATCGTCCTGCTCGCCTACCTCGTCGGCGCCCAGGCCAGCTCGGACCCCAGCCGCCAGCTGGCCGGCGTCCCCGAGGACTACGTGCAGAACCCGCTGGTCGGCCAGCTGGCCGGAGCGGTGTTCGACTCGCTGGCGCTGTTGATTTGGCCGGTCATGCTCGCCACCGGCGGCGTGCTGCTGCTGGCGGCGAACACGGCGTTCGTCGGCTTCCCGCAGCTCGCCTCCATCTTCGCGCAGGACTCGCTGCTGCCGCGCCAACTGCACAAGCGCGGCGACCGGCTCGTGTACTCCAACGGGATCATCATCCTGGCGGTGTCGGCGGCGGCTCTGGTCGTCGCCTTCGGCGGCGTGACGTTCCGGCTCATCGGCCTCTACATCGTCGGCGTGTTCCTGTCGATGATCCTGGCCCACTCGGCGATGGTGCGGCACTGGGGCCGGGTCCTGGACGTCGAGCGCGACCGCTCGCGGCGCCGGCGGGCACGCAGGGCCAGGCGCACGGCGTTCGCGGCCGCGGTCATGTGCGTGATCGTGCTCGGCATCGTCGCCTTGACCGACTACCGGCGCGGCGGCTGGATCGCGGTGATCATCATCGGCCTGGGCTACGCGCTGATGTGGTACGTCTCCAAGCACTACACCGCCGTGACCGCCGAGACCGAGCTGCCGCCGGGCCGCCCGAAGCTGCCCTCGCGCAACCACGCGATCGTGCTGGCCTCGAGCGTGAACCGGCCGCTGATGCGGATGCTGGCCTACGCCAAGGCCACCCGCCCCGACTCCATCACCGCCCTGACGGTCAATGTGGACGCCGCGGCGTCGCGCGCCCTGCTCGCCGAGTGGGAGAAGCGCAAGATCGGCGTGCCGCTCACGGTCCTGGACTCGCCCTACCGCGAGATCACCGGGCCGATCGTCGACTACGTCAAGGCCCTCAGGCGCGACGCGCCGCGCGACGTGGTGACCGTCTACCTGCCCGAATACGTCGTCGGACACTGGTGGCGGCGCCGCGGCTCCGCCCGCAGCTACTTCCCGTGGTCGACCAACCTGCTGCACAACCAGACCACCAAGGCGCTCCGCCGGCAGCTGCGGTACGAGCCTGGCGTGATGATCTGCATCGTCCCGTGGATCCTCGGCGAGAACATGGAGCCGCCGCCGCTGCGCCGCGTCAACCGGTGAGCCGGACTCGCCCCCGAGCGCACCGCCGAGGCCGGGCCGCTCCCGCGGAGTAACCTGGCGGGCGTGCTCGCGGAAGGTGGGGGAATACCGACGATGATCGTCACAGTAGGAGATGTCGCCGCAGGAGGCCATTGCGTGGCCCGGGTGGACGGCGAGGTGTACTTCGTCCGGCACGCCCTGCCGGGCGAGCGGGTGCGCATCGAGGTCACCGAACGCAAGAAGCGCTTCGCGTTCGCCGACGCCGTCGAGATCCTCGAAGCCGCTCCCGAACGCGTCGAGCCGCCCTGCCCGTGGGCGGGCCCCGGCAAGTGCGGCGGCTGCGACTTCCAGCACGTCGCCCCCGAGGCCCAGCGCCGCCTCAAGGCCCGAGTCCTGGCCGACCAGCTCACCCGCATCGGCGGGCTCGACCCGGCCGCCGTCGAAGGCGTCGAGGTCGAGGAGCTCCCGTGGAAGGAAGGCGCCCTCGGCTGGCGGACCCGCATGCAGTACGCCGTCGACGCCGACGGCAAACCGGGCCTGCGCCGGCACAAGTCCCGCGACATCGTCCACATCGACTGGTGCCGGATCGCCACCGAGCCGATCCGCTCCTCCAAGGTCCTCGGCCAGAACTGGAAGGGCATCGGAGCGGTCGGCGTGGTCGACTCCGACGACGACAAGCTCGCGGTCTACACCCAGCTGCGCCGGACCTCCAGGCCCCACCACAAGAGCGGCCCGGCGACCGTCCACCAGCGCGTCGGCGAGCTCGAGTTCGAGCTCGGCTTCGACGGGTTCTGGCAGGTCCACCCGGCCGCCCCCGAGACGTTCCTCGAGTGCGTCCTCGACTTCCTCCAGCCGCGCGAGGGCGACGCGGCCTGGGACCTGTACGCCGGGGCCGGGCTGTTCGCCGCCGGGCTGGCCGACGCGGTCGGCGACCAGGGCCGGGTCGTGGCCGTCGAGAACGCGAAGTCCTCGCACACCGCGGCGAACCTGGCCGACTGGAAGAACGCCGGCGCGATCGACGGCGACGTGGCCGCCACCGTGCCGGCCCTCGGCGGGGTCGACATCGTGGTGCTCGACCCGCCGCGCAGCGGCGCGGGCGCCGAAGTGGTGAACTCCCTGATCGAAGCCCGGCCGAGAGCGGTCTGCTACGTCGCGTGCGACGCGGGCGCGCTGGCCCGCGACGTGAAGACCTTCGCCGAGCACGGCTGGGCCCCGACCCGCATGAGGGCCTTCGACGCCTTCCCGATGACCCAGCACTTCGAGACGATCGCGCTCTTCGAGCCCGCCCAGTGAGGCTTTGCTGACTGCTGCTGCGATATCGATGCCGGCGACCTCGACGGCTCGCGCTCGCGCCGTGAGGGATGCTGCCGGCGGATCACCGGCATCTTAGCCAGGGCTTGCGAAGCGGCCGCCGACGCTTGGTCGGCGGCCGCGAATCGGGAGGTCAGTGGTCGTCGTAGTGTCCCTCGTGCGCGGCGTGGCGGTGGCCGTCGTGGACGTAGTCGACGTGGTCGCCGTGTTCGACGGCGGTGTGCCCGCAGCCTTCGCCGTGCTGATGGTCGTGGCCGCCGCAGACGACGTGCCCGTCCGGCTCGCACTCGTCCCAGTGGCCACCGTGCTCGCGGTGCAGATGGCCGTCGTGGGCGTAGTCGGTGTGGTCGAGGTGGTCCACCGCGGTGTGGCCGCAGCCTTCGCCGTGGCGGTGCTCGTGTGCCGTGTGCTCGATGTGCGCGATCGCCATGTCGTCGCCCTCCCCGTCGATCGGTCGTATCGCCGGCGTTCGAGGCGTACCCGTGCGGGGGCACGCCCAACCACGTGAATACATTAGTACTTATGCATACATTTGCGCCTTTTCGCCCGAACACGAAAAAGCGGGGGCCGGGCAGCGCCCGGCCCCCGCTCGCAGGAAGCCGCTAGGAGATCAGTTCCTGGAACGAGTTCTCCTCGAGCCACGCGGTGACGCCGGCTTCGACGTCGCCCTCGTGCTCGGTGAAGACGGTGTTCTCGAGGTCGGCGAGCTGCTCGTCGCTCATCCGGAAGTTGCTCAGAGCCTCGGCCAGGTCGGCCTGGTCCTCGCTGAAGCCGTTGCGCGCCAGCGTGTTGATCGTCTCAGCGTCGCCCAGGGTCACCTCGGGGTCCTCGAGGTTCTTCAGGTCGTACTTCGAGTACGCCCAGTGCGGCTGCCACAGGGTGACCACGATCGGCTCCTCGGCGGCGATCGCCGAGTCGAGCTCGGCGAGCATCGCCGAGGTCGAGGAGGTCTCCAGCGTCAGGTCGTCGATGCCGTAGGTCGGCATCGTGGTGCCCTGCACCGCCTCGGTCAGGCCCGCGCTGGCCTCGATGCCGACGATGCGGCCGTCGAACAGGTCGGCGTGCTCGTTGAGGTTCGCCAGCGAGTCGACCTCTTCGACATAGGACGGAACGGCCACGGTGAGCACCGCGTTCTCGTTCCAGGTCCCCAGCTGCTCGAGCTGGTCGCCGTACTCCTCCATGTAGGTGGCGTGCGTGATCGGCAGCCAGCCGTCGAGGAAGACGTCGATGTCGCCGGCGGCCAGGCCCTGGAACAGGGGCGCGACCTCGGCGAACTCCTGAGTCTCCACCTCGTAGCCGGAGGCCTCGAGCGCCTGGCGCCACATCTCGGTGGCCACGACGGCCTCGTCCCAGTTGATGTAGCCGATGGTGATCTCGCCTTCGCCCTCGGGCAGGCCGAAGTCGGTCTCCTCCGAGCCGCCCGAGGAGTCGCCGCCCTCGTCCTCGACCGAACAGGCGGTGACGCCCAGGGCCATCGCCGCGGCGGCGCCCGCGGCCGCGGCGCGCTTCATGATTGAACGACGTTTCATATGTCGCTTCCTTCCGGTGGTGTTTGCGTACTTTCCGTGGATGGGGTGAGCTCAGCGGCTCAGTTGGGCTGCCTTGGCGACCGGAGTCCGGTCGGACAGGCCCTGGGTGACGCGGTCGAGGAAGACCGCCAGGAAGACCACGGCCAAGCCGGCGTTGAAGCCGGCGGCCATGTCGAGACGGCCCAGCGAGGAGGCGATGACGCCGCCGAGGCCGCCGCCGCCGACGAGGCCGGCGATGACGACCATCGACAGGGCCAGCATGATCACCTGGTTGAGGCCGGCCATGATCGTCGGCAGCGCCAGCGGCAGCTTGATGCGCGCCAGGATCCGGTTCGGGGTTGCGCCGAACGCCTGCCCGGCCTCGACGACCTCCTTGTCGACTTGCCGCAGGCCCAGTTCGGTCAGGCGCACGCCCGGAGGCATGGCGAAGATGATGGTGGCGATGATGCCGGGCACCACGCCGATGCCGACGAACATGACCGCCGGGATGAGGTAGACGAAGGCCGGCGTCGTCTGCATGAGGTCGAGCACCGGGCGGACGGCCGCCGACACGGTCCGGCTCTCCGAGGCCGCGATCCCCAGCGGGATCGCCAAGGCGGTGGCGATCACCGCCGAGACGATGATCATGGCCAGGGTGTACATCGTGTCTTCCCAGTACGGCATCCAGGCCGCCAGGAACATCATCGCCCCGACGCCGAGGGCGAGTTTCCAGCCCTTGGCGGCGTAGGCGATGCCGGCGAAGATGAGGACCATCAGACCCGAGGGGAGCCACAGCAGCGCCTCGGCCGTGCCGCTGAACAGCGTGTCGAGAGTGGACTCGATGCCGTCGAACATCGGGGACCAGGCGATGCGGGCCCAGCGGACGAACGATTCGAGCCAGTCGCCGAAGGGCATATCGGGCAGCGGCTTCCAGACATAGGTCCAGAACCAGTCGTGGAGGTACTGAATCATGCTCGCTGGGGCTCCTGGTCGTCAGAGTCGGGGGCGGGGGCGAGGGACTTGAGGATGGTGCGGGGGGTGACCACGCCGAGCGGGTCGTTGCGCTCGTCGACGACCAGCAGCGGCTGGTCCGAGGACACGACGGTGCCGTACAGCTCGTTGACCAGCACGTCGGACTCGACGGTCTCGAGCCCCTCGGCCTCGGTGTCGGCGCCGACCGGCTCCATGACCGCCTCGGCGGTCAGCACTCGCGACCGGTCGACGTCGGCGATGAAGTTGGAGACGTAGTCGTCGGCGGGGTGCTTGAGGATCTCCTCGGCGGTGCCCAGCTGCTTCACGACGCCGTCGCAGATGGCGATGCGGTCGCCGATCTTCATGGCCTCGTTGAGGTCGTGGGTGATGAACACGATCGTCTTGCCCAGCTTCGACTGGAGGTCGAGCAGCTGGTCCTGCATGTCCTGGCGGATGAGCGGGTCGAGGGCGCTGAAGGCCTCGTCCATGAGCAGGATCTCGGTGTCCGCCGCGAGCGCGCGGGCCAGGCCGACGCGCTGGCGCATGCCGCCGGACAGCTGCACGGGCAGCTTGTCCTCTTCGCCGCCGAGGCCCACCATTTCGACCGCCTCCCTGGCGCGCTCGATCCGGTCGTCCTTGGAGAGCCCGCGGATCTCGAGGCCGAAGGCGACGTTCTCGAGGACGCTGCGGTGGGGGAGCAGCGCGAAGTGCTGGAAGACCATGCTGACCTTGTCGCGGCGCAACGCGCGCAGGCCCTTTGCCGAGAGCGAGCCGAGGTCGACGCCGTCGATCCAGATGTGGCCGGCGGTGGGCTTGATGAGGCCGTTGAGCATGCGGATCAGCGTCGACTTGCCGGAGCCGGACAGGCCCATGACCACGAAGATCTCGCCGGTGGGGATCTCCCAGGTGTGGTCGATGACCGCGGCGGTCACCTTGTTCGGCAGCTGTTCGCGGGGGACGCCGGCCTTGAGGTCGGCCACGGCCTGTTGGGCGCCTTTTCCGAAGACCTTGTACAGGGAATCGACTGCGAGTGCGGACATCGTTTCCTTCCGGTTGGCGGGCGGCAACCGATGCAACCCTAGTCGGATGGCAAGCACTTTTCACGTTCCTGTGTCGTGAGAAGACCGACACCGAGCGTGCATTCCGAGCATTATCGCAGGTAGGGGGTTTGCGGGGTGCGTCGCGGTGGTCGGTCATCCGATTGTATGCAATCGGACGTTGTCAAGACTGTTGCACAACAGAGACCCGGAGCGCCGGTCAGGGCGGCCCGGGCTTGCACAACAGCGACCCAAGGCGCCCGTCATGGCAGCCTTGCGGCCGCGGCTCGCTTCGAGATCTCCGCCAGATCAGCCTCCGAAAGCCCAAGTGAGGCGGCCTTGGCGTACTCGGCGGCGATGTCGGTGCCCATCCGCAGCGGCGAGTCGGTGCCGAGCGCGACGTCGACGCCGGCCTCCAGGAACCTCGGCAGCGGGTGGTCCTCGAGCCGCTCGACCATGCCGAGGAGCACCGCCGAGGTCAGGCAGACCTCGACGGTCACCTCGGCGTCGGCGAGCAGCCGCATCACGCCGGGGTCGGCGGCGGCGCCGACGGCGTGCCCGATGCGGTCGACCTGCCCGATCTGCGTCAGCGCCGCCAGGTTCGAGGCGTTGAAGGCCCCGGCCGGGACGGTCACGCCGAGGCCGGCCTCCGCGGCCGCCTCGGCCACGATCCGCCCGCGAGTCCAGTCGGCCTCGGCGGCGTAGGGGACGTAGACGATCTCGATGCCCGCCAGTCCCGCGGCCGCCGCGTCCCCGAAGGCGTCGCAGATCTCCTTGACCGTCGGCTCCCACAGGTTCAGGCTCAGCACCGCGGCGGCGTCGAAGCCGGGATGGGCCTCGGCCGCGCGGGCGCGCGCGACCTCGAAGTGCTCCATGAAACCGGGGAAGGCCACCGACTCCTGCGGCAGCCGCAGTTCCGTGTAGGCCGCGCCGCCGCCCGCGGCGGCCAGGAGCGCGTCCTCCAGGATCCCTTCGTAGATGTCCGGGGCGACCCCGTCGAGGTCGAAGCGCGGCACCGCGGAGAGACGCTGGAGCCGGGCGAGTCCCGGCAC
This sequence comes from Glycomyces halotolerans, assembly GCF_054779575.1. Lineage (NCBI taxonomy): Bacteria > Bacillati > Actinomycetota > Actinomycetes > Glycomycetales > Glycomycetaceae > Glycomyces > Glycomyces halotolerans. The sequence goes on from NZ_BAAGXZ010000036.1 coordinate 10,178, forward strand.
CGTCCGATGTCTGACGGTTTCGCGCCGTTCGGCCCAGTCGACCGGAGAGGAGCTCAACACCTGATCGAGGCGCGCCGGCCATTCGGTGTTCTGGTGCAGGTCGATGAGGTCCATGTTGTGATGATCACATTGAGCGAAGAAGGGCGGCGGGCTTTCACACGGCGTGTCCCATTCGGTGAGTGACAGCTATCCGACAGTGACGGTGCGTATGCCTCACGCCTCAGGGGGATGTCTGCACTCCCGCGCAAGCGGCCTCCGCGGCTAGACTTCGGCGTTATGACCTCATACGACGAACCCGAGATGGGCCCGCTCCTCGCCTCGATCGGCAGGCTGGCCGATTTCAAATCGCTCGACGAGGCCGACCTGCCGCCGCTGGCCGACGAGATCCGCGAGTTCCTCGTCGACGCGGTCGCCAAGACGGGCGGGCACATCGGCCCCAATCTCGGCGTCGTGGAGCTCACCATGGCGGTCCACCGGGTGTTCGACTCCCCGCACGACCAGGTCGTCTTCGACACCGGTCACCAGTCGTACGTCCACAAGATCCTCACCGGCCGGGCGCGGCGGTTCGGCGGCCTGCGCCGACGCGGCGGCCTCACCGGCTACCCCAGCCGCGCCGAGTCGCCGCACGACCTGGTCGAGAACTCGCACGCCTCCACCGCGCTGTCCTATGCGGACGGCCTCGCCAAGGCCAACGCGCTCTCCGAGTCCGACCGCCACGTCGTGGCCGTCGTCGGCGACGGCGCCCTGACCGGCGGCATGTGCTGGGAGGCGCTCAACAACATCGCCGCCCGCGACGACCTCAAACTCGTCATCGTCGTCAACGACAACGGCCGCTCCTACGCCCCGACCGTCGGCGGCCTCGCCAAGCGCCTCTCCGGGCTGCGGCTCAACCCCGGCTACGAGCCGGCCCTGGAGAAGATCAAGACCGCCGTCGAGCGGATCCCCGTCTTCGGCCGCGCCGCCTACTCGGCGCTGCACGCGGCCAAGACCGGACTCAAGGACGCCCTCGCACCGCAGGGCATGTTCTCCGACCTCGGCCTGAAGTACGTCGGCCCGGTCGACGGCCACGACCTCGACGGCATGATCGAGGCGCTCGAGCAGGCCAAGCGCTTCGGCGGCCCGGTCATCGTCCACGCCCTGACCGAGAAGGGCCACGGCTGGGCCCCCGCCCGCGCCGACGAGGCCGAGCAGATGCACGCCCCCTCGGCGGCCTTCGACCCCATCACCGGGGAACCGCTCGCGGCCGGCAAGCGCCGCTGGACCGCCGTGTTCTCCGAGGAGCTCGTCGCCCAGGCCGAGATCCGCCCCGACCTGGTCGCGATCACCGCCGCCATGCCCGGTCCCACCGGCGTCGACAAGCTCACCGCCGTCCGGCCCGACCGGGTCTTCGACGTCGGCATCGCCGAGCAGCACGCCGTCACCTCCGCAGCGGGGCTGGCGATGAACGGCATGCACCCGGTCGTGGCGGTCTATTCGACGTTCATGAACCGCGCCTTCGACCAGACGGTCCTCGACGTGGCCATGCACCGGCTCCCGGTGACGTTCGTGCTCGACCGGGCCGGCATCACCGGCCCGGACGGGCCGAGCCACTACGGAGTGTGGGACACCTCGGTCTTCCGCGTGGTGCCGGGCATGCGCATCGCCGCGCCGCGCGACGAGGCCACGCTGCGCGAGGAGTTCGCCGAGGCCCTGGCGGTCGACGACGGCCCCACGATGCTGCGCTTCCCGACCGGCGCCGTCCCGGCCGAGAACCTCGACCCCGTCGACAGCCGCGAAGGCCTCGACTTCCTGGTCGAACCGGACGGCGACGAGCTGCTCATCGCCGCCTGCGGACCGCTGGCCGCCACGGCGGTCGAGGCGGCCGGACTGCTGGCCGCCAAGGGCCTCAACGCCACCGTCGTCGACCCGCGCTGGATCTGTCCGGTCCCCGAGGCGCTGGTCAAGCTCGCCGGCCAGTTCCGGATGGTGGCGACGGTCGAGGACGGCATGCGCGCGGGCGGCTTCGGCGACGCGCTGGCGCGCGCGATGCGCGACGCCGGCACCGAGGTGCCGCTGGTCGACTTCGGCGTGCCCGGCGGATGGCACGCCCACGGCACCCGCCCGCAGCTCCTCAGCGAACTCGGCCTCACCGCCGAGGCCATCGCCGAGCGCCTGGAGTCCGAGGCGACCCGCAACCGCTAACGCATCGCCCGGACCGTCCGCCGCAGACGGTCGAGGTCGCGGCGGCGCTGCTCCAGCGTCGCCCCGGCCAGGATCAGCACCGCGCCGCCCAAAGCGGGAGGAAGCCAGGTCGGAATCAGGTGCCACAGCAGCGCGAGCTCGTTGATCGTGAGCACCAGCAAGGTCACCGAACCGAGCACCAGCGGCGCCTGCCAGCGCCGCGCGACGGCCGCGACGACCACCGCGAGCGCCGCAGCGCCCAGCGCGACCCGCCGCACCGGTTCGGCCGAGTCGAGCGCCAGCAGCAGGCTCGGGCCGAGCCCGACCGCGAGCGCCGGTCCGAGGGCCGCCCAGGATCCGGCCTCCGGGCGGCGCGTCAGCCGCCACACGCCCAGGCCGAACAGCAGGGCCGCCGGCGGGCCGGTGTAGTACTCGAGCGTCGTGACCGAGTAGGCGGTCAGCAGCGTCCACCAGGCGAGCGTGCCGGTGCACAAAGCCGCGACGGCGTACCGCCACTGCTTGACCGGCGCCATCAGCGCGACGCCGACCAGCGCGAGCGTGTAGGTCCCGATCGCGGCCGGCAGCAGCAGCGAGGAGTCGGCGCCCTCGATGAGGCGCGCGATCCAGTCGGTCAGCATCATCACCGCGACGGTGGTCCCGGCCAGGACGTGGGACAGGATCGCGGCGAGCACCCGGTCGGGCCGGGTGCGCCTGGGGACTCCGGCGGCGGTGACCAGCATGGTGGCGGCCGCGGCGACCAGGCCGAATTCGATCTGGGCGGCACTGGCGCCGACACTGTCGGCCGTGCCCAAAGTCGCGGCGGCCAGCGGCAGCCACACGGTGAGCGCGGCCCATCCGACGCAGCGTCCGGCGAGCGTCTCGGCGGTGATCGCGATGACCAGCGCCACGGCCGCGGCCAGGCCGACGGCCACGGCCGGGAGCGCGTCGAAGTCGGCCCGGTCGCCGTGCCACAGCAGGGCCGCTGCGGCGATGGCGGCGAAGGCCGCCGCGAAGGCCACCACTTCGATCCGGGCCCGGCGCGGCGTCAGCGCCGCGGCGAAGGCCAGGACGACGAGGACGGCCGGGACCTCCCAGGTGAGCAGCGGCCCGCGCGGCAGTTCCCACCAGACCGACGGCAGCGCCGAGAGCGCGATGAGCGCCCCGGCGGCGGCCACGCCCGCTCCGGCGATATAGGCGGCGTAGCGGCCCGACGTGCGCAGCGGCTCGGCGGCGGCGCGCGAGACCAGTCCGATCGCGACCGCGGCGCCGAGGTACGAAGCCAGTTCGGGCGCTCCGGCGGCGACGATGGCGAAGGCGGCCAGTGAGGCGATGCCCGCCAGTACGGCGGCGGTCAGCGACGGCACGCCGGTCCGGGAGGAGAAGCCGGCGGCCAGCGCGGTGATCAGGGCGCCGAGCAGTGCCAGTGCGGGGATGGCGAGCGCCGGATCTTCGGAGCGGGCCGCGAGCACCCAGGCGGCGATGGTCAGCGCGGCGGTCGCCGAGGAGGCGACCAGGACGGTGTTGACCGTCGCTCCGGCTCTCCGGGCGTAGACGGCGGCGAGCAGGTTGCCGGTGGCCAGGAGCATCACTCCGGCGGCGACCGGCGGCAGGACCGCCTGATCGAGTTCGAACGTCGCTCGCAGACCGGCCATGAACGCCAGGATCACGCCGCCGCACAGCAGCAGCCGCGAGACCCATCGGTCCGAGCGCGGGTAGTGGCTGGGGCGGTGGGCGGCGACCCACGAGGCGGCGGCGAGGACGACGGCCGTGCCGGTCATGATGAGCGCGGAGTTGACGATCGCTCCGGTGGCGGCGAAGGCCGAGCCGACCGCGGCCAGCGGCGGCATCGCCCAGCCGGGGGCGGTGGAGGCCACGGCGGCCCGGTAGGCGGTGAGCGCGGTGAGCACGAGCATCGTCCAGGTGCCGACCGCTTCGGCGGTCAGCGACGCGCCGCTCGGCAGCAGCAGGTAGTAGCCGGCCAGGGCCGAGCACCACAGCGCGAGCGCGGCGAGCGCGCCGAACGTCTCGGCGGTGGCCTTGAGGCCGAACCGCAGCAGCGCGACCGGCACGGCCAGCAGCATGCCGGTGAAGGCGGCGAGGATCGCCAGTCGTCCGCCGTCGCCGAGGTTCCGCCAGGCGACGGCGGTGAAGATGATGATCGCGGTGGCCACCAGGAGGCCGCCGAGGCTCAGCAGGAGCGTCTGCACGGTCTTGGGGGCGACCTCGCCGCGCGGGGGCGTCTGCGGGGCGGGCGCGGGGGTGAAGGCGGGCCGAGGGCCGGCGGCGGGGGTCGCCGGGTTCCGGGTCGCGGGCGGCGCTCCGGCCGGAGGCGTGGACTGGTCGTGGTAGGTCTGGGCCAGGCGGGCGAGTCCGTCGAGGACTTCGAGCCGTTCGGCTTCGACCGCGGCGCGGCTGCGCGAGCCGTGCGAGAGCACGCCGAGGGCGGCGTCGAGTTCGTCGAGCCGCATCAGCAGCGGCTCGGGGCCCCGGCCGCACGCCGGGCACTGCGCGGGGGTGCTGCGCTGTCCGCAGCGTGGGCAGTTGTAAGTCGTCACCTGCACAGTGTGCTCGGGCTGTCAACCGCGCGGCGGGCCGAACCGGGCCGGTTTTGTGCGGGTCCGACAACTGCCGGGGCGTACCGGCGGCTTCGGCGCCGGAATATTGGTGGTTTCCTCTAAACGGTGCAGGGCCCTCATTGAGCTGAAAGGGGGGAACTGCAACGGCCCCGGACTGAGGCGGCCCGGAACGGAAACGACCCCGCGGCGGTGCCGCGGGGCCGTTTCGGCGGGAGGACGGAAGGTGGTTATTGGACGCGCTCGTACTCTTCGACGATCTGCCAGGCCAGGTCTTCCCACTGCGCGTAGTGGTCCGGGAAGGCCGAGATCTGCACCGCCTGCGCGGCCTCGGTCACGGGCATGTCCTTCCAGCCTTTGACCTTGCCCAGGCTTCCGTAGAACTTGGAGGCCGAGGTCTTGGGGTCCATGAGTTCCTTGACCGAGCCCCAACCGGAGGAGGGGCGCTGCTGGAAGAGTCCGACCGAGTCGTGGTCGGAGCCTTCGGCCTGGTAGGCGTAGTCGTAGGAGGCGGGTACGTTCACGTTGGCGTAGTTCTTGAACTTCGACTCCTGCATGGCCGTGGCCAGCGCGACCACCCAGCCGTCGCGGTCGAAGCCCTTGTCGCGTCCGGCCTCGATGATCGCGATGGCGTTGGCCATCTGCGCCTCGTCGAGGCCGCCGACCGGCTGCGGCTCTTCGGGCTCGGCCGCTTCGGCCGCCGCCTGAGCGGCCTCGTGGGCCGCCGAGAGGTTCTCGGCCGCGGTGGCCGCTTCCTCTGCGATCACCGAGACGACTTGGTCGGTGTTGTCGGAGAGCGCGGCGGCTGCCGAGGCTTCGGCCGCTTCCCGCTCTTCGATGTTGGTGATACCCCAGGCGGTGGTGCCGGTGGCGCCGATGAAGATCGCGGTCGCCGCCGAGGTGACGGACAGCCGCAGTCCGAAGCGTTCGGTGAGTGGAGTGGTCAGTGACGTGAGCCGTTCGGCTGCTGTGAGAGAGGCGCTCCGCAAGAGATCGGTCGCGCATTCGTGAATCTCGCGAATCTGCACCGGGCAACCGTAGAGAGAAAAACGTGCAGGTCAAAGCGCGTTACTCCACGGTAGGCGCTGGAGTGGGAGCGATTCCGTCCACCCCCGGCCTACTCGCCCGTATTTTCCGATAGTTCACCTATCATCTGCCCCGGGGCGTCCACCCGAGTATGAGCCGATAGCGCCTCCCGGCAGCGAACGAGCCCGGACTCGTCCTTTCGGTCGAGTCCGGGCTCCAGTAAACGATAAAGTGACGCTCGTCACTTATCCAAGGCGCCGAAGGGTTTCCCGGCCACCTCGGAGGACACCCCGGTCCGGTCCAGGTACGGCGTGAGCCCGCCGAGCCAGAACGGGAAGCCCGCGCCGAGGATCATCGCCAGGTCGATCTGCTCGGGACCGGGCACCACGCCCTCGTCGAGCATCAGCTTGACCTCCTCGGCCAGACCCGCGAGCACCCGGTGCCTGACCTCCTCGGCCGTCGACGCCCTGTCGCCGAACTCCAGCAGCGCCCGACCAGCGTCGGTGAGCCGGCCCTTGCCCTTGGCCTCCGGGTCGAAGACCGGCTCCCGGCACTCGGCCAGCCGCTTGAGGTTCTGCGACAGCGGGAAACGCGGCCCCAGGTCCTCGTGCAGGTGACTGGTCAGATGCCAGGCCACCTGAAGGCCCACCAGCTCCAGCAGCGCGAACGGCCGCATCGGCAGACCCAGCTCGTCGAGAGCGGTGTCGGCCGCCTCCGGCGGCGTGCCCTCATCGACCGCGCCGGTGACCTCGGCCAGCATCCGGCCCAGCAGCCGGTTCACGATGAACGCCGGACGGTCGGCCGAACGGATCGCGGTCTTCTTGAGCTTCTTGGCCACCGCGAACGCCGTCGCCAGCGTCGCGTCGTCGGTCGACTCGGCCGCGATCACCTCCACCAGCGGCATGACCGCCACCGGATTGAAGAAGTGCATCCCGACCACCCGCTCCGGGTGCGACAGCTTCGAGGCCATCGCCGTCACCGACAGCCCCGAGGTGTTGGTGACCAGCAGACACTCCTCGGAGACGATCTGCTCGACCTCCCCGAACACCTGCTGCTTGACGCCCAGCTCCTCGAAGACCGCCTCGATGACCAGGTCGCAGTCGGCGTAGACGCCCTTGTCGGTGTCGGCCGACACCAGCGCCCGCATCTTCGCGGCCTTGAGCTTCGACAGCCGCCCCTTGGACTCCAGCTTGTCGATCTCGCCGCGCACGTACGCCAGCCCGCGCTCAGTGCGCTCGGCGTCCAGGTCGGTCATGACGACCGGCACCTCGAGTCGGCGGGCGAACATGAGCGCGATCTGGCCGGCCATGAGCCCCGCGCCGACGACGCCGACCTTGCCGATCTCCTTGGCCAGGCCCGAGCTCGGCGCGCCGGCCGGACGCTTGCCGAGCTGGCGCACCAGATTGAACGAGTACAGGCTCGTCTTGAACTCCGGGGCCATCTCCAGATCGGCCAGGGCCTCGTCCTCGGCCAGCGAGCCCTCCTCGAACGAGGCCGTGCGTGCCAGCTCCAGCAGGTCGAGCGCCTTCATCGCCGCCGGAGAGGCGTTGTGGATCTTCTCGTCGACCGTCTGCCGGGCCCCGGCGATGACGGCCTTCCAGGAGTCGCCGCGGTCGACCTCCGGCCGCCGCACGGTCTCCTCGCCGCGCACGACCCGGACCGCCCACGCCAGCGACTCCTCCAGGAAATCGGCCGCCTCGAACTGGGCGTCGGCGATGCCGAGCTTGGTCAGGTCCGGCCCGCGCAGCATCTTGTTCTGGTTGAGCGGATTGGCGATGATGACCTGCGCCGCCGCCTCCGGGCCGATGAGGTTCGGCAGGATCTGCGAGCCGCCCCAGCCGGGGATCAGCCCGATCGAGACCTCCGGCAGCCCCAGCGCCACCGCGCTGGCCGAGACGGTCCGGTAATGGCAGTGCAGCGCCAGCTCCATGCCGCCGCCGAGCGCGGTGCCGTTGACGAAGGCGAAGGTCGGTACCTGGGAGTCCTTGAGCCGTTTGTAGAGCGCGTGCCCGGCCTGCGCCATCGCCAGGCCCTGCTCGCGGGTCTCCAGCAGCGGCATCATCTTGATGTCGGCGCCGGCCAGGAAGATGAACGGCTTGCCGGTGACGGCGATGAGCTTCGCGTCGGAGGCGAGCACCTCGTCGAGGGCGTTCCACAGGTTCTGCATGCCCGCCGGCCCCATGGAGGTCGGCTTGGTGTGGTCGAAGCCGTTGTCGAGGGTGATGATCGCCGCGCGTCCGTCCAGGCCCGGCGGCTCGACGTAGCGGACGAGCGCCTCGGTGACGACCTCGTCGGGGAATTCGGGAAGTTCGACAGGGAAGGTGCTCACTACTTGTCTCCCTCGAAGTTCGGGTTCTCCCAGATGACCGTGCCGCCCTGGCCGAGGCCGACGCACATGGTGGTGATGCCGTAGCGCACCTCGGGGTGCTCGGCGAACTCGCGGGAGAGCTGGGTCATCAGCCGCACCCCGGAGGAGGCCAGCGGGTGGCCCACGGCGATCGCCCCGCCCCACGGGTTGACGCGCGGGTCGTCGTCGGCGACCTTGAAGTGGTCGAGGAACGCCAGCACCTGCACGGCGAAGGCCTCGTTGATCTCGATGAGGCCGATGTCGTCGATCGTCAGGCCGGCCCGCGCGAGCGCCTTCTCGGTGGCCGGGATCGGGCCGACGCCCATGGTCTCGGGGTCGACGCCGGCGAAGGCGAAGCCGACCATCTTCATGCCGACCGGCAGGCCCAGCTCCGCGGCCGTCTCGGCGTCGGCGACCAGGCACGCGGTGGCGCCGTCGGTCAGCGGCGCGGCGGTGCCGGCGGTGACCTTGCCGTGCGGGCGGAACGGCGTCCGCAGGTTCGCGAGGCCTTCCACGGTCGTCTCCGGCCGCGGGAGCTGGTCGTCGGTGGCGACGGTCCAACCCTCGTCGGTGGAGCGGGCGGCCATGGTGGTCATGTCCGACTTGAGCTTGTCGAGCGCGGCGGCGTAGCGCCGCTGCGTCTCGGCCGCGTAGGCGTCGGCGCGTTCCTTGGTGATGGCCGGGAACAGGTCGTGGAGGTTCTCGGCGGTGTTGCCCATGACCAGCGCGTCGGTGTCGACGAGTTTCTCGGCGACGATGCGGGGGTTGGGGTCGACGCCCTCGCCCATCGGGTGGTTGCTCATCGACTCGACGCCGCCGGCGATGGCGACGTCGTAGTTGCGCGAGGCGATACCGGAGGACATGGTGGTCACCGCAGTCATGGCCCCGGCGCACATGCGGTCGATGGAGAATCCGGGCACCGAGCGGGGCAGGCCCGCCAGCAGCGCGGCGGAGCGGCCCAGCGTGAGCCCCTGGTCGCCGATCTGGGTGGTGGCCGCGAGTGCCACCTCGTCGACCCTCTCAGGCGGCAGCGCCGGGTTGCGGCGCAGCAGCGTCCTGATGCAGCGGATGATCATGTCGTCTGCGCGGGTTTCCTCGTAGAGTTTGCCCGCCTTGCCGAATGGAGTTCTCACTCCGTCGACGAAGACGACATCGCGGATGGTGTCGTTCACGCTGTGCCCTCCTTTGGGTTTGCGACGTCCCGGCCGATGTTACTCGCAAGTAGGATCGATGTCACGGCCCACCCTGGCGCGTCGCGACGACTCTATCGCCGCAGGCAACCGGCATCGGGGCGATTCGAGCTTCCGAAGACCTCCGCTGTGGCGATATACGGGTCGGGATGTGGGGACGCGGCGGCGATGACGGGTGCAGTGAGGGGCGTGTTGCGGTTTGCCGGTTCGGACCGCTCCGTCTCGGAAAGGGCCTGCTCGGGACACTGGTCCGGGTCCTCAGCTCGCTCCCGCACCCGGCTCGGCGGTTTCCGGCGATGCTCTTTGCCGCCGATGAGCGGCCTGGCTTATTTCAATGGCGAGCGCGGCAGCGACCGATGCGATCATGCCGGTCGCCCACCAGCCGAGCAGAGCCACCGGCACGGCCAGGAATATGGCCGTGCCGACTGGATGCTCAGGGTGATTTGGTGTAAAAGTCGGTGTTCTGTGCGGAGAGGTCGATGTTGTAGCGGTACATCTGGAGTTGGTTGTCGCCGGTGAAGATCAGGTCATCCCAGAAGGGGTCGGAGCCTTCGAAGCTCAGGTCGCGCCGTTGACGGTGAACGTCGTGTCATCGTGGAATTCGCCCCTCTTGGCGCCCCTTGGCTGGGAGTTGTCCCATTGAAGTTGGGACTGAGGACGGGCAAGGTGGCGATGACGAGGGAGGCGAGCGGTCGGGTCGTGACTTCTGGTCGCGGGTGTGTGGATGGTGGCGGTTGTTTGGCGACGATGACGAGGTAGCAGGTGGAGTGGCGTTCGGTTGTCGTCTCTCGGGTGGTGTGTGGCTGCGGTCTTTTGGCGGCGATGACGAGGTAGGAGGGCGGTCGGGGTCGTGTCTTCGGGTAGCGGGCCGGTGGATGGCGCGGGTGGCTTGGCGGCGACAAAGAGGTAGCGGGGGTGGCCGGGGTGGTGTGTTCGTGGCCGGGCCGAGGTGTCCTTTTGAGGGTGTGGGCGTGGCGGAGGGCCCGGACCCGCTTGGGGTCTCGGGCTGCGATGTCGTATCGCGTCCCCCGCCGCAGGCGCCTTCCCGCGACGGGCGGTCTAAAAAGGGGATTGGCTCGTGTGCTGAGTCGCGTTCGCCGGTGATCCCCGGCGGTGGCGGTGCTGCCGCTGGGGTCGGTCGTGTCGGTGTGGGGGCGGGGAGGGTTCGGGAGGCGGTCTCGGGTTCGTAGGCCGGGGGTGGTGCCGGTGGGATGCCTGGTGGTGGGGATGGTTCGGGTTCCCGC
>NZ_BAAGXZ010000037.1:0-18323 GCF_054779575.1 Glycomyces halotolerans
CTGGTGGTAGTTGACGCTCTCGCCCCGGCGAAAGTACGCCTTGTGCCGGTATTCGAGGGTCTTGTTGTAGACCAATCGCGCGCACCCGAACGTGCGGCGCAGGTTCTCGGCCTGCTCGCTCGTCGGGTAGCACCGGAACCGGTAAGCCCGATGCCGCGCTTGGACACTCATATCTCACAATATATATGTAGGCGTTGTAAGACGGACATTGGGGTGGGCAGGCGGCGAAGGCGTCGTCTTCGCCGCTCTGTGACCTGCTCCGCAGGAGTCCGATTCCTCCCCGGCCTGAAGGCCGGGGTTTCCTCGGAGGGATTTAGATGACCCCGGTCGCCATCACCGGCATCGGGGTGCGCACCGCCATCGGCCCCGACCGCGAGACCTTCGAGCGCGCCCTCCTTTCCGGACGCACCGCCTTCGCCCGCTCGGGGCCGCACTGGACCACCGCGCCGCTCGATGCGAGCTGCCCCGTGCCGCCCGGCCTCGAAACCGCCGCCCGCGCCCTGGCCCGCGCCACCCCGGCCGCCGCGATCGCCTGCGCGGTCGCCATGGAAGCCTGGACGCACGCGCGCCTCCACACCGCCCCGCTCGACCCCGGCCGCATCGGCATCGTCCTGTCAGGACACAACCTCGCCGACGCCTACCTCGACCGCAGCCGCAGCCTCTACGACCGGAACCCCCGCTACCAGGACACCCGCTTCGCCCTGCGCCGCTACGACACCGACCACATCGGCACCGTCTCCGAACTGCTCGGCGTCACCGGCGTCGGCCACACCGTCGGGGCCGCCTCCGCCTCCGGCAACCTCGCGATCATCGCCGCCGCCGGCCTCATCGCCACCGGAGCCGCCGACGCGTGCCTGGTCCTGGCACCACCGGCCGAACTCACCGACCGCGAACTCCACGGCTACCGCAACATCGGCGCCCTCGCGGCCGCCGAACCCTGCCGCCCCTTCGACACCGACACCGCTGGATTCACACCCGGCCCGGCCGCCGCCGCCCTCGTCCTCGAATCCCGCCGCAGCGCCGCCGAACGCGCCGCCACCGTCCTCGCCCACCTCGCCGGGCACCTCGCCGGTCTCGACGCCACATCGGGACCCGAACCCCACCCCGGCAACGCCGCCGACACCATGCGCCGCGCCATCGACCACGCCGGCCTCACGCCCGCCGACATCGCCTACGTCAACGCCCACGGCACCGGCTCGGCACGCGGCGACGCCTCCGAACTCGCCGCCGTCGCGAGCCTGTGGCCCGACCCGCACCACGCCCCACTCGTCAACGCCACCAAAGCCCTCACCGGCCACGGCCTCACCGCCGCCGGCGTGGTCGAAGCGGCCGCGACCGCGCTCCAACTCGCCGCCGCCACCGCCCACGGCAACCCGCGCCTGCGCAAACCCGCCCGCGACGACGTCCGCCTCCCGGCCGACGCCGAACCCCTCCCCGAAGCGGCCTGGGCGCTCTCCAACGGCTTCGGCTTCGGCGGCTTCCGCTCCAGCCTCGTCATCGGACACCCCGCCGCGACAGGAGCCGACCGGTGAACGCCCGCACCGCCGACCCGAACGGCGCCTGGCTCCCGCGCGCCCACGCCGACCCCGACGTCCCGCTCCGGCTGTTCTGCCTCCCACCCGCCGGAGCGGGCACCGCCTTCTACCGCCCCTGGACCGTCCACCCCGGCACGCCGTTCAGCGTCCACCCGATCCTCCTGCCCGGACGCGAATCCCGCCTGCGCGAATCCCCCCGCACCGACCTGCGAACCCTCGTCGGCGACCTCGCCCGCGCCGTCGAGACCCACCTCGACCGCCCCTACGCCCTCTTCGGGCACAGCATGGGCGCCCTGCTGGCGTACGAGACCGCGCGCGCCCTCCAGTCGAGCGCGCCCCCCGCCGCCCTGTTCCTCTCCGGCCGCCGCGGCCCCGCCACGGCCGCGCTGCGCCCGCCGATCAGCGACCGCGACGACCGCGGCTTCGTCGACGGCGTCGCCGCGCTCGGCGGCATCCCCGGCGAGATCCTCGAACGGCCCGACATGGTCGAGATGATCCTGCCCGCCCTCCGAGCCGACTTCCGCCTCAACGAGCGCTACCGGCCGCTGAACGGCCCGGCCCTCACCTGCCCCGCCACCCTCTACGCCGGGCGCGACGACCCTGAAGCGCCCCCGAAGGCGGTCCTCGGCTGGGGCCGGGAGATCGACGGCGACTACACGCTACGCGTCTTCGCCGGCGGCCACTTCTACTTCAGTCCCGACCCCGGCCGCGTCCTCACCGCGATCGCCGACGACCTGCGCCGAGCCGGAGCCCTGAAGTAGCCGCGCCCGACCCCGCCTCCCCCTACGCTGGAAGCAGCAACCGGCCGACGACGTGAAGTGCGGCGAGAGGCCGCACGCGAAGAGGTGGTGAGGACCGTGCACGCGAAGACCGGAGACCGACTGCGATTCCACGGGCGACAGGTCGGCATGAAGGACCACACCGCTGAGGTGCTCGCGGTGCTCGGCGAGAACGGCGAACCGCCGTACCGGGTCCGCCACGAGGACGGCCACGAAGCCGTCGTCGTCCCCGAGTCGGACTGCACCGTAGAGTCCCGCGAATGATCGCACCGGACGGCGCGGCCCGGCGCGGCCGCGCCGTCCGCAGTGCGCTCACCCACGATTCGCATCGCCCGCTCGCCCCTTGATTCGACAGACGTTAAATTAGGTGCATGTCGAATCAAGCACCGAGCCGAAGCCTGCCGCTCGCCGACGCCGGCTGCGCCGTCCCCATGGTCCGCGAACCGGTGACCCCCGACGCCGCCGCGCGCCCGGCCGCCGCCTTCAAGGCCCTCGGCGACCCCGTCCGGCTGCGGCTGCTGTCCCTCATCGCCTCCCGCGCCGGCGGCGAAGCCTGCGTATGCGAACTCACCGGCTCCTTCGACCTCAGCCCCCCCACCATCTCCCACCACCTCAAAGTGCTGCGCGAAGCCGGACTGGTCACCTCCCAGCGCCGCGGCACCTGGGTCTACTACCGCGCCGAACCGTCCATGCTCGCCCGCCTCTCCGAACTCCTGGCCGTGCCCGCCGAGCTCGGCGCCGGAACCGCCGCATGAGCGCCGACGTCCGCCGCACCGCCCCCGACCCCGCCGCCCGACTGTCCACCCTCGACCGGTACCTGCCGGTGTGGATCGGCGCGGCCATGCTCGCCGGCATCGCCCTCGGCAGATGGATCCCCGGCATCGCCGGAGCGCTCGACGCGATCCAGATCGGCGGCATCTCCCTGCCGATCGCCGCCGGGCTCCTGCTCATGATGTACCCGGTCCTCGCCAAGGTCCGCTACGACAAACTCGACTCGGTCACCGCCGACAAGCGGCTCCTGGCCTCCTCGATCGCCCTCAACTGGCTGATCGGCCCGGCCCTGATGTTCGCCCTCGCGTGGACCTTCCTGCCCGACCTTCCCGAGTTCCGCACCGGCCTGATCATCGTCGGCCTCGCCCGCTGCATCGCGATGGTCATCATCTGGAACGACCTCGCCTGCGGCGACCGCGAAGCCGCCGCCGTCCTCGTCGCCCTCAACTCCGTGTTCCAAGTGATCGCCTTCGGCGCCCTCGGCTGGCTCTACCTCGACGCCCTCCCGCGCTGGCTCGGCCTCGACTCGACGGGCCTGGACGTCTCCGGCTGGGAGATCGCCCTCAACGTCGCGGTCTTCCTCGGCGTGCCCCTCGCCGCCGGCTACCTCACCCGCCGCTTCGGCGAACGCCGCCGAGGCCGCGCCTGGTACGAGTCGAAATTCCTCCCCAAGATCGGCCCGTTCGCGCTCTACGGCCTGCTGTTCACCATCGTCGTGCTCTTCGCCCTGCAAGGCGAGGCGATCACCGCCCGACCCGGCGACGTCGCCCGCATCGCGGTGCCGCTCCTGGCCTACTTCGCGGCTATGTGGGCCGGGTCCTTCGCCCTCGGCAAAGTCATCGGCCTGGGCTACGAACGCACCACGACCCTCGCCTTCACCGCCGCCGGCAACAACTTCGAGCTGGCCATCGCCGTGGCGATCGCGACCTTCGGAGCCGCCTCCGGCCAGGCCCTCGCCGGCGTGGTCGGACCGCTCATCGAAGTCCCGGTCCTGGTCGGCCTCGTCTACGTCAGCCTGTGGGCTCGCCGACTCTTCGCCGACCGCACCGCCGTGCCGATCCGAACAAAGCCGTGAAAGGAACCCGTGTGAACCGCGAACCCGAGGTCCTGTTCGTATGCGTCCACAACGCCGGACGCTCGCAGATGGCCGCCGCCCTCCTCGACCACCACGCCGCCGGGAAGGTCGTCGTCCGCTCGGCCGGCTCCGCGCCCGCCGACGAAGTCAACCCGGCCGTCGTCGAAGCGCTCGACGAGCTCGGCCTCGACATCTCCAAGGAGTTCCCCAAACCCCTGACCGACGAGGCCGTCCGAGCCTCCGACGTCGTCATCACCATGGGCTGCGGCGACGCCTGCCCGATCTACCCGGGCAAGCGGTACCTCGACTGGGAGCTCGAGGACCCGGCCGGGCAGGGGCTCGAAGCCGTCCGCCGCATCCGCGACGACATCGACCGGCGCGTCCAGAACCTGCTGAGAGAACTGGTCGACCGGTCCTGAACGACGAGCGAGGGGCGGCCGGAGAATCCGGCCGCCCCTCGCTCGTCCGCCGTCAGCGGCCGATGCGGCCGTGGCCCTCCCGGGTCACGTTGACCACGGACGGCCGGGGGAGCGTCCCCGGACCGTCCGGCCACGACGAGGCCGGCTCCTCGTAGCTGGCGCCGTCGACCTCGCCGGGGTGCTGCGCGGCGACCAGGACACGGTCGTGCTCGATGACCGGCCCGCAGGTCTCGGCCCCGAGCGGGACGGTGAGGAACTGCTTGACCTGGCCCCGGTGCTCGCCCTCGAGCGCGACGCCGAACAGGCCGTCATTGGAGCCCAGCGCGTTGCCGTCGGTGGAGATCCACAGGTTCCCGTGCGGGTCGAACGCGACGTTGTCCGGGCACGAGATCGGGCTGACCTGGTCCTTGGGGAACCCGCCGTAGTACGAGGCCGAGTCCTCGGGGTCGCCGCACACCAGCAGCAGGTTCCACGAGAACGCCGTCTCGGCGGCGTCGCCGCGCCGCTCGGTCAACTCGAGCACCTGGCCGTGCCGGTTGCCGTTGCGCGGGTTGGCCTCATCGGCGCCGGGCTGGCCCGCCGCGCCGCGGCGGGAGTTGTTCGTCAGCGCGACGTACACCTTCCCGGAGTACGGGTGCGGCTGCACGTCCTCGGGGCGGTCCATCTTGGTCGCCCCGACCTTGTCGGCCGCCAGGCGCGTGTAGACGTACACCTCCTCGGCGCTCATGCCCTCCACGAACGACTCGTCGCCGCCGGCCAGCGCGATCCACTCGCCGGTGCCGTCGAAGGCCCCGTCCGAAGGCAGGTCGCCGGAGCCGTCGATCTCGGCCTCGGGGCTGTTGCCGGAGAACTTGGCGACGTAGAGCGTGCCCTCGTCGAGCAGGCCCAGGTTGTGCCGCCGGGCGCGCCCTGAGTGCCCCCACTTCATCCGGTCCTTGGAGACGAACTTGTAGAAGTAGTCGAACCGCTCGTCGTCGCCCATGTAGACGACCACGCGGCCGTCGCGGGTCAGGCGCGGTTCGGCGGCCTCGTGCTTGAACCGGCCGAGCGCGGTGCGCTTCTTCGGCGTCGAGTCCGGGTCGTAGGGGTCGATCTCGACGATCCAGCCGAACCGGTTGACCTCGTTGGGCTCCTTGGCGATGTCGAATCGGTCGTCGAACCGTTCCCATTTGCGGCCGCTGGCGCCGCCGGAGAGCCCGTAGCGGCTCAGGCGCGCCCGCGCCTCGGCATCGGCGACCGCGTCGGCGTTCGCGAAGTACTGGTTGAAGTTCTCCTCGGCCGTCAGCACCGTGCCCCACGGGGTGGTGCCGCCGCCGCAGTTGTTCAGCGTGCCCAGCACGGTGGCGCCGGTCGGGTCGGCGGCGGTCTTGAGCAGGTCCGATCCGGCCGCCGGGCCGGTGACCTCGAACGGCGTGGTCGCGGTGATCCGCCGGTTCAGCTCATGGCCGACCACGGGCGTGAGGTCGCCGGTGCGGCGGTCGGCGTCGAGGACGACCACCGACAGGCCGTGCGCGGCCCAGGCGATCTCCACCTGCTCGCGGGTGGGGGCGTCGCCGTCGTAGCCCGCGAACATGAGCTCTTCGTCGGTGTACTCGTGGTTGGCGACCAGCACCCGCTCGTTCGACCACCAGCGGTAGTGCAGCAGCGCCAGGTAGTCGCAGTTGTAGCCGAACTGCGCGGCCTGCGCTTCGGCGGTCTGGTCCTCGGGGTCGAACTCGGGGGCGCCGGCGAGCACCGGGTCGCCCCAGCGGATCACGACCTGCTGCCGGTAGCCGGGCGGGACGGTGACCTGGTCGGCGGTGTTGGGCGCGACCGGTTCGAAGTCCAGGCCCCTCGGGCCCTTCCCGCGGTGGGCGTGGGCGCCGGCGGCGGTGTCGGCACCGGCCGAGGCGGGCGCGGCCAGCGCCCCGGCGGCGCCGGCGCCGATCGTGACGACCGCGCCGGCGCGGAAGAGGTTCCGGCGCGAGACGGCCTGGGCGATGAGGTCGCCCAGATACGAGTTGTCCGAAGTGTTCGGTGCGGGGTGGCTGCAGGCGTTGCCGCAGCGGTAGGCGCACGTCATCGCCGACCGCCCTCCCTGATGGGAGGTGAGCAGCGGCAGCTTGAGCCGGTTGTCAGAGGATCGGGGGCGCATGGCAGCTCCAAAACAGTCTTGCGGGATCGAGTTTCACCGCGGCGGGGAAATAGGGGTCGCCCCGCCCGGCGGCTCTCGTCTCCGGACGCTATGCGCCGGTGCGGTGCCGTACCACCAACGACGCGTGAACACCCGGAGAACGCCTACAGGCGGTCGCGAGCGGCCGCCGCCTGAGACGCGTTATCCGGCCGTGGCGGGGTACCAGACCTGGAAGCAGCGGAACGGTGCGAGAGGCGTGGTGTGGGAGAGACGGTCGACGCGGTCGTGATCGGGGCCGGGCCCAACGGCCTGGTGGCGGCGAACATCCTGGCCGAAGCCGGCTGGGAGGTCGCGGTCCTCGAGGCCGCGGCGAGCCCCGGCGGCGCGGTGCGCACCGAGGAGGTCGCCGCGCCCGGCTTCCGCAGCGACCTCGGCAGCTCCTTCTATCCCATGGCCGCGGCCTCCCCGGTCATCCGCGAACTCGGCCTCGAGCGGTACGGGCTGCGGTGGCGGCGCGCCCCCGCCGTGCTCGCCCACGTCCTGCCCGACGACCGGGCCGCGCTGCTGTCGACCGACCTCGACCTGACCGCCCGCTCGCTGTCCGAGTTCGCGCCCGCCGACGGCGACGCCTGGCGCGAGGAGTACGACCGCTGGCGCCGGGTCCGCGAACCGCTCCTCGAGGCGATCATGCGTCCCTTCCCTCCGGTGCGGGCCGCCGCGAGCCTGCTGCGCGCCCTCGGCTCCGGCGACGCACTCCGCCTGGCCCGCATGCTCGCCCTCCCGGCCCGGCGGCTCGCCGACGAGCGCTTCACCGGCGACGGAGCCCGAGTCCTCCTGGCCGGCAACGCGATGCACTCCGGCCTCGGGCCCGACGAGACCGGCAGCGGCGCGTTCGGCTGGCTGCTGAGCATGATCGGCCAGGACCTCGGCTTCCCCGTCCCCGAAGGCGGCGCCGAGCGCCTGATCGACGCGCTCGTCAAACGCCTCGAGGCCCACGGCGGCACCCTCGACTGCGGCCGCCCGGTCGCGCGAGTCCTGCACGCCCGCGGAATCGCCCTCGGCGTCCGCGACGCCTACGGCGACCCGGTCCGGGCCCGCCGCGCCGTCATCGCCGACGTCTCGGCGCCGTCCCTCTACACCGACCTCATCGGACTCGAGCACCTGCCGCGCCGACTCCAGAACGACCTGGCCGGCTTCGCATGGGACCAGGCCACCGTCAAGGTCGAATGGGCCCTCGGCGCGCCGATCCCGTGGACCGCCGCCGGCACCGCCGACGCCGGCACCGTCCACCTCGGAACCGACCTCGACGGCATCGCCCGAGCCACCACCGAAATCGCGAGCGGCCGCATACCGTCCGACCCGATGATCCTGCTCGGACAGATGACCACCGCCGACCCCACCCGCTCACCGAACGGCACCGAATCGGCCTGGGCCTACACCCGGATGCCCCGCGGCACGCGGTGGACCCCCGACAAGGTCCGCCGCTGCGCCGACCACATGGCGTCGGTCGTCGAACGGCACGCACCCGGCTTCGAAGGCCACATCATCGGCAGCGCCGTCCACGGCCCGGCCGACTTCGAGGCCATAGACGGCAACCTCGACCAAGGCGCCATCAACGGCGGCACCGCCGCCGTGCACCAGCAACTCGTCTTCCGCCCCACCCCCGGCACCGGCCGGGCCGACACCGTCATGGACCGCCTCTTCCTCGCCAGCGCCTCGGCCCACCCCGGCGGAGCGGTGCACGGCGCGCCCGGCGCGAACGCCGCCCGCGCCGCGCTGGCCCGCAGCGGCCGCGCCGGCGGCCTCTACCGGGCCGCGATCGCCTCGGCCCACCGGAGCCTCTACGGCCGCCGCTGACCACGTGTCGGCGCCGCCCAGGCCGGGTATTCGCACCCGGTGACCGAGGTGGAGACGCTGGTGATCGGCGGGGGACTGGCGGGCCTGTCGTGCGGGTTCGAGCTGGCCGACGCCGGACGTGAAGTGATGGTCCTCGAGAGCCGCCCGGTCGTCGGCGGCCGGGCCTCCTCCTGGTCGGAGCGCGGGATGCCGGTCGAGTCCGGGCTCCACCGCGTCCTGGGATGCCACCCGGCGCTGCCGCGGCTGCTCGAACGAGCCGGCGTCGGGCTCGACCGCTTCGTCCACTGGGAGGACGAACTCCAGATCCGCGCCCCCGACTCGGTCGAGGCCGTGCTCGGCGCCTCGCCGCTGCACCGGCCTCTGCGGACCCTGCTCGGACCGTTCGCGAACTGGCGCCTCCTGTCGCCGCCGGACCTGCTGTCGCTGGCGCCGTTCCTCGCCGCGGGCCTGAGCTCCTACGTCACCGCGCCCGAACGGCTCGACCGGTACACCCTGTCGCGCTACGCGCGCCGCTGGAGCGTCACGCAGCGGGCGCAGCGGCACGTCCTCACCCCGTTCTCGACCGGCCTGTTCTTCCTGCCGCCCGACCGGTACTCGGCCGCGAACTTCTTCGGCCTCATCGCCTCGGCGTTCCCCGCCGTGCACCGCACCAGGCTCGGCGCGTTCACCGGCGGCATGACCGAGGTGATGTGCGATCCGATCGCCGAGGCCATCGAAGCCCGAGGCGGCCTGGTCCGCACCGGAGCCCCGGCCGACCGCCTGCTCGGCACCGACGAGGCGGTCGCCGGCGCCGAGACCGACGAGGAGACGATCCGGGCCCGCAACGTCGTGGTCGCCACCGACCTGGGGGCCGCGCAGCGGCTGCTGCGGCCGGCGCTGGCCGGGCATCCCGGATTCACCGCGATCCTGGCCGCGCCGACCACGCCGGCGGTGACGGTGCAGTTCGAGCTGGACCGGCCGTGCCTGCGCGTCGACCGCGCCACCTTCGGGCCCGGCACGGCCCTGGCGTGCTTCAGCGAGCAGTCCCGGACCACGTTCCGGCACGCCGACGGGCGCCTGTCGGTGATTCTCGGCTCGCCGGACCGGTTCCTCGGCCTGCCCGAAGACGAGATCGTCGCGAAGGTCCGCGCCGGCGCCGACCGCCTCGGACTGCCTCTGGACGGCATCCGGCGGCACCGGGTGGTGTCATTCCGGGAGGACTTCCTGTCGCTGGAGCCGGGGCACCTGGCTGCCCGGCCGCCGCAGCGCACCCCGGTGCCGGGGCTGTTCCTCGCCGGGGACTACACCCGGCAGCGGTACCTGTCCAGCATGGAGGGCGCGGTGGTCTCAGGGCGGCGCGCGGCGCACCTGGCGGCCGAGGACCGGCCGCGTTGAACGTCGTAGTCGTCGGCGCCGGCGGGAACATCGGTACGGCGCTGCTGCGGGCGGTCTCGGGCCGCGGCTGGGACGTCACCGGCGTCTCGCGGCGGCCGCCGGGCCGGCGCGGCCCTTACCGGGGCGTTCGCTGGATCGCCTGCGACATCGGCCTGCCGGGCGCCCGTTCGACGCTGACCGAGGTCTTCGCCGGCGCCGACGCGGTCGTGCATCTGGCCTGGGCGGTCGATCCGTTGTCCGGTGACGCGCCCATGGCCCGCACGAACCTCGACGGCACCGCGAACGTGCTGAGCGCCGCGGCGGACGCGGAGGTGCCGCACCTGGTGGCCGCGTCCTCGGCCGCGGTCTACTCCCCGGGCGACCGCTGGGCGCGCGTCGATGAGCGCGCGCCGCGCCGCGGCGTCCCGAGGATTGCCTACAGCCTCCACAAGGCGGCCCTGGAGGACCGGCTCGACCGGTTCGCCCGCGAGCGTCCCCAGGCCCGTGTGGCCCGCATTCGGCCGTGCGGCGCGGTCCAGGCCGACTCGGCCGACCAGATGGCCGGCTGGCTGCTGCCCCGGTGGACGCCACGGCGGCTGATCGGGTCGGGGGCGCTGCCGGTCCCGCTGTGGCCGGGCGCGCGGCTGCAGCTGGTCCACGCCGCCGACGTGGCCGAGGCGCTCGTCGCCATCGTCGAGGGCCGGTCGGCCGGGGCCTTCAACCTCGCCGCCGAGCCGGTCCTCGGCTCACGCGACCTCGCGGCCGCGTTCGGCGGTTTCTGCGTTCCCGCGCCGCTGACCGCGCTGCGGGCCGCCGCGTGGCCGACCTGGCGCCTGGGTGTGCAGCCGCTTCACCCGGGCTGGCTGGAGCTGGCCGAACGCGCGCGCCTGGTGGACGCCTCCCTCGCCGGTCAGGAGCTCGGCTGGTCGCCGCGCCATGATGCTGTCGCGGCCGCCGTCGAGGTCGCCGACGCGATGCGCCGGAGCCGCCCGGGCCCGAGCGAGGCGCTCAGCGGACCGGGGCCCGGGCGGCTCCTGCGGCCGAGCCATCAGAGCCAGCGTCCGCGCCCGGCAGGTTTGGGCGCGCGCGGTGCGGGTACGTGGCAGACGTCGCGAGATGAATCCGGGTGGTGCGGTGTGCGAGTCCAGTCCAGTGCCGACGTCACGGTCGGCACGTCGGTCGGCCGTGACGAGGTCTTCGAGCGCCTGGCCGACGGCTGGAGTTATCCGGCCTGGGTGGTCGGGGCGTCCCATGTCCGCGAGGTCGACGACGGCTGGCCGGACGAGGGAACGCGGATCCACCACAACATCGGGCCGTGGCCGCTGCACATCAAGGACGTCACCGAGGTCCTCAGAGTCGATCGGCCGCGCCTGCTGGTGCTGCGGGCGCGGATGTGGCCGGTCGGGGAGGCCATTATCCGGCTCGAGCTGTTCGAGGACGGCCCCGATCGGACGGTGATGCGCATGGTCGAGCGGGCGATCGCGGGGCCGCCGGTGATGGTGCCCATGGCCGTGCAGGCGCGCCTGGTGGCGCCGCGCAACCGCGAGTCGCTCGAGCGCCTCGCCAGCCTGGCCACCGGCCGAGCCCGGCAGTCCCCATGACCGCCCGGTCGGCGGGGGAGTAGACGATGGCGCCGTTCGAGCAGATCGCCGCGTCCAGCACCGAGGCGAGCGCTCGCCACTCGTCGAAGACCCGCGGCGGCCGGGCGGTCACCGCCACCAGCCGCACGCCCCGTTCCCGCGCCGCTCGCAGCGCCCGGCGCGACCGCTCGGAGAACGCGCCGCCCTCACCGAGCAACGTGCCGTCCAGATCGCTGGCGATCACCTTCGGCGAGTCCGGGGCCACGTTCACGCTCAGCTCGCGGCGGCCAGGTCGGCCTCGATCCGCTCGGCGGCGATCCGCATCGGCCCCAGCAGGTCCCGCCGCGCCGATTCGAGCGTGACGCCGTCGGAGTCGGTGCAGAGGTTCATCGCCGCGAGCATCCGGCCTTCGGCGTCTCGGATCGGCACCGCGATCGCCCGCATTCCCATTTCCAGCTCCTGGTCCACGAACGCCCAGCCCTGCGAGCGGGCCTTGTCGATCTCGGCGCGCAGCCGGTCGGCGTCGGTGACGGTGTGGGGCGTGAGCGCCTCGAGCGCGGTCCCTTCCAGACGCTCGTCGAGTTCCTCGGGAGGCACCCCGGCCAGCAGCACGCGTCCCATCGACGTGGCCGGGGCCGGGAAGCGCGTCCCGACGTTGACGGCGGCGCGCATGATCCGCGAGGTGGCCACCCGGGACACGAAGACCACTTCGGCGCCGTCGAGCACCGCCACCGCCGCCGGCTCGCCGACCTCGGCGACCAGGGCCTCCAGGTGCGGCTGCGCCACCACGGGGAGAGCGAGTCCCGACAGGTAGGCCAGGCCGAGCTCCAGGACTCTCGGCGTGAGCGCGAAGCGCCGCCCGTCGGCGCGGACGTAGCCGAGGTCGGCGAGCGTCAGCAGGAACCGGCGGGCCGCCGCCCTGGCCAGTCCCGTCTCCTTGGCGACTTCACTCAGAGTCAGTTCGGACCGTTCGGCGTTGAAGGCGCGGATCACCGCGAGGCCGCGCGCCAGGGTCCGGACGTGGTCGGCCTTCCGCGCGCTTTCGGTTCCGGGCGCTGTGGACGGCTCGGTCGCGGATCGCTCTGCCTCCATGCCGTCACCCTATCCTTTGGACGTTTCGGGCCGCTCCGTCCGGACCGAGGCGCGCTCCGAAGGGAGCCGCCGGACGCAGCCGGTGACGATGAGCAGCTGCGCGGCCGCGTACGTGGCCATGACCGCCTGGTCGCCCAGCGGCAGCTCGATGCCGGCGACGCCGAGCCCGAGCAGGAGGTCGGGACCGACGACCATTCGGCCAGCGCAAACGGATTTGTTGCGATTGAGCACAAATATTTGTTGTCGTCATTGACAAATATCGGCGCCGCTCGCTAGCCTCAGCTTCGACCCCTATTGAACAAGGAGTTCCCCCATGGCCAGACCCCTGTCCCGGCGCACCGCCCCCACGGCCCCGGTCAGGTCCAGCCGGAGCGACCGCGGAGGCGCACGGTGAGCAACGTGAAGACCCTCCGAGACGATCGCGGCGTCATGCTGGTGTCCACCGCCCGAGTCGTCACCGACCGGGCCGCCGGCTACGCCGACCACCTCGCGCGCCACTTCAGCCGGCGCGCCGAGGTCGAGCCGCTGCCCGGCGGCTACCGCCTCAGCTTCGGCATCGGCGAAGGCCTGGTCAACTATGGACCCGACTTCCTGTCGCTGCTCGTCAGCGCCGACGACGGCGCCTCACTCCACAATCTCCGCGACGCCCTCGGCATCCACCTCGAGCGCTTCGGCCACCGAGACAACCTCAGAGTCGTCTGGCGCTGACCGAATCGCCACTCCCGCCCCGAACCCGGCCCAGTGCTGGGATCATGGTGCGGTGACCAAGGAGTACTCACACCGACCGAAGGCCCCCGTGCTCAACTGGGTGCCCGCCAACGAGGTGGACCTGCTCAGCGGCGAGCAGATCCGCGACCGCCTGCGCACCGAGGTGCGTGAGCTCCAAGTGGACGGTCAGGTCGACGCCGCGTACTCGACCGCCCGACTCTCCACCCTCATCGACGACGTCCGATCCGTCCTCGACAACGGCGGGCCCGCCAGCGAAGGCCTCATCGTGGTCGCCGCCTGGCTGGTCGGCCTCCGCGAGGCCGGCGTCGACCACGTGCCGCTGCGCACCCTCACCGCGCTGGCCGACGCGATCGAGGTCGGCGTGATGGCCTGGCCGGGCGAATAGGGACGGGCCTCACCGCGCCGGCGGCGCGGTCGAGTCGCGGGTGATCAGCTGCGTCGGCAGCGACACGTGTCCGGCCGTGCGGGCGGCCGACTCGGTCTCCTCGCTGGCGGTGTACTGCAGCAGCAGGTCGACCGCGGCGGTGCCCGCGTCGGCGGTCGGGACGGTGATCGTGGTCAGCCTCGGCCGGGAGAGGCGGCCGAGCACGGTGTCGTCGATGCCGATGACGCTCACGTCGTCGGGGACGCTGATCCCGCGGTCGTGGAGGCCCTCGATGAGGCCGAGCGCGATGAGGTCGTTGTAGGCCAGGACGGCCGTGGCGCCGCTGTGGGCGATCTGCTCGGCGGCGGCGACGCCCGCTTCGGCGTTCGGCGCGTTGGGGCCGAGCACGGTCATGGTCGCCCTGTCGGCGGCGGCCGTGGTCACCGCGCGGCGCAGCTGCGTGTTGGTCCACGAGCGGCGCGGACCGGCCACGTACGCCAGGTTCCGGTGGCCGAGGTCGAGCAGGTGCTTGATGGCGAGGTTGGCGCCGTGGACGACGTCCATGGTCACCGACGGGATCCCGGGGATCCTGCGGTTGACCAGCGCGAGCGGGATGTTCTCACTGAGCTGCTCGATCTTCGCGTTCGAGATGCGCGGCGCGCAGAGCACCACCCCGTCGACCTGCTTGGCCAGCGCGTCGACCAGTTCGGCCTCGATGGCCGGGTCTTCGGAGGCGTCGGCCACGAACAGGTGGTAGTCGCGGGCGCGGGCGGTGTGCTCGGCGGCCTTGATCATCGGCGGGAAGAAGGGGTTGGCGATGTCGGCGACGATGAAGCCGATGTTGTGGGTGCGGCCGGTGGTGAGCGCGCGCGCCACGCGGCTGGGCCGGTACCCCAGGCGTCGGGCCGCCTCCAGGATCCGGGTGCGGGTCTCCGGGCGCAGCCGGTGCGGCATGGAGAAGGCGCGAGAGACGGTGGACATGTGCACCTGGGCTTCTCTGGCGACGTCCTTGATGGTCACGGCCACGGGAGAGGTCCTCTGCAAGTCTGCTGGGATCGATGATCATTGTTAAAAGTACGCAAGCGATTGCAAGGCGGTCAAGTGCGGGCGCGAAGAAATCGCGATCGCGCTTTCGCCGTTCGCCGCGTGGATCCGTGTCCCGATCTGATGATCCGTCGGCATTGCGACGGTTTTCAACGCACCTGGCGATCCCGCCTGCAAACGTTTGCACACCGGTTCGGCCCAACCCGCGACCCCGAAACCGCCGTTTCACGACAGTCCCACGGGGCCGCCCCGCCTCATCTTCTCACGGATCGAACGCGGCCACGAACCGCGGACTCCCCGGCGCCCGGTTACCGGTCACCGCCCGCGCGGGCCGACGCCGAGCCCGCTCCCAGTGCAGTAAATTCGTCGCCGCCGCCGATACCCGGCGATACCGTCGAGACCGCCGACCACGGGAGCCCCAGTGATCCGAAGCCTGTTCGAGAGCGCCGCCGCCTACCGGCCCACCGAGGCCCAGATGGCCGCACCGCCACCGGCCGTCGAAGCGGTCCTGTTCGACTTCAGCAACACGATCTTCCACATGATCGACGTCCACACCTGGCTGCGCCGCACCGCCGAGGCCACCGGCCGCCCCGAACCGTCCGACACCGACCTCGAGCACATCGCCGACCGACTGGCCCAGACCTACCGCGAACCCGAAGTCACCGAGGCGCAGCAGGGCCGCGACCTCTCGCCCGAACGCCACCGCGAAGCCATGCACGCCTGGTGGAGCCGCGTCGACTTCCTCCGCGACGCCGAAACCGCCGCCTACGAGGCCCTGCGCGCCCCCGACGCCTGGACCCCCTACCCCGACACCGAGCCGGTGCTGCGCGCCCTCCACGAGCGCGGCCTGCGCATCGGCATCGTCAGCGACTTCGCCTGGGACCTGCGCGTCCACCTCAAGCACTTCGACCTCGACGACCTCATCGGCAGCACCGTCCTCTCCTACCGGCTGGGCCAGGAGAAACCGTCCCCCGAACTGTTCCGCGCCGCCTGCCGGGAACTCGGCGCCGACCCCAGGGCCACCCTCATGGTCGGCGACAACGCCGCCCGCGACGGCGGCGCGGTCGCCTGCGGCCTGCGCGCCTACCTGCTGCCGTCCGAACCGCGCACCGGCGAACGCGGCCTCACCCACGTCCTCGACCTCCTGGACTGAAGACTCGCCGCCGGCCGCTCAACGCGGCCGGCCCCCGCGAACAACACGGTCGAACCCGCCAGCAGCACCCCGGCCAGCAACCACGCGCCAGGCACCGACCACACGCCCACCAGCCAAGGAAGCACCAACGCCGCAGCGCTGCCGCTCGCCTGCATCAACAGCGACTCGATCGAAATCACCGTGGCACGCTCACCCGCCCCCACCTGACCGTGGACCAACTCCGCCTGAACCGGCCCCCGCAACCCCGCACCGAAGAACAGCAGCGCGTAACCGCCCCCGGTGGCGACCACGCCGGCCGCACCCGACAAACCCCCCGTCACGAACAGCGCCACCAGACCCAGCGACGACACCGCCGTCCCGCAGACCGCGGCCCGAGCGGCACTGCCGCCCACCAACCGCGCCAACAGCCCACTGAGGACCGAACCCAGCGCCGCCGCGGCGAATCCGACCGCCGTGATCACCCCGTACGCGCTGGCCGAAGCCCCCGCGTCGCCGGTGAGCGCCAGCAGCCGGCCCGGCGTCAGCAACTCCACCGCGATCAACCCGACCCCGATCGGCACGAACGTGAGCAGCAGCCGCGACAGGACCCGATTGCGGATCCCCAGACGGACCCCTCCGGCAACAGTGCGCGGCACCGCCGCCAGCAGCGCCACCGGACGCACCCGCCCGGAGGGACGGACCGGCTCCCACATGGAACGCAGCGCCACCACGAGCAGCGCCGAACTCAACAGGGCCGAAAGGAGCATCGGCGCCGAGAGCGAGGTCACCAGACCTTCGTCCGCGAGCGGAAGCGACACGGCGAGCGCGCCGCCGCCGACCGTGCCGACACCGAGACTGACCGCGCTGGCCGCGCGCGCGGCGGCCAGGCCCTTGCAGATGTCGCCGTCGGAACGCACCGCCCGCACCGAATCGACGTACCAGGCCTCGGCCGGACCGCTCGACAGCGCCCGCGCCAATCCCATGAGCAGGTAAATGAGAGCGAACTCCCATGGAGTCGCGGCGACCGCCGCCCAACTGAACGCGAGCGCTCCGACTCCCGCCGAGACGGCCAGGACGCCTCGGCGCGAGACGAGATCGGCCAGGCCGCCGGTCGGGAGCTCGAGCAGGGCCGTGGAGAGCCCGTAGAGCGACACGATCATGCCGATGACCGGGAGACTCAGGCCGCGCGAGTCCATGAGCAGGAGCATGACCGCCATACCGAAGCCGATGGGAAGCCAAGTCAGCACCGTGATGAGGACGAACTGGCGGCGGAGGGAGGCGAGATCAGCCTTCATGGTCGGACCGCGGGAAGGAGGCGAGGAAGATGTGGACCGGGCGAGCTCGGTCATCGCCACGGTCGCGCTCGGCGAGCTCGTCGACCAGCTCCCAGAGCCGTTCCCTGACCTCGCGAACCGAGTCGGCGGTGAGTCGGGCGCCGATGTCGCCGTGGCCGAGGGAGGCGGTCCAGTCCTCGTTCCAGCGGTCCTTCTGCGCTTCCCACTGCTCGCTGGCGCTGATGATGCGATCGAGCTGTGCGCGGCGCATGAACCGGGCCGCTTCGGCTCCGGCCGAATCGTCTTCGAAGTCGCGGTCGTTCCAGGAAGTGAAGCGGTGAAGGGCGCGCCAGCGACGGTCGCGGGCGTTGGGCTGCTGAGGGTCCTCTTCGATGAACTCGAAGGTCTCCAGGACACGAAGGTGGTAGCTGGTGGATCCGGAGCTCTCACCGAACTTGCGGGCTAGTTCGCTGGCGGTGGCAGGGCCTTCCATGCGGAGGGAGCCGAGGAGTTTCGCGCGAAGTGGATGGGCGACGGCCTTCAAGGTGGCCGCGTCCGTCACTCGCTTGACGCTGTTCCATTCCATGGACTCACGCTAGCATCGCAAACTTTTCTTTGCAAAAGTGTCTTTGGAAAGAGGGGAGCGCTGACGGCTTGCCGGTGGTGAGGTGGTCGCGGTCTTTGGCGGCGACGACAAGGTAGGAGCGTGGCCCTGGTCCTGTCTTCGGCTGTCGGGTGTGTGGGTGGTGCGGGTTTCTTGGCGGCGACGAAGAGGTAGCGGGGTCGTTGGGGTCGTGTCGTCGTGGCCGGGACCGGCGGCGGGCGGGGCCTGTTTGGAGTGTCGCTCGGCTTTCTGTTTGGGCTGCAGGCGGTTCGGGTCCGGAACGTGAAAGCATTCGCACCCTAAGAGTGATGGCAAACCAGCCCTGACCTGGGATCATTGAAGTATCAGGCGAACAAGCCACCGGAAACCGGCAGCACGATCGAACACCGGTCACCGCGAGAGAGGGGTGTGGCACATGGCAGGCAACCGGCCCAGCAGCGAAGAGCGATCGGTCAAGTCCGAGGCCATCCACACCAACCTCGACAGGGCCGCCGCCCTCATCAACTCGGTGCACGCTCGTGTGCTGGCCGAGGTGATCGAGGCCCAAGCCTGGCGGATCCACCGCGAGGTCGACGGCTACTCCGCGGTCCGGGCCTGGCTGG
>NZ_BAAGXZ010000038.1:0-16695 GCF_054779575.1 Glycomyces halotolerans
GCAGTTTCGTTGTCGTTCAGGGTGATCCTCTCTTGCCGAAGCAGACTACTTCAGCTCGCTTGGATCACCCCGACCCCACAAAGTTCCGGACACACCCGATCAGGGAGATCTATCAAGCGCTCAAAGCGATGCAGCACAGCACGAGTCGCGCGACTTGACATCCATAGAAGCATCGGCAGGTGCTACCCCTCTACCGCGACCTCCACCAGGAGCTCCAGTGCTTTTCTACCCTGCGGCACTGCCGTTGTCGACAGCCACCCTGACGCACGTGTCGACCCTCGTCCGCGCCCACCGTAAACCATCCGTTCCCGATGGCGTCGCCTCCTCACCAGGTGACCAGGCACTGCTCACCTCGGCTTACCTGCATAAGAGCACATCCGGAATGGGGTTGTTGCAGGATTGAAGGTTTTCGTATCGCTCGTCCTGTCTGATGCTGACGGGTATGAGCGATGCGATCGAGTCCTACTGCCCGGATCTGCTGTGGAAACTGGCCGAACCGCTCCTGCCCGCCGCACCCCGACCAGAGCAGGGCGGCGGGAAGCGACGCGTCCACCCCGACCGGGCGATCCTGGCCGCTGTGGTCTACAAGGGCAAGACCGGCTGCGCCTGGGCCGATGTACCCCGGTCGGCTTTCGGCGCACCGAAATCGACCCTGCACGAACGGTTCGCCGCCTGGGTGCGCGGCGGGTTCTTCGAGGCGCTGCTGGCGGCGATCCACAATGAGCTCGGCGCGGCCGAGGCCATCGGCTGGCACCGGGCCGCGATCGACACGGTCTACCTTCGCGCCAAACGTGGCGGCGAGCACGTCGGCCCCAGCCCGGTCGACCGGGGCAAGCCCGGATCGAAAATCCACCTCGTCGCCGACGACCACGGCCTGCCGCTGGCCGTCGAGGTCACCGCAGCGAACGTCCACGACAAGCGGCTCCTGGAGACCCTGGTCGACAAGATCGGCCCGATCCGGGGCCGGAAGGGCAGGCCACGGCGCCGGCCCGACAAGCTCCACGGCGACAAAGGCTACGACTACGATGACTGCCGCGCCGCCCTGCGAGCCCGCGGCATCATCCCCAGAATCGCGAGGAAAGGCATCGAATCCTCCCAGCGGCTCGGCCGTCACCGTTGGAAGGTCGAGCGCACGATCGCCTGACTCGACGGCTTCCGCGCCTTGACCGTCCGCTACGAGCGCAAAGCCGCGCACTTCCTCGCGTTCGTCACCCTCGGAGCCGCAATGACCTGCTACAAGGCACTCGCCAAGCAGGCCAACAACCCCATTCCGGATGTGCTCTAAAGGCGAGCGACTGCGGCACTTGGCCTCTCGTTTCGGGATCCCAGAGGCGATCGCCTGGCGCCGGGTCCGCGAGACCATCGGCCTCCTCGCGGCCAAGGCGACCGGGCTGCGCCAGGCACTGCGGCGGGCCAAGCGCGCCGGCTGGGCGTTCGTGATCCTCGACGGCACGCTCATCCGCACGCAGCGCCATCGGCTCGACCGGCTCTACTACTCCGGCAAACACCGCCACCACGGTATGAATCTCCAAGCCATCGCCTCGCTGACCGGGGACCGCGGCCTTGATGAGGAACTGGTGGCCACGCCGTTCGGGGGCCGAGGCAAACCAGCCTGGCAGAAAGAGCACAACTGGTTCCACACACGACTGCGCAGACAAGGCGAGCGCGCGTTCGCGCAGCTCAAACAGTGGGGTGTGTTCGACCGAGTCCGCTGCGACCCACACCAGACCACTCAGATCGCCAAGGCCATCGGCGTACTCATCGAATACGACCGCCGATCACGATGAAAGAAATTCACTCAAGCCATCCTATTAATAGCCTTCAATTCCGGCTTTTCCTTACAATGAAGATAGCCTCTCCAATTGCGTGCACCAAGGCTCTATCAAACAAAGTTTGAGCAGCATCACCACTCATTGGGGAAATTCCTAGCTCATTGCCCCCTCGTATCATATTGCTGAGATTCTGAACATTAAGCGCCGTAACGGCGAGAAATGGCAAGACTGCAGCAATTCCCCATTCCCACACAATGGACTTTTCCTTAAGAAGGAAATCCAAGGCGAGGAGCACTACCCCACCTACAATAATAGAATATGTCAGTCTGACTGAAATAACGACCCTTCTATAGAGGGGATCCGACAAAATCTCTCGTTCGATCTTCGAATCGCCAAAACGAGCGGAACGCACAGCAACTCCTTCCATTGTCACCAGCACAGCGGGTCTGCATCAGCAAACCCAAACGTGCTCGCCAATACAGGTGTGACCAACTCCGACCTCGATAGTCAGTGGCAAAGGAATTTGATAGCCGATCTCCACCCCCAGACCAACTCCGCTACTCCACGTGGCATTCTGCCCATCAAGGGTCACCGACAACTCCACCAGTCCAACTACCCCTACCCCTGCTTCGACTCCGATGTAGCCGTCGGATCCCGCCAACTGGTCAGCACTTGATGCCGTGGACATTGCAACTGTCTCGCTAATCTCGAAACCGGATCCGGTACTGATACCCCCGTGCTTTCTGGTTATCGTCACAAGTCCATCTTCAAGAGTGTACATGCGGCAGATATCGCCACCAACCGCCAATATTGCTTGCCCACTAGCCGAATGACAGGTCCCAATTGAGCCGAGCTCGAGTATCTCTAGTAGCGGACGTAGAACTGTCTCACGCATGAGTTCAGAGTTCACCATTTCGGTAAGAATAGTCGATGCTTCCTCATCAGACATCAAATCGAGTTCTGACGTGTCAATTTCATCCAGTATGGATTCCGTAGACGAACCAGAATCATCCGACTCGCCTCCATCACCACAAGCACCACATCCGGGTGGATTTAGGTTGCCCTTGCCGTCGGCGCACTCGTACTTCGTATAGGGCCCGTTACAGGCAGGAGGTTGTGGGCCGCACTCCCAGGATGTATAAGGTCCGTTGCAGCCGCCGTTTCCACTGCCGCCGCTTCCTCCGACGATTGAAGCGGGGCGAAGGCCGGTCGGGTCGGTGAACGTCACCGGCGAGTTGTTGGAGTAGGCGTAACCGTTGAGCTGCTGAGCGTTGGTCAGATCGCCGATGGGGTCGACGGAGAGGAATCGGCCGGTGGTGGGGTTGTAGTCTCTGGCGCCGATGTGGGTGTAGCCGGTGGGGTCGATGGTGCCGCGGACGAAGCCGTACTGTCCGAGCCAGATGGGGTCGCCGCTGGCTGCGGTGGTGGCGGTGTGGAGGTTGTTGCCGTAGGGGTCGGAGTAGCGGCGGGTGACCTCGCCGGTTTGGCAGTCGAAGGCGACTGTGCCGGTGCCGTGGTGGTCGGTCAGTTGGATCTGTGCCTGGTCGCCGGCGGTCTCGACGCGGGCCGCGCCGCCGGGCAGGGCGACCGTGCGGGTCGAGGAGAGGGTGCCGGCGGTCTTGTCGAGGGTGATCTCCACACCGGCAACATACAGCGTCGCCACGGTATCGGTCGAGCGCATGACTCGGGCGCCGTCGGCGTCGTAGAAGAACTCGATCGTCCCGTCACCGACGTCGCCAGAAACGGCCCCGTGGCTGCTGGTGGCAGCGCCCGTGGTGGTGACCGTCTCGATCTTGCCGGTGGCGTCCCAGGTGAGGTTCTGTGCGAACCCCGTCGAGCCGGTCACCGAGGTGGTGTTGCCGGTCTGGTCATAGCCGAAGCTGGTGGCTTCGCCGGTGGCGGTGTCGGTGACCGTCTCGAGGGTGTGGGCGGTCTGGGTGCCGTGCGTGTAGTTCCAGGTCTGGTCGGTGCCGGTGCCGGTGGTGTCGTGGTCGGTGAGGCTGGTGCGGTTGCCGGCGGCATCGAAGGTGTAGGACTGCCAGTACGCGGCCGCGCCATCGACGCCGGTGGTCTCGGGTCCGCCGGTGCATGCGCTGGAGTCGGTTCCGGCGGCGGCGGTGGTCCATGCTTCGGTGAGGCGGCGGAGTCCGTCATATGAGTAGCATTCGGCTTGGCGTTCCATGTTCTGGGCGTTGGCCGAGTCGACGACGGATAGTACGTTGCCGGCGTCGTCGTAGTCGTAGGTGGCATTGGTGAGGCTGCCGGGACGGTCGAGGGCCTCGATCCAGGTCTGCGTGAGGCGGCCGGCCGGTCCGTAGCGGTTGGTTTGCTCGATCGTGGCTGCGGTGGTGGGGTATTGAACGCTGGAGAGGCGGCCGGTCGGCTCGTAGTAGATGTTGTCGGCGTAGGTGCCGTCGATGCCGCTCATCTCGGTGATTCGGCCGAGCTGGTCGCGTTCGTGGATGACCGCTTCTGCATCGAGGCCGCCGAATGCCGACCAGGTCCGGCCCTTGGTGGTGCCGTCGATGTAGTAGTCGGTGCCGAACTTGTAGGTGCCGGCGAGGTCTCCCGCGGTATCGCCTGAGATGACCACGCCTTCGCTGATCGGCTGATAGTCCCAGTTGCGGGTGTAGACGATCTTAGTGATCGTCATCCCGTTCTCGTAGGAGACTGCTCCAGTTTCGTATCCCTTGAGAACTGAATCGTAAACGCGGCGAGTCAGTCGCGTGCCGGATGTCGGGTCTCCGTCCCAAGTTTCGGTGGGCCGGGAGAGCTCGTCATAGACCGTAGTGACGGTTTGGCCTCGTGCGTCGGTGGTGCTGACCAGGTTGCCCAGCACGTCGTAGCTGTAGGTGGTGTGGCCGGTGTCGGGGTCGGTCGCTTCGGTTTTGCGGCCGCGCTGGTCGTACTCGAAGGACCAGGTATTACCGTCGAAATCGGTGACCGTGGCCAGGTCGCCGGTGGGGGTGTAGTCGTAGGTCGTGGCTTGGAATTGGCCGCTCGGCACGTTGTCGAGATACTGGCGCAGTTCGGTGGTCTGGCCGCGAGCGTCAGTGAACGTGGTGGTCGCCGTGCCGCCATCGGGGACGGTGACACTGGTCTGGTCGGTCCAGTGTTCGGTGGTGGTGCGCCAGAGTTCCTGGCCGGCTTCGGCGGTGATCGTTGCGGTGGTGCGGCCGAGGTCGTCGTATTCGGTGATCCTCTGGACCTCTAGCTCACCGGAGTCGACGACCAGGAGCGTCTGGGCAGGGGCGCCGGCGGCGAAGTAGACGTCGTTGACCTGTTTGGTGCGGCCGAGGGCGTCATAGACGGTGTCGGTGACCAGGCGGCCATCGTCGGGGCCGGTGGCTTGGTTTTGTCGGGTCCGCAGCAATCCGTCGAATATTTCGATGCTCTTGGTGTAGGAGACACGGTCTTCCTCGAGTTGTTCGGTGGTCACGGCCACCGGAGCGGTATCCGTCACCGAGTAACTGAACCGCAGGTAGGGGTTCGAGGAGTCCGAGTCGGGGTTCTGGAACGGCATCCATGCCTTGGTCAGGCGCCCGAGCGCATCGTAGGCCAGTTCGGTGGTTTTGCCGTTCGCGTCGGTGGTGGCCACTTGGAGGTGCCGGAGCGGCTCGTAGGAGATCGAGGAGACGTGGCCGAGTGGATTCGTGATGGTCTGTCCGGTGTTGCGTCCGGTCTGGTCGGTGTAGGCGGTGGTCGTGGTGTGCCCTGCCGCGTCGGTGACGGTCAGGGCGCGACCGTAGTGGTCGTAGGTGGTCTCGGCGGTCGTCACGTAGTCAGCGTTGGCCCCGTCGTGGGAAGCGATCGTCTCGACCGCGGTCATGAGGCCCTTGACGGGCGCTGTACCGAAGGCACCGTCGTCGTAGTGGGTGCGGATATCGGAAATGACGTCGGTGGCACGTTCCGGGGTGGCCGAGCACTTGACGGCGACGGTCTCAATGCGTTTGGTGTAATCGATCAGCCAGTCGCCGGTGTT
Organism: Glycomyces halotolerans; assembly: GCF_054779575.1. NCBI lineage: Bacteria > Bacillati > Actinomycetota > Actinomycetes > Glycomycetales > Glycomycetaceae > Glycomyces > Glycomyces halotolerans. Next base: position 5,755 of record NZ_BAAGXZ010000038.1, read on the forward strand.
ATGAGCGTATTCGTAGCGGGTGCACCGGTTGTCGGCCGCCGTGGTGTCGTCGCCGAAGTCGTCTGTGCTGGTGATCAGGCCGTAGGTGTTGTCCCAGTCCGAGTCCGAGGTCGTGGTGCGCCAGGTCCCGTCGGCCTTGAGCTGTGCGGTGCGGGTGGTGTTGTCGCGAACGAATGCCGCGGTGATCTCGCCCCAGTCGTGGGCATCGGTTGCGGTGACATGTCGCCAGTAGTTGTTGGAGGTCTTGGCGAGGACCTGTCCGTCGTTGTAGGCGATGGAGTCCAGGACGCGGCCGGACAGTTCGTCGTAGTCGGTGTGGGTGTACCCGAGTGCGTCGGTCAGTGTGACCGAGCGGGTGCCGCCTGCGCCGTTGTCGTCACCGTGCATGCCCTGGTAATAGTTCGTCACCTGCTTGGTCTCCAGAGTGGTGTCCGGGGCGCCGATGGTGGTGACGGTGCCGTAGCCGCGCCAGTCGGCCCAGGTGAGGTTGTCTTCGTCGCCGATGCCCTTGTACTGGGTGTGCCGCCAAGCGGGATCCGAGTACTGATAGCGGGTGACCTGGTCCGGGCTTTCGCCGGTGCGGTCAGAGACGGTGACCTCGGTGACCACGTATTTGTGGAACCAGTCGGTGATGTCGTCGTCCTTCGAGGCTGGCTGCCAGATGACCGGGAAGCAGCGCCGCCCGTTCGATGACGGTGTCGGGGTGTCGGTCGTGGTGCAGTCTTCACTCGAATAGACGACATCGATCTGTCCGCCGGTGTCGGTGTAGACCGTGGCCAGTCGTGACCGGATGAGCGGGGAGATGTTGTCACCGGTCTGGTCGACCCGGTTCTCCTTCTGTACCGGCAGCAGTGTCGTCGGCGGCAGCGTGATGTCCGGGCCACTTCCGGCCTTGCCGGTGCGGGTGATCGAGTCCAGCCACAGGGTGCGGGTGAGGTCGCCGTTGGAGACGAATGAGTGCGTCAGCTGCCACGAATCCACGGGAGCGTACGCGCTGCCGTCATGGACCTGGGTGGTGATGCCGGTCAGGCGTTTGCGGGTCCAGAATGTCGGGCTCGATTGGTTGGCTTGGCATTCGGCGCCGGAGTCGCAGTGGCGGTCCCACGGGACGTCGGGCCAATCGGAGGCGGTATCGTCGTTCAGCGCCGAGGCCGAGCAGTCGTCCGATGAGTCGTACTCGATGCAGCGTTCGGCGACGGTGAACATGACGCGGGCCGGCGCGGTCGCATACGGATCGTCCTCGCGGAGTCCGTATTCGATACGTTTGAGGTAGCCGCCGCGGGTATAGCGGTCACCGTTGACGGTGGTGTCGCCGTGCCTGGCGTAGTGGTTGATCTCTTCGGTGTAGTAGTAGGCCATGGCCGCGCCCGTCGGGTCGACCACGTAGTCGAGATTCCACCGCCAGGCCTGGTCGCAGTGGGCCTCGGCGAACGTCGAGTCGTAGCAGGGCTCGCCGGTGTCGTCGCCGAAGACCGGGACGGTCCAGGTCGAGTTCGTGGTCGGGTCACCGGAGCCATACCCGGGGAGCTTGTGACGGCCGAAGTAGTACTGGGTGCCGTCGACGGTGGTGACCTTCCAGTACTCGCCGTTGTTGTCGCCGTTGCCGGCGCCGGTGAGCCGCTCGACCTTGGATCCGTCGTCGCCCGAGATGCGCCAGGTGTCGCCGTCTTTGACCAGATCCCCAGACGCACCGCTCAAGACGATGGAGGCGTTATCCCACGCCCAGCACTGGTCGCCGGCACCGGCTACGCCATCGTGGCCATCGTCGGCGCAGGACTGGTAGGACCGCTCGATATAGCCCGGTTCGTAGGTGAAGCCCTCGCCGATCCATGAACCCTGGTTGTTCGTCGCCGCCGTCCGGCCATCAGAGGTCTGCGAGGAGTAACCGAGGGTGATGTCCGGGGCCAGGCCGCCGATCACCGGCGGGGTCTCGATCGCGTACGACCATTGGAACGCCCCAGAAGATCCCCCATGCGACCACTCTGACGACGGCGCGAGCGCGGTCGCGGTGTAGTCACCCTGCTCCGAGGACTCCCCTGCGGCGACAGCCATCACCGTCGTCGACGAACCCGACGCAGTCTGCGCCGAGGCTTGCGACGAAGTCGGGACCATTCCATGGCCCGCAGAAGCGACTGGAACGCTGCCTCCGCCTCGGTGTCCCTCATCGGTGTCGACAACGAACGTCAACGTCTGCGCTTCGCCGTTGTTGGCTCCCTCGACGTGCCTTGCACTGCCGGCACAGTCCTTGCCGGTGTCGGCAAAGCAGTCCGGCAAATGCCAGGCCGTGAGTCGGGCACCGTAGGAACCGCCGTAGTAAGCGGCCATGGTCTCGTAGTCGATCGCGACCTCGACCTCACCGCCGTCACCGGCCACTGCCAGCAGCACCCCTGAGACTCCGGCCGTATCGGCATCCGCGGCAGGCAGGAGGCCCACCTCCACGTGGTCGGGACTGCCCTCATCGACGCGGGCCACCGTGACCGGAAGTCCGCCCAACGTCGCCGAGTCGGATCCTGAAGTCAAGTCAAATTGACGCACATCCGCTTCGGGCCACGTCGCTTCGACTGGAGCCTCGGCCGCCAAGTCATTGTGCTCGCGTGCCTCGACTTCCCCATCTCGGCCTTCGGCTGGGTCGCCGAACCCCGGATGGACAGGAGTCTCCGCCAGATAAGGCAGGTCGAGACCGCCGATGGCAAAGGCCGACAGCAGCGACATCGCTGCCATGAGCACGGCGAAGCGACGGCGCGCCTGGGCCAGGTGCGATCGGGCATCCAGCGGGTGCAGGGCTGGGGCAGACATGGCGTCTCCTGTTCCTTCCCGGGAATTCAGGGGCGTAGGGCTAGAGCTCGGGGCGTTCGTCGGAAGTGGCCAGGGACAGTTGCGCGATGACGGTGTCGTGGAGGACGCCGCTATAGGCGCGGACTTCGTCGATCACACCGGCGAAGTAGCCGCCATGGGTTCCTGCGGCAAAGCCGCGGCCAACCTGCAGGCCTCCGGTAGCCGTCCAGGTGGACAGGAGCGGCTCGGAGAGCGCCTCCGAGGCGGTGCCATCGACATACAGGCGTGCTTGGCCGGTGATGCCGTCGAAAACCACTGCGATGAGTTGGCCCTGAGAGGCGTTCGTCGGGTCGATGTTGCTAGAGACGGCGACCGTCTCGGCCGCGGTTTCGTCGGACTTGGCCATGCGAAGTTCCCACTTGCCCGTCCCGGCGTTGTAGCCGACCTCGATCGCGGCCGCATTCGACCCGGGGATCGACAGCGCGGTCATGGAACTGCTCGGTGCCGCGGTCTCCAACCGGACACGGGCCGTCAGTGTGAATGACCGCGCCGTGTCCACGACGGGGTTGGCGACCGCCGCGTAGCCATCGGTTCCATCGAGCATCAGGTCCCCCGAACCTGTCAGTGGCATCGGGGCATCGGTGATCGGGAATCCGAACTCGTCGTATTCGGGGCCGGAGTTGATCGAGGCACCACCGGACAGGACGGCATCGAGATCAGCGTTGTCGTATTCAGGGGAGCCTTCGTCGCCGACGGTGTTGAATTGCCAGTAACCGGAGCGGACGGCGACCTGCCAGCCCAACTCTTCGGCTTCGCCCGGGGGCACCACGCGGTCGAAGACCCGGACATCAGCGATCGAGCCGGCGAAGTGGCCGTCCCAGTGCCCGCCGATGTTCGCTCGACCGATCTGAACGGTGCCGTCGCCCCACCAGCTCGTCTCCCGATCGGCCGATGCGACCTCGGCACCGTTCAAGTACAGCCGCATCTGCCCGGTGTAGTCGTTCCAAACCCCGACCAGATGCACCCATTCGCTCTGATTGGCGGTGGTGACCGTGCCACCGGTCGCTTCCCAAGCGGTAAAGGCGGCCATAGGCATATCCGGCATGGACAGCACCCAAGTACCGCTGGTGTCCGAAGTCGACCGGTAACCCAGGGACATCCCCGCCTCGCCGACCCCTCCGTCGATCGAGGCGATCACGCCGTCACTGGAAAGTTCGTCGATCTTCGCCCATGCCGCGATCGCCGCGCCTTGCCCGGTCGGTGCGATGTCGTAGCCATCGGTCGATATGAAGGCCTCTTCAGTGCCATCGAAGGCAGCAGCGGTCATGGTGCCGGGGCCGTCGACGCCGAAGGTGACCCCGGAGCCGGGTGTGCCCGGGTTCGCCCCGTCAAGATCCTCCGCTTCGCCGGCCCCTGCGGGATCGCCAAGGGCCCAGACTCCGGCCGGATCGGCGGCTGCGACCCGGAAGGAGTACGAGTTCGAAGCCGAGTTCCCCGCAGCGTCGACCGCGACCACGGTCGCCACCTGGCGGCCGGGCACGGTCGGCAAGAACTCCGCCACCGCATCAGCGCCCATCGTGTTCAAATCGATCGTCCGCGGGCCCTCGTCATCTTTGTTGAAGTCGACCTTGTAGGCGGTGATGTCGTCATCGACCGTCGACAAGGTCAACTCTCCGAGCTCGCCGACCATCGGCACAATCGGATCCGGCTCGCCACCTATACCGATGGGGAAGTCGCTGCTGGACACGCTTGGCGGCGAGGGCACGGTTGCGTCATAGGTGAACCGGCACCGTGCCGGAGCGCCGACCCACGACCACGAGGAATACGCTTCGCCGTCATGAGTCTGCGCTATCCACCCGATCGGCTCGCCCTCCGGCAAAGCCGGAAGTCCGGAGGCCGTGGACAAGTCGAACTTGAACTCCGATCCCGAGGCTTTATACGACGACCACGGCGAGGTCCACGTGTTCGCGTCATTGGCACCCCACACCAGCTTGAACCGCATCCGCACCTGGTCCTTGTCGGCATCGGTTCCGGTCGCGTGCAAGACTGGCCACTCATTCACATACGAGTCGGCGCTGATGGTGTAGGTGCACGCCGGGCCCGGGGTGGAGTACATGTCGCCCGTGTCCGGCTGATCTGGCGGGGTGTTGTAGTGCACCCGCAGGTGCGCGTTGTTGCAGATGCGGATCCACCGCTCCGAGATCGTCTCAGACCAGTTGCGGACCTGGAACGACAGCGTCGACTTGCCAGAGTCGGCCGCGCTTTGGACCGTCGAGGTAATGCCCCACTCCATCGCATGTGCGGAGTTGTTCGACGGTGTCGAGCACTCGTCGCCGGTGGCGGCCGGGGCGTCAGCTCTCGTGATGTTCGAATAGCCGGGCTTGTTGTTCCAGTTCAGCGACGAGGAAAACCCTGAGACCTTGTCCAGGTAGATGTCGTAGCCGGTCTCGTGGTTGTCGTGGTACCAGTTGTAGCGGACGGTCACCGCGAACTCGGCCGAGAGGATGTCCTTACCCTTGTAGAGGGAAGTCGGGACCCGGAAGAATTGCCGCTTCTTCGTCGACCCGCTGTTGTAGGTCCCGACGCCTTCCCCATGGGAGCCGTTCGACCATTTCCAATACTCCTCGTTCGGGTAATCCGATGCGATCATCGCCCACGCCGTCCGCAGCTCATCGCTGTAAACCGGGTCGATGTAGACCGGATATACCGTGTCGTCGCCAGTCAGAAGTTGTTGGTCAGGGGTCAGCACAATCGAAGATCCCACACCGCTGATACCAACCTCGGCCTGCCGCCCGAACTCGGCGGCGAGATCCTGCGCGGTCGCCGGGTCCGACAGGTCCATCGCCCCGACCGACGGGATCGTCTCGGCCGCTTCAGCAACCCCCGAGGAATCCCACATTGTCGGTGAATCCGCCCCGATCCACGCATCCAGCGTATCGACATCAACGACCGCCACGCCGCCCTCAGGAGTGGTCTCCACCGCCGAACCGTCTACGGTCACCGGCCAGTCGATATCAGCAAGCCCTGGATTAGCCGCAGCCTCAGCGGACTTGACCACTAGCGTGTGCGTGAAGCCGCTCTCCAACGCCGTCACCCGCAGATCCACCTCCGGGAGCACCTCAGCGTAGACGGCGGTATCACCATCCAGCACCGGAGCAGGCAGATCCCCAGGCCAATCGAGCGTCATCACGTGACCGTTCTTGGCGACCGTCACCATCGGTTCAGAGCCGCCAGCCGAAAACCGCAACTGCACCGTCGCCGCCCGCGGCGCGATCGATCCGTCATCGGATACCTCCAATGTCGGGTCTATATCGACCCAGACGCCGTCAATCATGGTGCGCACAGGCCCGGCATACTCATTCGCCACGAACGACCCGTCCGGCTGCGCCCACACGTCCCGCTGCTCCGACCGCAGACTGAGCACCTCAACCTGCTGACCGGAAGCTTCGGCTTCGGCGAGGGCTTCGGCCTCTGAGGGCGCGACACCGTCGGTCTCGGCCCCAGGATCTTCTTGGGCCTGAGCGGTGGGCGCCTGCTCGCTGTTCCAGGGCCAGGTGATCAAGCCGGCGGTCACGATCGCGGCCAGGGCCGCGACGCCGAGCAGCTTCGCTCGAGGGCCGAGGGGTTCGCTTCGCATCAGAGTCCTTCTACTCTTCGGGGCGCGGGGGTGTCGGTTGCTGTTGCGGGTGCCGTTCATGCCAGAGACGCCCCGAACGATCCGGTACCGATGTCGGTCAGGTCGAAGTCGGCTGGGGTGTAGACGAGGTGCGGGTCGGTGGCGCCTGCGGTGAGGTTGTCCCACGGGATGCCGTATACGGCAGGGCTGGTCGACCACGGGTCGGCGATGAACAGATGGGTGGCCGTGGCCTGCATCGAGGAGCCGAGCCGCGTGCCTGCCTGCCGGTCGACTCCAGCACTCTCCAGTTCGGGCATGGCGTTGACATCGTGGTCGCCCGGAGCACCGATCAAGGAGAACACTTGCACGGTGCCGCGGTCGCTCAGACCCTCGCCTGCGATGTCCTCGCCCGGGCTGCCGACGGCAACGAGCAGATCGTCCCAATCGACAGCCTGGCTCGGCGTCCGGTTCACCGCCGTCAGCGTCGAGCCGAAGAAGTCACCATGGTCGCGTTCACCGTCAACACCAGTGGAGTCTGGGTGGAACGCGGCACGTTGGCTGGCCGATTGTTCGATGTCGAACTCGAACACCCAGCCGCTGTCGAGGTCCTCACCGCCAACGGGTTCCTCACCCGGAGCGCTGATGGTCACCATGGTGGCGGTACTGCCACCGCCTGGCGGGATGTAATCCACCATTGCCAGCGAGTAGCCCATCATGTCGCCAACCTCAGTGCCCCCGGAGACTCCGGGCGCGTCCTGTTGGATATCGCCGATGCAGGGTGGGACCGAGCCCGCGTGGTTGTGGGCGAACACATGTGCCGCGCCAGCGTAGTCGTCGGCGCCTATGGCCTCTCCGGGCGCTCCGATCGCGAACGCCATGCCCGAAGCGGCCACCGAGTATCCGTACCCGTCGCCGGTTTCGGCAGATCCGGGAACGCCGGTCGAGTTCTGGTGCACATTCACCGCTGCGTCCGGGGTCGCGTAGACCACCGCGCCGGCGTCGGTGACCGTCCCGATCGACTCGCCCGGAGCACCGGCTACCAAGTACGGCAACCCAGCAGCCTGTGTCCCGGCGGCCAGGCTGAACCCGAACCGGTCCCCCGTCTCCGAGCCCGCACTGGTACCGAATGCCCCTTGCCCCAATGAGTCGGCGCTCGTGACGTCCAACCCATTGGGCGAGCCTGGAATGAACACCACAATCCCGGCGTCGGCGAGCGTATTGTTGCTCCAGTCCTCGAACGGGACGCCTACGAACAGGTCCGCGCAGCCGTCCCCATTCCAATCGGTCGATGCCAGCGAGTAGCCGAACCGGTCCCCGGCAGCGGCATCGTTGTCGGCGACGTTGCGCTGTGTAACTGACTGCGTTCGCCCGTCGGCGTAGGCGATGTGGACCGCACCCGAACGGGCAGCGCCCGCCACCGTCGCGTCCGGGTCACCGATGGCCAGGTCGGCGCTCCCGTCGCCATCGAAGTCGGAGTCCGTGCCGCCGGTGCATGCCTGCGCTTGCGCCGGTGAAGAGGCAGTCGCCAAACCTGCCACCGCCAGCACCATCACTCCGGCGACAGCCAACAACCGGCGTCTTCCATAACCAGCTGCGAACTCCATGCGGGTCGACCTTCCATGGGCCGGGACGGACGGGGGCCAATATTCGAGATCACTCATGCCAGGGCCGCTCCGAACGAGGCGACATCGGCATCGCTTAGACCGAAGTCGGCAGGCTTGTAGACCACGACCAGGTCCGCGCCGTCGGCGACGATGTTGTCCCAGGGGATGCCGTAGACGCCGGGGCTCGACGACCAAGCGTCAGCGATATATAGGTAATCGGCCGTGGCATGGACCGAAGTACCCAGACGAGCCCCGGATTCCGAGGTGATGCCGGCTCCCTCAAGCGCGCCGTCGACCGCGAAGTCGTGATCGCCGGGCTCGCCCACCATGGAGAACCCCTGCACTAGGCCGCGCCCCATCAGTGCTTCGTCGTCCGTGTCCTCGCCTGGCGCCCCCACGGCCAATAGCAGGTCGTCCCACGAAACGCCTTGTCGGTCTGGCGTCCGATTGACCACCGCCAAGGCACCTCCAAAGAAGTCACCGTCTTCGCGCGACCCGGCCACACCGGTCGAGCCTTGACTGAACACGGTCCTTTGCGTCAAGGAATCCTCGGCCTCGAACACATAGACACTGCCCTGATCCACACCGGCATTGGGGTCAGAGACCACACCGTCCTCGCCAGGAGACGAAGCCACGACCAATGTCGATGGATTAAACGGCGAGCTGAGCACGGGAAGGTAGTCGACCATCGCTACAGCGTGGCCGAGCATATCGCCTTCCTCGGCCACACCGGATATTCCAGGCGAATCCTGATCAACACCGCCGATAACAGACGGCACTGTGGATGCGCTGTTGTGGTCGAACGTGTGGACGGTGCCCGCGTATTCGAGCGGTCCAATCGCCTCGCCTGGCGCGCCGACGGTGAATCCAGACGGTGAGGCCGCCAATGAATAACCGTAGAGGTCACCGGCCTCCACTACGCCTGGCACGCCGGTGGAATCTTGATGGATGTGCACCGCGCCGCTCGGATTGGCGTAGACGAGCATCCCGGCCTCGGCCACTGTGCCGACTGATTCGCCAGGGGCGCCCGCCACAAGAAACGGTGTCCCGTTCGCCCTGTTCCCTGCGGCGAGGCTGTAGCCGAACCGGTCACCGGCCTCGGCGCCCGCACCAGTGCCGAATGCACTTTGCGCCCAGATGTCGACGGCCGCGGTGTTGAGACCGAACGGCGATCCGGGAACAAGAATGATCACACCGGCATCGACTTTGGAGTCCTGAGACCAGTCTTCAAACGGTACTCCCACCAGCAAGTCACTGCAGCCGTCTTCGTTCCAGTCAACCGCGGCCATGGAAAAGCCGAACCGATCGCCGGCGGCGTTGTCGTTGCCGGTGATGTCCTCCTGCGACACGGTCTGTGTGACTGTTCCGGTCCCTGTGCCGTCGCCGTATGCGATGTGGACCCGCCCGGCCCGTTCCGCGGAGCCGACGGTCGCATCCGGGTCGCCGATCACGACATCGGCGTGCCCGTCACCGTTGAAGTCAGTCACCGAGCTGCTCGTGCAAGCCTGCGCCTTGGCGGGCACCGAACCGGCTATGAGACCACAGGAAGCGATAAGAGCGAGAACAGCAACGCGGGCGGCACTGCGGCTCGACCCTCGCGAGCGGGGCGGCAGGGGGTGACTGAGCACAAGGGGCCTTTTCAATTGACGACACGGGCACGGCTCGACCAGTGGGGACTGTCGAACCGGGAGTAAGTTAGCGAACCGCAGCGGCGCCGTCAAGCGCTTCCACAGCGTCACCACCAAAATCAGAAACGACATATCGGATATTTACGCATCTCGAAGTCGCCCCTCACGGCACTATCGCCCCCGTTGCGATACACCCTGCGAAACCGTCGCCGTCCCATCGAAGCCCCAGCACAACGAGCAAATCGGACATCACCCGCAGCAGCGAACGCAACGTCACCGACCGAACTCTCACTGCCATGTTGATAACAATTCAGTAACAACGTCACTGTGGTTCGATCGGTCACGGCCAGCGGGGGCGAAAGCCCACTCACCGAGTGCGCATAGTCGGGCGTGGAGCCGGTTGCCCTCGTTCTGCCGCTTCGGTCAGCCAGTACCCACAACGGCGCGACCCCGACCTGGCCGTCGAGCCCTCGGCAGCCCTTGCAACCCACGGCAGACAAGCCGCCTCACGCAGCGGACCCGGCAGAAGGGAGACCGTCGCTGCGGCGTTTTCGTGGAGCGGGCCGCAGATCGCCCCTGAGATCCAAAGCAGGTCGCCGCGATCATCGTTCATCGCCTCGAGGTTCACCGTGCGGCGCTTGGCTGAGTTCGGGCACGACTCGCCATCATGTATCACCGCTTCAGACCACAGGGTCTCTAGCCTCAGCTATTCTGCGTCCCAACGTCCTTGATGGAACCCGACGAAGAAAGGTGCCCGTTCACCTGCGAAAATGCGTGTGCTTAGTACACAAGAACGCGGGTTGAAGGAGCACCTTTCAGGTGAAGGGTATCGGATGGGATCGGGGCCTGAACGTGGCCGCTGACGGCAAGGGCCTGGTCGGACACGCAGGCGTAGTGCTGCTGCGCCGCCTCGCCGACCGGATCGGCCTGACCGGCGAACTCGCCAAGGCGCTGCCGACCTCGGCAGGTCGCGGCTGGCTGGATCGGAGCATCGTGCTGGTGCAATTGGTGATTGCGATTGTTTTGGGCGCGCAGAATCTGTCCGACGCCGAGCGTCTGACCGAGCATCACCGGCCGCTGGGGCTCTCGGGCGGATCGGACTCGACCATGCGGCGCCTGCTGGCCGGACTGGACGCGAGGGCGTATCGACGTCTCGCCCGGGCCCGCTCGCGGGTCCGCTCCCGCGTATGGGCCCTGCTGGCCGCGGCTGACCAGGGGTTTCCCTGGGTCGCGATCGCGGGCAAGACGTTGACCGGCTGGTCCGTGATCGACATGGACGCCACCATCATCACCTGCGCCACCAGGAAAGAGGGCGCGG
>NZ_BAAGXZ010000039.1:0-15112 GCF_054779575.1 Glycomyces halotolerans
TGCTGGGCACCTTCTACACCGACGACATGGGCTACTGGGAGGTGACCGGCAATATCTACGACAACGTGACCTGGTCGAGCGACGGCAGCGACAACCATCCGGCCGGCCCGAACCCGCAGTCCACGACCTCGGTCGACATTCCCTACTCCTTCGATCTCGACGACGCCGGCTGCGTACCGCAGGTCGTCGACCAGACCGCCGGAGCCGGCAAGGGACTGCGCGAATCCGACGGCAACTGCTCCGCACAACCGCCTTCCCCGGACCCGACCGAGGACCCGACGGAAGAGCCGACCGACGAGCCTACTGAGGACCCGACGGACAACCCGACCGAGCCCGGCGGCACCAACCTCAGCATCGGCGCGGGCTCCGACGGATCGAGCAAGGCCAGCGGCACCAGCTACGGCAACGTCCGCGACGGCGACATGGGCACCTACTGGTCGCCGTCCGGCTCGACCGGCCGCATCTCGATCAAGTGGGACTCCGAACTCACGATCGGCTCGATCAACATCCGCGAGGCGGCGGGCGCCGAAGGCAACATCGGGTCTTGGCAGGTCGTCGACCACGACACCGGCGAGGTCCTCGCCTCCGGCAGCGGCGCGGGCGTCATCAGCTTCTCGCCGACCACGCTCCGCAAGATCAGCTTCCACATCACCAGCTCGAGCGGCACCCCGAGGGTCGCCGAATTCGAGACCTACGCGGGATAGACCGCCACAGGAACGAGGAAGCCTCCTACCGCAACGGTTCGCTGCAACCGGATGCGGTAGGAGGCTTCCTCGTATCCACCTGGGCTCCGTTCCCTCGGCGGCGATCCGGGCGCTCCAGATTGCTGAAAAAAGCGTTCGGCCGCAATAATCGACCACGAGAGTCCTCCGATGTACAGCAGGGGCGCCCGCCGACGGTCTCACGCCGACACCGGAACCGACCACATGGTCGGGCGGGTGTCCCGCGCCGCTCGGGCCGGTTTACGCGCCGGCAGAGTCGCGCGATTCGTTCCAGATCCGGTGCAGCCGCTCCGCCAGCTCCCGCGGTCGTGCCAGCGCGACCATGTGCCCGCCGTCGATCTCGTCCCCGGCGATGCCGAGGCGTTCGGCGACGTGGGCGCGGGCGAAGTCCGGCGGGAAGAAGCGGTCGTCCCGGCAGACCAGGTACCGGGTCGGGACGTCGGGCCACTCCTTGAGAGGGGACGGCTCGTCCCATTTGCCGCCGCCTTGATTCCGGACGTGGTCGAATGACGCCTCGACCAGTTCGTCGGGGACCCCGTTGTAGAAGACCTCGATCTCCTGCTGGGGGGAGTCGAAGGTGATGCCGAGGTCGTCATGCCCGGTGGCGCTCCACCACTCGCCCGGGCTCTCCCTCGGCTTCGGGATCATCCCGGACAGGAACACCAGCAGGTCGGTGTCGGTGCGCGAGCAGACCACCGGTGCCACGAGCCCGCCGAAGGAATGGCCCACGACCGCCAGGCGCGGACGTCCGGCGCACTCGGCGACGACCGCATCGGCGTATTCCGAGATGCCGTTGGCTTCTTCCTCGATCGGCAGGTCGACCGCGATCACCTCGTGGCCGAGCGCGCGCAGCTCCGGTTCGACAAGGTGCCAGTCCCATGAGCTGCTCCCGCCGCCGTGGATGAGCACGAAGGTAGCGGGTGCGGCGCTGGTTTCCATGGCGTCTCCTCTCTCACGACGATTCCATCGGTTATGACGACCCGGCGGCGTGGAATTCATCGATTGCGCCTGGCCAAGCGTCAGACGGTTTCCGGGCCGGGTCCGCGGTCGGGGCCCGCCGTTCATACGTGGCAAGATCGGCTGCGTGAAGGTCGGGATACTTGGTCCATTCGAGGTTCGTACGGATGACGGCGTCTTGGCCGACGTGCCGGGCGCCCGCTTGCGCGGCCTGTTGACCGCCCTCGCGCTCACCCCGGGTCACGTGGTGACGAAGTCCGTGCTCGTCGACTGGATTTGGGGCGACCTCCCGCCGTCAGATGCGACCAATGCCTTGCAGCGCTTGGTTTCCCGGCTGCGAAAGGCGCTGCCTGAAGCGTCGGTCGAGGGGCGGAGGGGCGGTTATCGGCTGGCGGTGGAGCCCGACGCCGTGGACGCGGTGCGGTTCGAACGTCTCGTCGACCGGGCGCGCGGAGCCGAGGATCCTGAGCGGGTACGGCTGCTGCGCGAGGCACTCGCGTTGTGGCGCGGTGCGGCCATGCAGGATGTCGGGCTGTCGAGCAGTGCGGCGTTCGACGCGGCGGTGACGCGGCTCGAGGGCCTGCACTTGACCGCCGTGGAGGACCGGTTCGAGGCGGAGGTCAGCGTCGGCAACGGTGCGGAGCTGGTCGCCGAACTGACCGACATGGTGGCCCGGTATCCGCTGCGGGAGCGGCTGGTCGCCGCGCTCATGCGGGCGCTCGTCTCGGCCGGCCGCGACACGGAGGCACTGCGCGTGTACCGGCGCATGAGCGAGACCTTGGCCGACGAACTGGGCGCCGATCCTTCGCCCGAGCTGTCCGAGCTGCACGTCGCGCTGCTGCGCGGCGAGGTGGGAGGGCGCGAAGCGCCTCCGAGGACGAACCTGCGCGCCGAGCTGACCAGCTTCGTCGGCAGGGATGCCGACGTCGCCGCGCTGCGGGAGCTCATCGCCGAGCACCGGCTCACCACCCTGATCGGGCCGGGCGGTGCGGGAAAGACCCGGCTCGCCACGGAGACCGCTCGCACGCTGCTCGGCGACCTGCCGGACGGGGTCTGGCTCGTGGAGCTGGCGGCCATCGGGGCCGACGGTGACGTGGTGCAACCGGCGCTCGCTTCGCTCGGGCTCCGGGACGCGCTGCTCGGCGAGGCGCCCGACATGGAGCCGACAGACCGGCTCATCGCCGCGCTCCGCGAACGCGAGGCGCTGCTGATCCTGGACAACTGCGAGCACGTGATCGAGTCGGCGGCGGCGTTCGCCCATCGCGTGCTCGGCGAATGCCGGCGGCTGCGGATCCTGGCGACGAGCCGTGAACCGCTCGGCATCACCGGTGAGGCGCTGTGGCGGGTGATGCCACTGGCCTTGCCGGAGGGGGACGTCGAGTCGGGCGGGATCGCGTCCGCGCCGGCGGTTCGTCTGCTGCGGGACCGGGCGAGCGCGGTACGCATGGACCTGGTCGTCGACGCCCCGACGTTGTCGACCATGGCACGCGTCTGCCGGGCGCTGGACGGGATGCCGCTGGCGATTGAGCTGGCCGCGGCCAGGCTCCGCACCATGTCCATCGAGCAGTTCGCCGATCGACTCGACGACCGGTTCCGCCTGCTGACCGGCGGCAGCCGTACCGCGCTGCCCCGGCACAGGACGCTGCGCGCGATGGTCGACTGGAGCTGGGAGCTGCTGACCGACGCCGAGCGGACCGTCCTGCGCAGACTCTCGGTGTTCGCGGGCGGGGCGAGCCTGGAGGCGGCCGAGCGGGTCTGCGTCGGCGACGCGGTCGAGCCCGAGCAGGTGCTCGAGCTGCTCACGGCGCTGACCGAGAAGTCGCTGCTGGTCGCCGAGGACGACATCGCGCCGCGGTACCGGATGCTCGGCACGATCAAGGAGTACGCCGCCCAGCGTCTCGAGGAGGTCGGTGAATCGGACCTGGCGCGGCGGGCGCACCTGGCCTACTACACCGAGCTCGCCGAGACCGCCGAGCCGCGGCTGCGCCACGCGGAGCAGTTGCGGTGGCTCGCCGTGCTCAATGCCGAGCGCCATAACCTCATCTCCGCGATGCGCGGCGCGATAGCGGCCGGAGAGGCGCGGGAGGCGATGCGTCTCGCGGCCGGCACCGGCTGGTACTGGTGGCTCAGCGGGCACCGGGCCGAGGGCATCGAGCTGATCATCGCGGCCACTGAGATACCCGGTGAGGTCAGCGATGAGATCCGGGCGATGGTGTACGCGATCATCTCGATGTTCGCCACCTCCGGTCGGGCCGACGAACACCAGGCGGCGGAGTGGATCCACAAGGCGTTCTCGTTCGCCGAGCGCAGCGGGTCCGCCGATCCCCTGCTGGCCTTGGTCGTCCCGCTGGAGCGCATCGTGCGGGAGCCGGGCTCGTTCCTGCCCGCGTGGGAACCGCTGCTGGACAACGAGGACCCCTGGGTGCGTGCGCTCGCCCGGCTGCACCTCGGCAAGACCCGGGTGGTGCTCGGCCACGCAGGGCGGGACGCGGACGCATACCTTGAGCGGGCGCTCGCGGAGTTTCGGGCGATCGGCGAGCGGTACGGGATCTCCTTCGCCCTGACCGAGCTGGCCGACCGCATCGCCACGCGCGGCGAGTTCGAGGCCGCGTGCGAGTACTACGAACAGGCGATCGCGGTCGTGTCCGAGGTCGGCGCCGTCGAGGACGTGATCAGGATGCTGTCGGGGCAGGCTCGGCTGTACTGGCTGGTGGGCGACGAGGACGCGTGCGCGGCCGCGATCGCCGAGGCGGAGCGGCTCGCCGAGCGGGTCACTTGGCGGGACGCGCTGGCGGAGCTGGCATTGGCGAAGGCGGAGCTCGCCCGCTGGGGCGGCGACGCCGAGGAGGCCCGCCGGCAGCTCGATGCCGCGACGACCATGCTGGGCGACAAGGCGGTGAACTTGAGCTCGGTGACGGACCACCTGCTGGGCTACCTCGCCGACGATCTGGACGAGGCCCGTGAGCGCCACGGCGCGGCCTGCCGCGCGGCGGCCGCTTCGGGGTACGCGCCGATGCTTGCGCAGGCGATCGTCGGAGTCGCGGATCTGGCACTGCGCCAAGGGCACTGGCGGCAGGCGGCGCGGCTGCTCGCGGCGAGCACCGGCGTGCTCGGACTGCCGGATCGTTCCAACCCGGACGTGGCTCGCATCGAGCGGGAGGCGCGGAGCCGCCTCGGCGACGCTGGGTTCGCCGAGGCGGCTCGGGAGGGCGCGGAGGCGAGCTGGGATCAGCTGGTAGCGGTCACGCTCGCTTCTTGAACGTGGAGGACGCCCACAGATAGCCGGCGAGGGTGATACCGACGCACCAGGCGACCGCGGTGATCGCATCGGCGGTGTCCGGTGCGCCGGCCAGCACGCCGCGGATGGTCTCGATGATCGGTGTGAACGGCTGGTACTCGGCGAACTGCCGCAGTCCCGGCCCCATCATCTCCGCCGGGACGATCGCGCTGCTGAAGAACGGCAGCATGACCAGCGGCACTGAGGCGATGCCCGCCGTCTCCGGCGACTTGGCGAACAGTCCCAGGGCGATGGTGAACCAGTTGGCGGCGACGGCGAGCAGCACGACGATGCCCGCCACGCCGAGCCAGTCGAGGGGACCGGCCGTGGGCCGGAATCCGAGCAGGAAGGCGACCCCGACGAGGGCCGCGATGGCGAGCAGGTTGGTCAGCACTCCGGCGACGACGTGTCCGTTCAGCACCGCGCCGCGGGAGACGTCCATGACTTTGAACCGGTTGATGATGCCTTTGGTCATGTCGGCGTTGACCGACGTCGCGGTGGCTCCCAGTCCGTAGCAGACGGCCAGGAGCATCAGTCCGGGCGTGGCGTAGTCGATGTAGTCGACGCCGACGTCGAAGGCGTCCCCGAACATGTAGACGAACATCAGCATGATGATGATCGGCATCAGGACCGCGTTGAACACCGAGGTCGGGTTGCGGGAGATGTGTTTGAAGTTGCGGCGCAACATCACCGCCGAGTGGGATTTGGCGCTCATTTCGCTGCCTCCGTGGTGTGGCCGGTCAGGGCGAGGAATACGTCGTCGAGGTCGGGTGTGCGCACCGAGAACTCCTCGGCATCGAGTGAGTACTCGTCGAGCCTGTCCAGCAGTGCTCGCAGGGATCTGGTCCCAGGGTCGCCGGGCACTCGCAGAGCGAGTGCTTCGTCGTCCCGCGTGGCGTCGGGAAAGATCCGCGCGGCCGTGTCGAGTTCGGCGACGGTGGTGAACCGGAGCCGGACGTGCGTTCCGGGGATCCGGCGTTTGAGGTCGTCGGGGGTGCCTTCGGCGACCAGGCGGCCCTGGTCGAGCACCGCGATCCGGTCGGCGAGCTGGTCGGCCTCCTCGAGGTACTGGGTGGTGAGGAAGACGGTCACGCCGTCGGCCACGAGCTCGCGGACGATGTTCCACATCGTGCGGCGGCTGCGCGGGTCCAGTCCGGTCGTCGGCTCGTCCAGGAAGATGATCCTCGGGTCGCCGATGAGGGTCATGGCCAGGTCGAGCTTGCGGCGCATGCCGCCTGAGTAGGCGGACACCGGCTGCCGCGCCGACTCGGTGAGGTCGAACCGTTCCAGGAGCTCGGCGATGGCCCGTGTGGACTGGCCGGAGCTCAGGCCGTTCAGGTCGGCCATCAGCCGCAGGTTCTCTCGGCCGGTGAGGAGCTCGTCGACCGCCGCGAACTGACCGGTGACTCCGATCGCGGCGCGGACCGCCTTGGTCTCGGTGGCGACGTCGTGGCCGGCGACGCGTACCGTCCCGGCGTCGGCCCGCATCAACGTGGTGAGGACGTTGACCGTCGTCGTCTTTCCCGCGCCGTTCGGGCCGAGCAGGGAGAAGACCGTGCCCGCTCGGACCTCCAGGTCGATGCCGTCGAGGACGGTCCTGTCCCCGAATGTCTTCCGCAGCCCTGAGGCCGCGATCGCTGTTTCCGTCATGCGTCCACCGTCGCGGGGCGGCCTGTCACGGCCCTGCCGTGGCGCTGACACGACCGCTGACACGGCGCTGCCGGACAGCTCGCGGTGTCAGCCGGCGGCCTTGGCGTTCGCTACGAACCGGGCGATGAGTTCGGGGTCCTTGACCCCGCGTCGCGCCTCGACGCCGGAGGAGACGTCGACGCCCCAGGGCGCGGCTTGAGCGATCGCGTCGGCCACGGTGTCCGGGTCGAGGCCGCCGGCCAGCATCCACCTGCCGTCCGGGCGCGGTTGCAGGCGGCTCCAGTCCCAGGCCCGGCCTGAGCCCGGGCGCGGCGAGTCGACGATCAGGTAGTCCTCGCCGAAAGCGCCGAAGGCGGCGTCGCCGAGTGCGGCGGCCGGGACCGCCCGGACCCGCTCGGCCGGGAAGCCCTCCAGCGCTTCGAAGTCCTGCCGCCGGTAGTCGCCGTGCAGCTGGACGGCCTTGACGCCCGCGGCTTCGGCTTCCCTGCGGATGGTCTCGACCGGTGCGCCGGCGAACACGCCGACGGTGAGCACGCTCGACGGGACCGTCGCGGCCAGGTGGCGCGCGCGTTCCGGTGTCACTCGCCGAGGGCTGGGGCTCAGGAGGAATCCGAGCGCGTCGGCGCCGGACTCGACTGCGGCGGCGACATGTTCGGGCTCGGTCAGGCCGCAGATCTTTACGAACACGGAAGCACCATAGCGCGCCGTGGCAGGGCGGGCGAGCGGCCGGTCCGCGCGATAGTGCGATGGGGAGGCGACGAGAAGAGCGCACGGCGCCACCCCTTGCGCTCTACCGGCGCCACCGATACATTCATTGAACTATCGGAATATCGTCCGAAACTTTCAGCGAAGAAGCTCGGAGGCGAGATGCGACCCGGATTGAAAGCGGTTGCTGCCATGGGGTTGGTCGGCCTGGCGGCCACCGTCACCAGTGCGGCACCGAGCCAGGCACAGACACCGGAAGACGTCTTCACCAGCGACTTCGAGAGCGGCACCACCGAAGGCTGGATCAGCCGCGGCAGCGCCGAACTCGAAGCCACCGCGGCGCGAGCGCACTCCGGTGAGTACAGCCTGCTCACCACCGGCCGCACCGCCGGCTGGCACGGACCGGCCCACAACCTCCTCGACGTCCTCGAACCTCAGGCGGTCTACCGGTTCGAAGTCAGCGTCCGACTCGCCGACGGCGAGGCGGAGGCGCCGATCGCGCTCACCATGCAGTCGGTGCCCGAGAGCACCGGAGAGACCACCTGGAGCCGGATCGCTTCGGCCCCTTCGGTCACCGACACCGGCTGGACCACCGTCACCGGCGAGTACACGCCGCCCGAACCGGCCTTCGAAATGCAGTTCTACGTCGAGAGCGGCAGCGAGACGGCCTCCTACCACATCGACGACGTCACCGTCACGATGCTCCAGCCCCCGCCGGACACCGAGCTCCCGCCCGAGGCCGCCGCCACGGTCGACTTCGGCGCCGACCACCAGCGCATCGACGGCTTCGGGTTCTCCCAGGCGTTCCAACGCGCCGCGGTCATGAACGGACTCAACGGACTCACGCCCGAACACCAGCAAGAGGTCCTCGACCTGCTGCTCGACCCCGAGACCGGAGCCGGGTTCAGCATCCTCAGGCTCGGCATCGGCTCCTCGAGCGACGACGAATACGACAAGACGAAGTCGATCCAGCCCGAAGACCCGGGCGGACCCGACGCCGAACCGCAGTACGTCTGGGACGGCTACGACGGCGGTCAGGTCTGGTTGGCACAGCAGGCGCAAGAGTACGGCGTCGACCGGTTCTACGCCGACGCCTGGAGCGCGCCAGGATACATGAAGACCAACGGCGACGACGCCAACGGCGGCGAGCTCTGCGGCCTGCCCGGGACCGACTGCGAACAGGACTGGCGTCGGGCCTACGCCGAGTACCTGATCCAGTACGCGAAGTTCTACGAGCAGGAGGGCATCGAGATCACCGACATCGGGTTCACCAACGAACCCGACTACACCACCTCGTACGCGTCCATGCGGTTCGACTACGAGCAGATCAACGATTTCGTGCAGGTCATGGGCCCGACCATCGACGAATCCGGGCTCGACATGAACCTGGTGTGCTGCGACTCCTTCGGCTGGAACGAGCAGACCGGCTACACCGAGGCGATCGAAGCCGACCCCGAGGCGTCGCAATGGGTCGACATCCACGCCGGGCACAGCTACGCGTCGGCCTCGAACCACCCGCTCCCGACCGACGCGACCACCTGGATGTCGGAGTACGCGCTGTCGGCCAGCGAGACGTTCAACCCCGCCTGGGACGCCGGAGGCGGCAACTCCGGACTGGCGCTGGCCAACCACATCCACGACACCATGGCGAAGGGCGAGGTCAACGCCTACATCTCGTGGTTCGGCGCCTCGCTCGACAACACCGCCGCGCCGATCCAGCTGGACGGAGCGGACTACAACGTCTCCAAGCGCCTGTGGGCCACCGCGGCCTACAGCCGCTTCGTCCGCCCCGACGCCTACCGGGTCGATGCCGGGACCGGCGGGACGCTGCTGAAGATCTCGGCCTACCGGAATGCCGACGGCAGCCGGGTCGTCAACCTCATCAACAACCGCGACTCGCAGGCGAGCGTCGACCTCGAGCTGGACGGCGTCAAGCCGGGCACCTGCATCACGACGTACGTGACCGACGAGGAGCACTCGCTCGAGGAAGTCGACGACTCGAGGTTCAACCGCTCCGGCACGACCGTCGACCTGCCGGGCCGATCATTGGTGACCTTGGAGATCGCCGCGTCGCCGCGCTGCGGCGGCGTCCACGGCCGGTGACGTCCGGCCCTGCCGCCGGGGCCCCGCCGCGCGGAGCCCGGCGACGTCTCCGAGCCGGGAGCGGGGCATCGGCCGCCCCCGGCTCGGTCCCAGGCACGGCCCGGTCTACAGCCACCGGTGCCTAGCCGGCGGCTGCGGGACTAAGCGAGCTGCCACTGCTGGACGGCGTTGCCGTTGCAGGTCCACTGTCGGACTTCGGCGCCCGGTTCGGTGCCCCAATTGTAGTTGTCCAGGCACAGCCCGCTGTACCGGTTGACGAGATTGACGTAACCGCCTCCGGCGTCGACGACCTCCCACTGCTGGACCGTCTCACCGTTGCAGGTCCACTGCCGCACCTCCGCTCCGGGCTCGGTCCCGAAGTTGTAGTCGTCGAGGCACAGGTTGCTGTAGATGTTGCTGATCACGTGGTAGCCGTTGCCGAGGTCGTTCAGGTACCAGTCCTGCACGGCCTCGCCGTTGCACGTCCACTGCCGCACCTCCGCGCCCGGATCGGTGACGAAGTTGTAGTCGTCCAGGCAGAGACCGCTGTGGCGGTTGACGATCCGCTGCGAAGACGGACCGGACTCGCCGGACGGTCCCGCCAGGACCGTGTTGGTCGAGACCGGAACGCCCAGGTCCGGCGTGCCGTCGGCGTTGAACGAGATCTTCTGGACGCGGGTGGTGCGGGTCGTGCCGCAGCCGTCGGATGACGAGTCGTTGGCGTGGTAGGCGATCCACGTCTCGGTGCCGTCCGGCGAGGTGAAGAACGAGTGGTGCGCCGGGCCGTACACCCCAGCGGCGTCGTTGCGCTCGAAGATCGGGTCCGGGAACTTGTACCAGGAGCTCATCTGCAGCGGGTCGCCGCCGGTGTACTCGAGCATCCCGATCTTGTAGTTCGGGCCCCAGCACGCGCTGGCCGAGTAGGTCAGGAAGGTCCGGCCGTTGCGGTACAGGGGGAACGTTCCCTCGTTGACCTCCCCATCCTGGGTCTCCCAGGGCAGCACCGGAGCCGAGATCCGACTGCCGTGGCCGGCGGCGGTCCAGGGGTTGGCCATGGGGGCGATGTAGTTGGACTGCAGTCCGTCGGCGTGGAACGCCGAGAAGGTCATGTAGAGGTCCCCGTTGATGTGCATCGGGGCCGCGTCGATCGCCCATTCGTTGTTCGGCATCAGGTCGAGGATGCCCATGACCGTGTAGGGGCCCATCGGGTCCGAGCCGGCGCTGCGGGCCACGTGGGTGCGGCGCGGCAGGTCGCCCTGCTCGACCGAGTAGTACAGGTACCAGCGGCCGTCGATCATCTGCAGGTGCGGGGCCCACATCGTGTCACCGCCGGTCTCGACCACGACCTGCTCGGGCGCTCCAGTGAGGCCCGCGATCGTCGGGGATTTGCGCATGACCACCTGGGAGGCCCAGGTCGTGGCGACGTAGTAGTAGAAGCCCTCGTGCTGCACGAGCGTCGGGTCGGCGCTGTTGGGCACATCGACGACCGGGTTGGTGAACGACGTGCCGGGCGCCGCCTCGGCCGGTCGCGCATCGACGGCGACGTACAGTGCCGCGACGAGGACAGCGGCGAAAAAGAGGCTCGAGGTTCTTCGGACTGCGATTCGGAACTGGGCGACCTGCATGGTCACTCCTCCTATTGGGTCGGTACGCGGCAGTCGAGCCGGCTCGCTCGCCGAAGCCGCGGCCATCAGGGCATGTTCACGCTAATATCGAGCTCGAACGGGAGTCAATGTATTGACATGAATAAATCCCATGGTGCTTGGCGCCGGCCCTCCGCTTCTCTAGTCCTTCTCAGGCAAGATCGGATTCGCGCAGAATTTGGAGAATATTTCCAACTTTTGTCCTTTCCGCGAAGCGTATTTGCATGAGATCTTGTGGGGGACGACGAACAGCGGCCCGCCGTACTGCCCCGAGAGCGGCGGCCGACGACCCGAAGGCTAGGTCCCATCGTGCGAACGACCCCCTGGATCCTCACGGCTGCCGGATTGCTCGCGGCGCTCCTCTCAGTCCCAGCCGCGGCCCAGGACGCGACCCCGGACTCCATCACCGTCGACAGCGAGACCACGGTCCTCGCCCCCGGCATCGCCCTCGAGTCGTTCGACCGGTGGGAGGACCAGGGCTGGCTGCGCGCCGACGCCGCCACCGTCGACCTCACCGCCGACGTGCGGCCCGAGTACCTCTCCCCCGGTTCGGTCGCCGACTCCGCGCCGATCCGCGAACAGGTCGAAGGCCATGAGGACGTCGTCCTCGCCTTCAACGCCGACTTCTTCGACATCAACGACACCGGCGGCCCCGAAGGCGTCGTCATCGAAGGCGGCGAGCTGGTCAAGTCCGCCGACAACGGCACCGCCAACACCGTCGCCTTCGACGCCGAGGGCCGGGGCTCGATCCAGGCGATCGGCTTCAGCGGCACCGCCGCTACGGACACCGGAACGCTCGACCTCCACGGGCTCAACACGACCAGGCTCCCGGCCGACCGGATCGGCCTGTACACGGCCGAGTGGGGAACCGCCGACCTGGACCGCGTCACCGACGGCGCCGCCGATCGAACGGCCGTCACCGTGGTCGACGGCGTCGTCACCGCCGTGACCGACGCCCCTGAGGAGGGGGCCATCGCGGGCGACGCTGTCGTCCTCTTCGGACGCGAGACCGGTGCCGAAGCCCTCGCTGCGCTCGCCGTCGGCGACGGCGTCGCCGTCGACTTCTCCCCCGTCACCGACGGGTCGGTCCCCGAGACCGCGGTCTCGGGCCGTCAGATCCTCATCGAGAACGGCGAAGTGGTCGACTACACCGACCGGGCCCGCCACCCGCGCACCGCCGTCGGCTTCTCCGAGGACGGACAGACCATGTACGTGGTCACCTTCGACGGCCGCCAGGCCGCCAGCGGCGGTTACACGCTGAACGAGGTCGCCGAGCAGCTCCACGAGATGGGCGCCCACAGCGCGCTGAATCTCGACGGCGGCGGCTCCTCCTCCCTGCTCGCCCGCGCGCCCGGCACCGACGAGCTCATAGCCGTCAACAGCCCCTCCGACGGCCATGAACGCTCGGTGGGCAACGGCCTGGCGCTCACCGTCCCCGCGGGCGACGGCAAGGCCACCGGCTTCGCGGTCGAACCGCAGGCGCCGTTCGACCCCGGCGCGATCGCCCCGGCCGACTACAGCCGCGTCTTCCCCGGACTCAGCCGTCAGCTGTCGGCCGCCGCCCACGACGCCGCGTACGCGCCGGCAGAGGCCACGCCGCGCTGGCGGACCACGCCGTCGTGGTCGGGCCACGTCGATTCCGGCGCCGTCTTCCACGCCGGCCGCCACTCCGGGACCGTCACCGTGACCGCCCGGTCCGGGCGGGCCAGCGGATCAGTCGAGATGACGGTCCTCGGCCCGCTCGCCGAGATCGAGGCCTCGCAGCGGCTTCTGTCCCTGCCCGGCGCGGGCGCGACGTCCGCGCTCCAGCTCATCGGCGCCGACGCGGCGGGCTTCACCGCGCCCATCGACCCGGCCGACGTCGAACTCGAATACGACGAGAGCCTGTTCGCGATCGACCCGGACGGCCTCGGCGGCTACACCGTCACCGCGAAGACCGACAGCGGATCGGGAACGGTGACGCTCACCGTCGGCCGCCACACCACGAGCCTCGCGGTCACCGTCGGACTCACCGAGCGGGTCGTCAGCGACTTCGCCGACGCCGAGCAGTGGACGTTCTCGGCCGCCCGCGCCACCGGATCGGTCGCGCCCGGCACCGGACACGACGGCGACGGGCTCACCATGAGCTACGACTTCACGCAGTCCACCGCCACCCGCGCCGCCTACGCCTGGCCCGCGGACAGCATCCCGGTAGAGGGCCAGCCGCAGCGGTTCGGCATGTGGATCCACTCGCAGGGCAACGGCGAATGGCCTTCACTCCATCTCAAGGACGCCACCGGAAGCAATGTCGTCCTGCGCGGCGACTATCTGACATGGGAAGGCTGGCGCCGGGTCGAATTCGAGGTCCCCGAAGGCACCAGCTACCCCGTCGAGGTCTACCGCTTCTACGTCGCCGAGACCGGGCCGACCGCGTCCTACCACGGCGAGATCACCATCTCGGACCTCGTCGCCCATGTGGCGCCCGACGTCGAGCTGCCGGCCGACGAGAACCGGCCCGACCCGCTCATCACCGGCGACCTCGACGGCGCCGACTGGACCTTCGCGGTCATGTCCGACGCCCAGTTCGTCGGCGAGAACCCCGACAGCCCCATCGTCGAATCCGCCCGCCGAACCCTGGCCGAGATCAAGGGCTCCGAGGCCGACTTCCTCGTCATCAACGGCGACCTGGTCGACGAGTGCGAGAGCGAGGACCTCGCCTTGGCCGAGCAGATCCTCGACGAGGAGCTCGGCGACGCGATGGAGTGGGTCTACGTGCCCGGCAACCACGAGGTGATGGGCTGCGACATCGACGACTGGTCGGCGGCCTTCGGGCCCGCCTACCGGACCTTCGACCACGGCGGCACCAGATTCGTCACGCTCGACACCTCCGGGCTGACGATTGGCGAGGGCGGCTGGGAGCAGATCGTCATGCTCCGCCGGGCGCTCGACGAGGCCGCCGACGACCCCGACATCCACTCGGTCGCGGTGGTCGCGCACGTGCCGCCGCACGACACCAGCCCGCAGCAGGCCAGCCGGCTCGGCGACCGGCTCGAGGTCGCCGTAGTCGAGCGGTGGCTCAGCGACTTCGAGGCCGCCGGCGGCAAGGAGGCGGCCTACATCGGAGCGCACGCCGGCTACTTCGCCGCCGACCACACCGACGGCGTCGCCTACTGGGTGAACGGCAACTCCGGGAAGGCCCCGCACGGCACCGCAGCAGAGGGCGGCTTCATCGGCTGGACCGAGTTCGGAGTGAACGAGGCCGGGTCGCCCTGGCGGTGGGGACACGGGGAGCAGTGGCTCTCAGCGCAGGTCCGCCCGCAGGTCGACGCGCTCGCGATCGAAGCGGCGAGCCTGTCGCCCGGCGAGACGATCGAGATCGACGCCTCCCTGAGCCAGGGCGAGACGGTGATGCCGGTCGGCTACCCGATGAGCGTCGAATGGGCCGGCTCGCGCGATCTCTACGTCGGCACGAACCCGCCCGGGCCGCTGCACTGGTGGCGCTACGACGCCTGGTTCGACCCGGAGACGAATGAACTGCGGGCATGGCGGCACGGCGAGGTCGAGCTGACCGCGATCGTCAACGACGTGGCGGCCACCGGCACGATCACCATCGGATAGTCGGCACCCGCAGAGCACGGACCAGGATGCCGCACAACGCATCGTCGGCGAGAACGAACCACTGTCGAAACAGTTGCGATCGCCTACCCGGCGGCGGGCCGCTCAGTCGGTCCGCTGCCGTTCGCCACAGACGTGGCCGCACCGCGTCCGCTTCGGACGATGCATCGGATCCCAGTACTCGGAAGCGGCTGTGCCACAACAAGCGGTTGCATCCTGAAAGTTTCTGAAATTTTCGCGAGAACCTTGACATGTCGTCCGAAACTCGGCGAACATCAAAATATCGGAGACTATCAATATCTGTTTGGGAGCGCTTCCCGGTTGAAACGATCCACAAACTGTTTTCGCGCGAGTCGACACACCCGATAGCACCTCCCCTTCAAGGGCCGCTGGAGCGGCCGGGGCCACGAAGAACGAAGGACATCGAATTATGCAAGTACATCGAAGGCGTAGGAGACTGGCGGTCACCGGCATGGCCGTCG
>NZ_BAAGXZ010000040.1:0-8897 GCF_054779575.1 Glycomyces halotolerans
GATTCGCCGGGTGGTCTATACGACGAACATGATCGAGTCGATGAACGCCCGGTTCCGCCAGGCCGTGCGCCGGCGGGGCCACTTCCCGAACGACCAGTCCGCACTGAAGGACCCGGCTGATGATGGCTGCGGCCTGGGATCCCGGCGGCCACGAGGTGAAAAGTGTGCTTCTGGGCGTCGCGGACAGGCTTGGAGGCCAAGATGTATATTCGACAGCGACTTCCTCGCCCGGAGGCTAAACCGGTGATCTGAGGCACTAAGATACAGCGGGCTGCGGATATATAATAGCCTGTGACCAGGGTAAATGCAGGCCGTAAATTTGTAACCTTAGACCAGTGCTCGAGGTGGTGGGCCTCGGCCCATTCGACCGGTGCGCCGCATCCGCTCCAAGCGCAGCCTTCGGGCTGCTCGAGTTCGAGTTTGTGGCGGAGGGCGACCGTGGGGAGGCGCTTGCGGCGGCCGAGCTCGACCGCCTCGCCGGTGGAGTAGTCGAACACCGATGGGATGACTACGGCCTCGCAGGCCAGCATCCGGGCCTTCGCCACCGAGACGGGGCGGCCGTCGAGCATCGGGACGCGGCCGGTCGCGACTCCCCGGAGGGTGTCGATGTCGCAGGTGAGGTTCAGCAGCGCGGTGTGGCCGTGCCGCTTGGGGGCGTTCGGGTCGGAACCGTAGGAGGCGATCATCTGGTGCAGGGCTTCGGCGTTCCGGTTCGCGGCCGGAGGCAGTGCGCCGTCCTCGTCGGTGTCGTCTTTGCGCGGCGGCGGCACGGCGGTCTTCAGCAGCTTGGAGAACATCTTGCCGGTGTCAGCGGTCAGGCGTCCTTCGACGTCCCACATCCCGTCGGAGCGCTCGTGGATCTCGAGCCAGGCGAGGGTCTGTTGGGACATGTCGTCGAGGACGGCGCGTTCTTCGAACAGTTCGGCGCAGATGCGGTCGAAGTGCCCGGAGAGCTCCCCGAACGGCGCGTGGGCGCAGTATTCGCGAATGAGCGCTTCGGGGGTGTCGCACCGCACCGAGTCGTCGTAGGGGCTTTCGACTGGTCCGTCTTGGTAAGGGACTCGGGCGTAGACGGCGAGGCCTTCGCGTTCGAGGCGGCGCATTGCATAGGCGACGGCGTCGATTCGGGCGGTGCCGTCGAGTGCGGCCGCGGCGAGGCGCTTGAACTTCGGGGCGAGTCGGGCTACGGAGGCGAGGTCTCCGGCCACGGCCTTGTTGAAGTCGAAGGATTCGCGGATCCAGTCGCGGATGCCGGAGAAGCCGTCGCAGGTCTTGTGGAGCCCGGCTGAGGTGTAGGCGATGACGGCTTCGAGGGCCGCGGCCTCGCGGCGGCGGGAGGCCGCGGCGATGGCTTCGATCTCGGCGCGGAGTGCCGCGGCCTGGTCCTCGGTGGGGTTCAGAATCGCCGTCATTGCTCACCTCCCGTATCGAACTGGTCTGCGATTTCGGGTTGTTCGTGCTATGAGTCAATGATGGCGCGGGTTGGGGGGGAATGGCATCACTCTTAGGGTGGGAATGCTTTCATGTTCGTGCCGATTAAAGTCATAATGGACGATCATCCGCCGGTCGTCCGGGAGGCCTCACGCGCCACGTGGGCGACGGCTCCCGAGCCCCAGGCTTCGATGGCCGCATCGAGTTGGGTTTCGTCGCCGCCGTCCACCTCGAGGAAGAGGCGGGCGCCGTGGCCGGTGCCTTCGCCGAGGCGCAGCCGCACCTTGTCGCCGACATCGCCTTCGGCCACGTCGAATGCGAAGGTCCGCGGCGCGTCCACTTCGGTGACGATGCCGCGCAGGGACTCCGGTCCCCGGGTGGGGCGGAACTCCTCGCCGACTTCCGGTGCTCGCCGCTGTGCGCCGGTCTCGGGGTCGGCGCCGAAGAACAGGTCCCAGGCCGTCTCCGCCGGGCAGATCAGCTGCCGTTCGAACCGGGCGCTCCATCCGACTTCGGTGCGAGTCACTTCGGGGTCGCCGAGCCCGAAGCGCTCGGCGAGCTCCTCATGGCGTTCGAAGTTCGGCCCCGGCATGGCCGGTTCCTCGCCGTCGAGGACGCTGCCGAGGGCCGCCAGGCACATCTCCCAGCCGGTCGCGAAGCTCGCGGCGCCGGCGCGGTCGTCGAAGTGGTGGGTGAGGACGAAGACGGTCTGGTCGCCTTCTTCGACCAGCCGGAAGTCGAGCCGGTCGCCTTCCCAGGTGAAGGCCAGGAACTTCGGCGGATCGACACCGAGCACGCGCCCTGAGGTCGCCTCCTCTTGCCGCGCGCCGAATCTGATGTCGGCGCCCGCCTCCAGCTCGAACTCCGCTTCCGCAGGGAACCACTGGGCAAGGTGCTCGGCGCCGGTCACCGCCCGCCACACGTGGTCGATCGGATGGTCGTAGCGCCGCTCCACGCGGATCGCCGGACGTGAGCGGTCGGTGAGCATCACCGGATCGGCCATCGTGCCTCCTCCTCATCGCGCAGTTCGTACCAGCGTCGCTGAGCGTCCGCCCGGACGCTTCGGAATCACGAATCCCGCAGGATCGTGTCCGGGCCGCGCGGAGCGCTACCGCACGGCGAGGTCGAAGAGGGCGAACGCGAACAGGCCGATCGCCACGAAACCGTTGGCGGTGAAGAACGCCCGGTTCGCCCTCGACAGGTCGTGCGGCCCCACGATGCGGTGCTCCCAGATCAGGACCGCGCCCACCGCGACCAGGCCGATCCAGTAGGCCGGGCCGAAACCGGCCAGCGCCCCGAACCAGGCGAACATCACCCACGCCACCGCGTGCGTCGCGGTGGAGGCGATCAGCGCGGCCTTGACGCCCCACTTGGCGGGGGTCGAGCGCACGCCGATGCGGCGGTCGACGTCCACGTCCTGGCAGGCGTAGATGAGGTCGAAGCCGCCGATCCACAGGCCGACGGCGAGGCCGAGGACCATCGCCGGGCCGGAGCCTTCGAAGGTGCCGGTGACGGCGAGCCAGGCGCCGACGGGGGCGACCATCTGCGCCAGGCCGAGGACGGCGTGCGGGTAGTCGGTGAAGCGTTTGGCGTAGGGGTAGACGATCAAGGGCAGTACGGCCAGGGGACTGAGGGCCAGGCACAGTTCGTTGAGCATGCCCGCCGAGACCAGGAAGACCACGAGGCTGACCGCGCAGCCGATGTAGGCGGTCCGCAGGGAGACCTTGCCGGTGACCAGTTCGCGGGCGGCGGTCCGGGGGTTCAGGGCGTCGATGCGGCGGTCGATGATGCGGTTCGCGGCCATGGCGAGGGTGCGGCCGGAGACCATCGCGGTGGTGACGAGGACGAGGACGCTCCAGCTGTAGTCGCCCGCGAGTTCCATCGCGGTGAGGGTCGCGAGGTAGGCGAACGGCAGCGCGAAGATCGAGTGCTCGAAGGCGACGAGTTTGAGGAAGTCGCGGACCGGGTTCGGTCTGGGTGCTGTGTCAGTCAATTCCGTATTCTTTCCAGCGGCGGTCGACGGTGGCTTTCACCGCCGAGCTCATCCGCGTCGGTTCGGGCCAGCCTCGCGTGTAGCCCTCTTCGGGCCATTTCGCGGTCGCGTCGATGCCGGCCTTGCCGCCCCAGAACTGGTGGTACGAGGCGTGGTCGAGGTGGTCTACGGGGCCTTCGGTGAGCTGGAGGTCGCGGGAGTAGTCGACGTTGCCGAGGGCCCGCCAGGCGACTTCGCGGTAGTCGTGGACGTCGCAGTCGGCGTCGACGACGACGATGAGCTTGGTGAGGCTCATGAGTTGGAGGCCCCAGATGGCGCTCATCACCTTCTGGGCGTGTTTGGGGTATTTCTTGTCGATGGAGACGATGACGCAGTTGTGGAAGCCTCCGGCGTCGGGCATGTCGTAGTCGACGACTTCGGGGATCATGAGCTTGATGAGCGGCAGGAAGATCCGTTCGGTGGCCTTGCCGAGTCCGTAGTCCTCCTGGGGCGGGGCGGAGGTGATGATCGTGTGGTAGATCGGGTTATGGCGCATGGTCATCGCTTCGATGTGCATGACCGGGAACGGCTCGACGGGGGTGTAGAAGCCGGTGTGGTCGCCGAAGGGGCCTTCGGGGAGGCGCTCTGCGGGTTCGGCCCAGCCTTCGAGGACGATCTGCGAGGTGGCGGGGACCTGGAGGGGCACGGTGAGGCAGTCGACCATGTCGACTCGCTCGCCGCGCAGGAATCCGGCGAAGAGGTATTCGTCGATGTCGGGCGGCAGGGGCGCGGTCGCGGCGTAGGCCATGACCGGGTCGGGGCCGATGGCGACGGCGATGGGGAGGCGTTCGCCGCGTCGTTCGGCTTCGGCGTAGTGGCCGGTGGAGTTCTTGTGGATCTGCCAGTGCAGGCCGAGGGTGCGCTCGTCGTGCTGCTGGAGCCGGTAGAGGCCGACGTTGCGCTTTCCGGTCTCGGGATGTTTGGTGTGGGTGAGCCCGAAGTTGTGGAACACCCCGCCGTCTCCGGGCCATACTTGGAGTCCGGGCAGGAGGTTGAGGTCGACGTCGTCGCCCTTGAGCACGACCTCCTGGCACGGGGCCTTGCGGATGCGCTTGGGCGGCACGGATTTGAGCTGCATGAGCTTGCCGAGGCCGTCGCGGATGCCGGCCCAGCCGACCGGGAGGTCGGGTTTGGCCAGTTCGCCGATGCGGTGGCCGATGTCGTCGAGGTCGCGCACGCCGAGTGCTCTGGCCATGCGCGGGAGGGTCCCGAAGAGGTTGATCGCCAGCGGCATGTCGCTGCCGGCGGGGTTCTCGAACAGCAGCGCGGGTCCGCCGTCGCGGATGACGCGCTGGGTGATCTCGGAGATCTCGAGGTTGGGGTCGGCTTCGGCGGTCACGCGCTTGAGTTCGCCGTCGGCTTCGAGCGCGGCGAGGAAGGACTGGAGGTCGTCATACGGAAATTTCGCGGCCACGTGGCCCATTCAACCACTTCGTGCCGCGTTCGGGAATTGGGAAAGACCGGCTGTGGCGCCGCCGGTGCGAGGAGCGGCTCTCCGTGTGACATGTATTACGATACGGTACCGTACCGTTTCGTAATGACCTAGGCTGTTCCCCAACACCACATGCAGCGAAAGCCATACGCAGAATGGAAACCCCGTGACTGAAACCCGTTCCGACCCGATCGACGAGGACACCGGCCACCCGCGGCGGTGGGCCGTCCTCAGCGTCCTGGTCGTCAGCCTCATCGTCGTCGTCCTCGACAACACCGTGCTCAACGTCGCCATGAAGACCCTCGCCGACCCCAACGACGGCGTGGGCGCCGCTCAGAGCGAACTGGCCTGGATGATCAACTCCTACACCCTCGTCTTCGCGGGCCTCCTGTTCGCCGCCGGCGTCATCGGCGACCGCATCGGCCGCAAACGCATGCTCCTGGCCGGCCTGGTCGTCTTCGGCGTCGCCTCACTGCTGTCGGCCTACTCCTCCACACCCGACGAACTCATCTGGTACCGCGCCCTCATGGGCGCCGGCGCCGCGATCATGATGCCCTCGACCCTCTCGCTGCTGCGCGCCATCTTCTCCACCGAAGAGTTCCCCAAGGCGCTCGGCATCTGGACCGGCGCGGTCGGCATCGGCGGCGCCATCGGCCCGATCGTCGGCGGCGCGCTCCTGGAGCGCTTCTGGTGGGGCTCGGTCTTCCTCATCAACGTCCCGATCGTCGTCTTCGGCATCATCGCGATCCTCCTCCTCGCGCCCGAGTCCAAGGGCCGCCAGACGCGCCCCGACCTGGTCGGCATGACCCTGTCCATGGTCGGCCTGGTCAGCCTCACCTACGGCATCATCGAAGCCGGCGACTCCGGCTCGTGGACCGGCATGGAGGTCTGGGGCACCATCGGGCTCGGCGTGGCGGTCCTGATCGGCTTCGTCCTGTGGGAGCGGCGCATCCCCCACGCCTCCCTGGACATGTCGCTGTTCAAGAACCGACGCTTCTCGGCCTCCTCTGCGATCATCACGATCACCTTCTTCGGGATGATGGGCCTGATGTTCTTCATGACGTTCTACCTCCAGCTGCTCCGGGGGTACACGCCACTGGAGACCGGCCTGCTGTTCCTGCCGTTCGGCGCCGCAATGCTCGTCTTCGCGCCGCTCTCCAACACCATGGTGAAGCAGTTCGGCGCCCGCACCGTCGGCATCGTCGCGATGATCCTGGTCGGCACCAACTTCACGGTCACCGCGCTCGTCTTCGACGCCGACACGCCGCTCTGGCTCATCATCGGGCTGTTCCTCATCACCGGCATGGGCATGGCGAACCTCATGCCGCCGGCGATGAACACCCTCATGTCCTCGGCGCCCAAAGACCAGGCCGGCGTTGCCTCCGCGCTGGCCAACACCCTCCGCCAGACCGGCGGGGCGCTCGGTGTGGCCGTGCTCGGCACCGTCATGGCCCAGGCCTACCGGTCCCAGATCGCCGACACCGCCCCGCGGCTGCCCGAGGCGGCCCAGTCGGACCTGCCCTCCACCTACGGAGCGATCGAGTCCGGCGCGGTCCCGCCCGAGGCGGTCGGCCAGGTGACCGCGGCCGCGAACACGTCGTTCATCGACGCCCTGCACACCACCGCGTTCACCGCCATCGGCGTCGCCGTGCTGGGCCTGATCGTCATCGCCGTGTTCTTCCCCGGCAAACCCCGTGAAGCAACGCCGCCGCCACCCAAGCCCGAGCCCGCCGTGGCGACCGCCGCGAACGAGGCCTGAGCGACAATAGGACCGTGAAACCCGAGCAGCTCGACGACGGAACGTGCGCGCGGCCGGTCGGCAGAGGCCGGCCGCGCAGCGCGGCGGCCAGCCGCGCCATCATCGACGCGACCCTGGACCTCATCGCCGAAGAAGGCCAGATCGGCGCGGTGACCATAGAGGCCGTCGCCGAGCGCTCGGGCGTCTCCAAAGCCACCATCTACCGGCGCTGGTCGAACAAGGAAGAGCTCGTCGCCAGCGCCGTCGACAGCCTCAAGTCGCCGATAGACCTGGAGCTGCCGCACACCTCCGTGCGCGACGACCTCGACGTCATCACCAAGAACATCCGCAAGGACTTCTCGCCGCGCGAGCAGGCGATCCTCAACTGCGTGGCCTTGGAGCTGCGGACGAATCCGGAGCTGCGGAGGTTCCACGAGGAGTTCCACCGCCGCCGCCGCGACATGGTCCGGCGGGTCCTGCGGCTCGGCATCGAGCGCGGCGAGCTGCGCGAGGACATCGACGTGGACCTGGCGGTGGTCATGCTCGTCTCGCCGATCCTGTCGATACAGGCCTATGACAACCACCCCGAGCTGCAGACGCCGGACCTGGCCGAGCGGGTCATCGACCAGCTGCTGCGCGGCCTCCAGGCGCGGCCGGACCGCCGCTGAGCGAGAGCGCGGCGGGCAGGGACCGAAAAGATCGGGGCCCCGCCGTCCCGCGGGGCCCCGACTTTCGGAAGGAACCGAGAATTCGGTCGATGGGAGCGACTCGGCGGCCACTCACTGGCGCCGAGCCGCTCACCGGGATTTAGTTGATCGGCGGGTAGGCGTTCGCCAGCAGCTCCTGGAACTGCTCGGAGGACCAGTGGCCGGAGACCGGCATGTCCGGCCTCGCACCCGACGGGTTGTTGCCGTTACGGACGTTGCCGCCGTAGTCGGGGTCGCACATCTCGTCGAAGCCCTTGCCCTCGTCGTTCTCGATGTACTCCGAGGAACCGTCGGACTCGCCGGGAGGCTTGATCCACACGTAGGCGTCGATCTCGGGCTCCGGGTTCACCTGCGGGCGCTCGCCGAGGCCGGCGCCGGCCTGGTTGCACCAGTTGCCCTTCTGGAAGCGGCGGTCGATGCGGGACTCGTCGACGAAGGTGTCGACGTCGTTCGAGCTCGACGGACCGGTGGGCCGGTCGGGGCCGCCCCAGCCGTTGCGCGAGGTGTCGATGAGCATGCCCACGCCGTCGTCGAAGCCGTTGGCCACGAGCTCGTCGCGGAAGGACTGGGCGAACTCGAGCTCGCCGTTGAAGTCGTTCCAGTCGACCCAGCTGGCGTTCTCCTGGATGATCTGGCCGCCGACGGTGTCGGTGACGTCCCAGTAGGGCTCCTCCAGCACCGAGTAGTTCGCGGTGTTGGTGATGAAGCCGTGCACGTCGCTGGCGGTGGCGCCTTCACGGCCGAGGACCGATGCGAGCATCTCCGCGGCGGCGTAGAAGTTGTCGTACTCGGGGTTGTCGTCGCCCCAACCGATCCAGCCGTGGTGGCCGGCGTCGATGTAGTTGTACGTGTTGGGGAGAGCGCCGAGCTGCGACACCGCGTAGGCGACGCCGTTCTGGTAGTTCTCGTTGGCGAGCATCTCGTCGCAGTTGTCGGTCGCCGTATCACGCGGGGAGATGTTGGTGACCAGGTTCGGCAGCGAGTCGATCTCGATGACGTTGACGATCCGGAGGCCGGCGTAGGCCGGGTCGCTCTGGATGTCGACGATCGGGTCGATGTACTCGTTCTTGTACCGGTCGATCTCGTCCGGGCCGAGCTCGCCGTTGGAGGCGAGGGCGGCGCAGTCGCGGCCGGGCAGGTTGTAGATGACGACCTGGATGAGGTCGGCGCCCTGGGCGACGGCCTCGTCGAGGTGGTCCCTCAGACCGTAGGAACCGGTCGTGGGGGAGTCGTTGCCCTCGATGGCTCCGATGCGGTCCATCCACACACCGGTGGGCTCGTTGGCGACCGCGTCGCCGCCGGGCTCGGCGGCGGCGTTGGCCGACCAGATCGGGTTGACGTAGACGTCGGCCCCTTCATAGGGGTTGTCGACCTTGTCACCGGTGGGCGGCGGGTCGGTCGGGTCCGGGTCGGTCGGGTCCGGGTCGGTCGGGTCCGGGTCGGTCGGGTCCGGGTCCGTCGGGTCGGGGTCGGTCTGGCCGTTGCAGACGTCGCCGTTGATGGAGATCTGGCTGGGGGCGGCGCTGCTGCCGCTGCCGACGAAGCCGAAGACCTCGC
>NZ_BAAGXZ010000041.1:0-7228 GCF_054779575.1 Glycomyces halotolerans
GCCCAGCCTCCGGCGGGACAACCGCCCGCGGCCCGGCCACCGGCCTCACCGCCGCGAACCCCGCAGCGCCCGGCCGCCCCGCCCGCACCCCAGCAGCCGCCGGCCCCGGCGCAGCGACAGGCACCGCCGCCGCAAGCGCCGGTCTCGGCCGCCCCCGCCTCAGGGCCGTCGAACGCCCCGGTGTCGGCCCAACCCGTTTCGGCGCAACCGGTCTCGGGCCAGCCGGTTTCCGGCAGGCCCGTCTCCGGGCAGCCGTTCCCGGGCGGGCCGGTCTCAGGCCAGCCCTACTCGAGCCAACCGGCCTCGGCCCAGCCGTACTCCGGCGTGCCCTACTCCGGAGCCGCCCCGCTCAGCGGCGGCCCGGTCAGCTCCATGCCCACCTCCGCGGGACTGTTCGGCGTCTCCCAAGTCTCGGCCGGCCCCACCGAAGGCACCGTCTACGGCATGGCGGTGACCGACCGCGCCGTCGAGACCGCCTCCGACGCCGGCAAGGCCATCGCGCCGCTGCGCCCCATGCCGCAGTTCCCCACCGCAAGGGCCCTCGAACTGATGACCTCGGCCAGCCCGCCCTCAGGGCTCGTCATCGGACGCGACGCCGAGCAGATCCCCGTCGTCGCCCCGCTCTTCCGGCCCGAGGAGACCCGCGTCAACCTCATCGGCGGCGTCTACCTCGCCCGGCTCCTGGTCTTCCGCGCCCTCGCGCTCGGCACCCGCGTCGCGGTGTGCACCAACCGGCCCCAGGAATGGAACGGCCTCGGCGAGGCCGCCACGGGCCGCGGCGACCGCCTCGCCGTCCTCCAAGGAGACCAGCCGGTCACCGTCGAGGCCAGCCAGCACTCCCCGGCGCTGTACGTCTACGACGTCGGCGAGCGAGGCTCCCAGACCAAACCGGTCCTCGGCCCATGGCGCACCCAGCTGACGGTCCTGCCGCGCCTGACCAACTTCGCCGACAACCTCACTTCCGAGGCGCACATGACCGTCCTCCAGCGCCTCACCGCCGAAGAGGCCCAGATCGCGCGCTCGAGCATCCGGGTCAACCAAGAAGTGCTCCAATGGCTCCAGATGCTGCACGACGACATGATCGCCATGCTCCGAAAGGGCCAGAAGGAGAAGTACCTGTGGTGCGCTCCGACGTCCATCGAGTCGCAGATGTTCGGTCAGCCGATGCGGACCTACTGAGACGCGACGAGAAAGCGGGCCGGACGCGCCTCTGCGCGCCCGGCCCGCTTCCACTTCGCCTAGGTCAGCTCGCGTCCTGCCACGAGTCCAGGTACGACGTCGCCAGCTCCATGGCCAGGTCCGTCATGCCCTGCTGGTCGAGCCCGGAGTCCACCACGGACAGCCGCACCACCAGATAGATGTTGTCGTCCTGAAGATGCAGCTGGTAGTTGGAGGTCCCCTCCTCGACCACGCGCGACACCGCCGCGGCCTGGTCGCCGATCGCCGGAGCAGGCTCGATCACCGTCCACGGATCGGCCATCTCGGCCACCTCCCCGGCGCCCAGCTCGTAGTTCACGCCCGCCTTCGCATCGGACTCGAAGACGGTGCCGTCGAACTCCAGCAGCGCCGAGGCGCTGTCGGCCTCGCCGTAAGTCAGCACGCACGACTGCTCCCAGCCGCGCTGGCGGTCGCGCGTCTCACCGACCGGTTCGGGTTCGACGCCGTCGACCAGGCCGTCCAGCGCCGCGGTGTCGGCAAGGCCGCACGGCTCCTCGCTCCGGGCGTAGGTCAGGCCCGACTCGACCGCCTCCTCCTCGGCGGGGCCGTCGTCGCGGTTCAGCCACCACCAGCCGGCCAGGCCGACCAGTCCGAGCGCCACGACCGCCGCGATGATCTTCGGAATCGGGCTGGACTTGCGGGCGCGGCTGCGTACTTTCTGGAAGTCGGAACGCTTCCGCGTCTCCTTGGGCACGTAGCCGAGCTTGCCGATCGCCTGCGTGCCCTCACCGCCGCCCCAAGCGGTCGCGTCGTCGGAGAACGCCGCCTCCTCGAACGGCTCGGGCGCGCGGTCCGGGTCGGGGGGCGCCGGCGGTCCGGGCTGCTGCGGCGCGGCCGGCCGATACTGCCGGCCTCCAGGGCGGGGCGGGGAGGGCGGTGGTCCGCCGGCCTGCGGCGGCGGGTACTGGGCCGGGACCGGCCGACCGGCCTGCGGGCCTCCGGCTTGGGGCCTGCCTCCGGCCGAAGGCGGCGGGCCCTGCCCGGCCGCCGGCCTGCCCGCCTGCGGGCGGTGCCCTTCGGGCGGCGTGTGCCCGTTCGGAGCCTGACCGGAGCCGCCCTGCGCCGCGCGCGGGCGACCCGGCTGCGGCTGCCACTGGTTCGGCCCTGTCCTGCGTCCGTCGTCGGGCGGCTGGTCGTAGGCCGGGCCAAAGGGCGGTGTGGCGCTCACAATATCCTCCACGATTGCTTCCCGGCGTGTTGACTTGACGCCGAGGTAGTCATGGCCAGCTTAAGGGGGGAGCCGGTCAATTCCCGTCCCGGGGGAGTGCGTCGACCGCCCCGGAGCTCAGATCCTTCGCCAGTTGCTCCCTCGCGACCCCCTCCGGAGGCTCGCCGGTGAGGAACAGGCTCAGCGTGACCGTCGCGTTCGCTTCCTGCGCGTGCAGCCGCAGCTCGGTCTCCTCAACGCCTTCCAGCACCGCCATCGCCGCCCGGTCGGCCACGCCGCTGACCGACGAGGCCGCATGCCCTTCCGAGGCCTCGAACTCCAGCAGCCCCGCGTGCGCGGCCTTGGCATCGGGCTCGGACTCGTAAACCTGCACCGTGGCGAAGAGCGTGACCAGGCGGTAGGCGTCGTCGCCGGTGTGCTCGGCCGAATAGGAGCACTCGAACGTGCGGATCTCGTCTCCGGTGGTGTCGGAGGACTCCCGCTCCAGCTCGGCGTCGGCCCAAGGCGTCAGCAGCTCCTGGTCGACGACCGTTTCGCACAGGTCGCCGATCGCATCGGCGCGGACCGGCGGCTCGGCGTCGCCGAACCCGCTCATCCAGAACAGGATCGTCCCGCCGCCCGCGAGGAGGGCCACCACCGCGGCCAGGACGCCGCCGGCGCTGGCGAGCTGGCGGAGCCGGTCGGCACCACGATGCCGCCCCTGGTAGGTGTCGGGCTTCCCGTCACCTCGGGGATTATCGGACTCCTCGGAGTCGATGACCTGCAGTGCGATGTCCGTACCTCCGTGTATGGCGATGCCACCGCGGCGCCGGAAATCAGCTTATCGAGCACTTCGGCCTCCGGCCAGGCCCGATCCGTGCCAACCCTGGTAGAGGGCGCTGAACTCACCCGAACGTGACCGGAGACACTGAGAGGCGGGGCACCGGTCGGGCGACCGACTCGGCGAATGACGCAGAGTGTGCGATACTCGACCTTGGCGTACCGCACATACAGACGACGGTGCGACCGAGAATGTCCCGTCCGCCCCGCTCACGGCGGTGGACGTGACCACTCGATCGGGGCAGAGGTGTTCTCCCGACACGAGTTGAAGGCTTTCGGTGCGGTCTGAACGGCAAGGAATGCCCAGCCGGGTTACGGCCCGTGGGCATCGCCGAGGCGGGAGGACCGCACTACTGATGCCGCGCCCGTGCGGCAGCGGACGCAAACAGCGTCACGCGCCCGGGCGGCGGCTGGAATGGAGATTTATTCGCATGCGCGAGAACGAACCGCGCGAACAGCAGGTGCCCGCTGCCATGGTCACCTTCATGCCGCCGCAAAAAACCAAGAGCGACAAGCCGGCCGAGCCCGAGGAGCGCCCCGAGCGCTCCAAGCCCGCCGCAGCCGCCGCCCCGCAAGCGGCCCCGGTATTCGCGCCCCCGCCGAAAGTGGAGCGCACCGACCGCCCCGCCGAACGCGAAGCCGAAGAAACCGAGCCGAAGCGGGCCTCCAAGAAATCACAGCCCAAACAGGGACAACGCAAGAAGGCCAAGGCCGACCGTCCCAAAGAGCCCGAACCGAAGCCCGAAGAGCCCGCCCTCGACGAAGCCGATGACGACCTCGACGACGAAGACGCCGAAGAGCGCCGCCGCCGCAGAGGGCGCCGCGGCCGCCGAGGCCGGGGCCGGGGCAAAGGCGCCGACGGGAACGCCGAAGGCGACGACGACAACGGTGACGACGAGGAAGACACCGCCTCCGACACCACCGAAGTGACCGTCTCCACCGGAGACGAGGGCCCCGAGATCACCCGGCGTCGCCGGCGCCGGCGCAAACGCGCCGGTTCCGAGGACTCCGACCGCACCAAGAGCGACGACTCCGACGCCGAAGTCGTCGTCAAGGTCCGCAGCCCCAAGAAGAGCTCGAACGACGACGTCCGCGGCGTCTCCGGTTCCACTCGGCTCGAGGCCAAGCGCCAGCGCCGCCGCGACGGCCGCAAGGGCGGGCGCAACCGCGTCCAGGTCGTCAGCGAGGCCGAGTTCCTGGCCCGCCGCGAATCGGTCGAACGCCAGATGGTCGTCCGCCTCCGCGGCGGCAAGGCCCAGGCCGCCGTCCTCGAGGACGACATCCTCGCCGAGCACTACGTCTCCAAGAGCGGCGCGCAGGGCATGGTCGGGAACGTCTACCTCGGCAAGGTCCAGAACGTCCTCCCCTCGATGGAAGCCGCCTTCGTCGACATCGGCCGCGGCCGCAACGCCGTGCTCTACGCCGGCGAAGTGAACTGGGACGCCACCGGCCTCGCCGGCAAGGCCCGGTCCATCGAACAGGCTCTCAAGCCCGGCGACTCGGTTCTGGTGCAGGTCACCAAGGACCCGGTCGGCCACAAGGGCGCCCGCCTGACCAGCCACATCGCGCTGTCCGGTCGGCACCTGGTGTACGTGCCCGGCGGGAACGCCTCCGGCATCTCCCGCAAGCTCCCCGACCGCGAGCGGACCCGCCTGCGGGCCGCGCTCAAGAAGCTCGTGCCCGAGAGCGCCGGCGTCATCGTCCGGACCGCCGCCGAAGGCGCCGGTCCCGAAGACCTGGCCCGCGACATCTCCCGCCTCCAGATCGAGTGGGAGGAGATCCAGGCCAAGGCCAAGAAGGGCAACGCCCCTTCGGTGCTCCACTCCGAGCCCGACGTGCTCATCCGCGTCGTCCGCGACGTCTTCAACGAGGACTTCAAGGAGCTCCTGGTCGAAGGCGACGACGCCTACGACGAGATCCACAAGTACCTCGAGTCGGTCTCGCCGGAGCTGCTGCCCCGGCTGAAGCACCACACCGGCACCAAGGACGTCTTCACTGAGAAGCGCGTCGACGAGCAGCTGCTCAAAGCTCTCGACCGCAAGGTCTACCTGCCATCGGGCGGATCCCTGGTGATCGACCGGACCGAGGCGATGACCGTCATCGACGTCAACACCGGCCGGTTCACCGGCGAGGGCGGCAACCTCGAGGAGACGGTCACCCGCAACAACCTCGAGGCGGCCGAGGAGATCGTCCGCCAGCTGCGGCTGCGGGACATCGGCGGCATCATCGTCATCGACTTCATCGACATGGTCCTGGAGTCCAACCGTGACCTGGTGCTGCGCCGGCTCACCGAGTGCCTCGGCCGCGACCGGACGAAACACCAGGTCACCGAGGTCACCTCGCTGGGTCTGGTGCAGATGACCCGCAAACGCGTCGGCCAGGGCCTCATCGAGGCCTTCTCCGAGCCGTGCGAGCACTGCAAGGGCCGCGGCGTTCTCATCCACACCGACGAGATCCTCGGCACCGGCGGCTCGAAGAAGCGCGGCGGCTCCGGGAACGGCAACGGCGGCTCCTCCGGCGGCAAGAAGAAGAAGGAGCGGGCCAAGTCCGGCTCGAAGTCGTCCAAGCAGAACGACGTCAAGTCGGCTGCCGAGCCGACCGCGAAGATCGCCGCCGCCTCCGATGAAGGCGACGACGCGGACGAAGACGACAACGGAACCGACTGAGGACGGGAGGGCGCCGCGGACTGTGACGTCCGCGGCGTCACCCCGATCCCGATGCCGGAACCAGTGCGTACATGACGTACGCTAGTGAGCGGCCCACAGAGCCCTCAGCTTTCCCCGCGCTCGCGGGGGCGCACTCGGACTCGATCAAGCGGGCCTAGGTGCGTGACACCGCAACATTTGACAGACACCGTTCCCCTGCGGGGGGAACTTGTTCCCCGCACCGGGGAGGACCCAAGGAGACCAGCGTCGACATGTACGCAATCGTCAAGACTGGCGGAAAGCAGTACAAGGTCGCCGAGGGCGACGTCCTCGAAGTCGAGAAGCTTCAGGGCGAGCCCGGCGACACGCTTACGCTGCCTGCGGTGATGCTCGTCGACGAAGGCACTGTGGTCACCGACGCCTCCGGCGTCACGGTGAGCGGTGAACTTCTCGAGCACACCAAGGGCCCGAAGATCAAGATCCACAAATACAAGAACAAGACCGGATACCACAAGCGCCAGGGGCACCGTCAGCCGCTGACTCGCGTGAAGGTCACCGGGATCGAGAAGTAAGGGGTTGACCGATGGCACACAAGAAGGGTGCATCCAGCTCCCGTAACGGGCGCGATTCCAACTCCAAGCGCCTTGGCGTGAAGCGCTTCGGTGGCGAGCGAGTCAATGCCGGTGAGATCCTCATCCGGCAGCGTGGCACCAAGTACCACCCGGGCGACCTGGTCGGCCGCGGCGGCGACGACACGCTGTTCGCGCTCGCCGAGGGAGAAGTGCTGTTCTCGAACAAGCGCGGCCGCAAGCTGGTCAACATCGTCCCGAGCGACGCTTAGGACGTAGCGCACAGAGCTTGAGAAGCCGGGGACCGCCAATGGCGGTCCCCGGCTTCGTCCTTTCCATAGAGCAGAGCGGAAACGCAGAGTCATCTATTCTGTACCCCATTCGGGGTGCGCTTTATATGCGCAGTTCACGGCGCGACTCGTAAAAGGGGGACCCCCCTTTGAAGGCCGGCCCGAGGGTGTGTATATTTGTCTTTGCCCGCGGGGGAACGGAACAGCCGATACAGGCCGGTCCGGAAGCCGCCGGAGAACAGCGACAAACCTGGAAGGGTGTTGGCGCGCTTCGGGAGCTGATCTGCGGGAGATCTCAGAGACTCACTAGAGGCTCGGTCGCGTGTGACACAGGTTAATCAGCCTGAGTTTTGCAGCGGGATCGAAGCCTGTTAGAGTTGAGAGGTTGCTCCGGCTGAGGCCAAATCACGGAAGTGAATTGACTTGGTTGTGGCGTGTTGTTTGAGAACTCAACAGGGTGTTTGGATGGTCAGCGTGCGGGCTGGCTGGGTCTGCTGGGCTTGGTGTCTGGTGGGTTTG
>NZ_BAAGXZ010000042.1:0-5654 GCF_054779575.1 Glycomyces halotolerans
TTGTGGCGTGTTGTTTGAGAACTCAACAGGGTGTTTGGATGGTCAGCGTGCGGGCTGGCTGGGTCTGCTGGGCTTGGTGTCTGGTGGGTTTGGTTGGTTTGTTTTTGACTGTCTTTTCCTTAGGGGCTTGCTGGTTTGTTGGACTGGTGGGTCTCGATTGAAATCGGTCAGGACGGCTTCGACACGTACTGTTGCCGGTGCTGTTGGATGCTTTGGTGTCTGGTGGTGTCTGGTTTTAGGTTTTTGTTGGAGAGTTTGATCCTGGCTCAGGACGAACGCTGGCGGCGTGCTTCACACATGCAAGTCGAACGGAAAGGCCCTTTCGGGGGTACTCGAGTGGCGAACGGGTGAGTAACACGTGGGTAACCTGCCCCGGGCTCTGGGATAACCGTTGGAAACGACGGCTAATACCGGATATGACCGCTTCCCGCATGGGATGGTGGTGGAAAGCTTTTGTGGCTCGGGTGGGGCTCGCGGCCTATCAGCTGGTTGGTGGGGTGATGGCCTACCAAGGCGGTGACGGGTAGCCGGCCTGAGAGGGCGGTCGGTCACATTGGGACTGAGATACGGCCCAGACTCCTACGGGAGGCAGCAGTGGGGAATTTTGCACAATGGGCGGAAGCCTGATGCAGCGACGCCGCGTGAGGGATGACGGCTTTCGGGTTGTAAACCTCTTTTACTCTTGGCGAAGGCCGGTGTTTTCACTGGTTGACGGTAGGGGGTGAATAAGCGCCGGCTAACTACGTGCCAGCAGCCGCGGTAAGACGTAGGGCGCGAGCGTTGTCCGGATTTATTGGGCGTAAAGGGCTCGTAGGCGGCTCGTCGCGTCTGCCGTGCAAGGTCCCGGCTTAACCGGGGATTTGCGGTGGATACGGGCGGGCTTGAGGCAATTAGGGGAGACTGGAATTCTACGTGTAGCGGTGAAATGCGCAGATATGTGGAGGAACACCGGTGGCGAAGGCGGGTCTCTGGGATTGTACTGACGCTGAGGAGCGAAAGCGTGGGGAGCGAACAGGATTAGATACCCTGGTAGTCCATGCTGTAAACGGTGGGCGCTAGGTGTGGGGCTCTTTTTGGGTTCTGTGCCGTAGCTAACGCATTAAGCGCCCCGCCTGGGGAGTACGGCCGCAAGGCTAAAACTCAAAGGAATTGACGGGGGCCCGCACAAGCGGCGGAGCATGCGGATTAATTCGATGCAACGCGAAGAACCTTACCTGGGTTTGACATCACCCGGAAAGCCTCAGAGATGGGGCCCTCTTCGGACTGGGTGACAGGTGGTGCATGGCTGTCGTCAGCTCGTGTCGTGAGATGTTGGGTTAAGTCCCGCAACGAGCGCAACCCTTACCCCATGTTGCCAGCAGCGTCTTTCGGGGCGGCTGGGGACTCGTGGGGGACTGCCGGGGTTAACTCGGAGGAAGGTGGGGATGAGGTCAAGTCATCATGCCCCTTATGTCCAGGGCTTCACGCATGCTACATTGGCCGGTACAGCGGGTTGCGATACCGTGAGGTGGAGCGAATCTCTGTAAAGCCGGTCTTGGTTCGGATTCGAGTCTGCAACTCGGCTCGATGAAGGTGGAGTCGCTAGTAATCGCAGATCAGCAACGCTGCGGTGAATGCGTTCCCGGGCCTTGTACACACCGCCCGTCACGTCATGAAAGTTGGCAACACCCGAAGCCTGCGGCCCAACCCGGTTTTGCTGGGAGGGAGTGGTCGAAGGTGGGGCTGGCGATTAGGACGAAGTCGTAACAAGGTAGCCGTACCGGAAGGTGCGGCTGGATCACCTCCTTTCTAAGGAGTCCTGGTCGAGCGTGTTGCTCGACCCACCATCCATCGATGCT
Organism: Glycomyces halotolerans; assembly: GCF_054779575.1. Classification (NCBI taxonomy): domain Bacteria; kingdom Bacillati; phylum Actinomycetota; class Actinomycetes; order Glycomycetales; family Glycomycetaceae; genus Glycomyces; species Glycomyces halotolerans. Next base: position 1,839 of record NZ_BAAGXZ010000042.1, read on the forward strand.
GGTTCGGAAGCCTGGGGTTTTCGGTGCTGGTGTCGGTCCTGGCCTTTTTGGGGTTGGGGTGCTTGCAGGCTGTTTGGTCTGGGCGTGGGTGTGTTTGGACTGATTGTTTTGTATAGGTGTGTCGATACGCGCGTTTTCCATCCTTGAGGCTCGTTGAGTCCTTGCGTTTTGCGTGGGGGTTGGCGGGTCTCGCACCCTGTTGGGGTTCTGAGGCAATACGTCTCGGAGCCTGGTCATGTTGGCGCTGCTGCTGTTGTGGTGGTGTTGGTGTGGCTGGTGTGTTGTTTGAGATTTGTATAGTGTGCGTGAGTGTCTTTGTATCTACCTTGACTGACAGGGCTGCATGCATGGGCTGCTGCTGATGGTGGCTGGTTTGGTTTTCGAGCTTGGCTGGTTGTTGTCGTGGTGGTTGGTGTGTGTGGTTTGTGGTGTTGGTTAAGTTGTGTAGGGCGCATGGTGGATGCCTTGGTGCCGGATGACCGATGAAGGACGTGTGAGGCCGCGATAGGCCTGGGGGAGTTGTCAACTGTGCTGTGATCCCAGGGTTTCCGAATGGGGTAACCTGGCCGGCGTGATGGTCGGTCGCTGCTGTCTGAATGTATAGGGCAGTGAGTGGTGTGGCGGGGAAGTGAAACATCTTAGTACCTGCTGTGGAGAAAACAAGAGTGATTCCGTTAGTAGTGGCGAGCGAACGCGGAGGAGGCTAAACCGGGTCCGTGTGATAGCCGGCAGGCGTTGCGGGTTCGGGGTTGTGGGGCATTGTCGTTGTCTGCTGCCGCAGGCGGGTGCTTGCGTTGTTGTCTAGTCGAATGGCCTGGGATGGTCGACCGGAGTGGGTGAGAGTCCCGTAGGTGAAGGATGATGGCGTGGTGCTGATGGTGTTCCCGAGTAGTGCGGGATTCGTGGAGTCTCGTGTGAATCTGCCAGGACCGTCTGGTAAGCCTAAAGAGGTCCGGTGACCGATAGTGGAGAGTACCGTGAGGGAATGGTGAAAAGTACCCCGGGAGGGGAGTGAAAGAGTGCCTGAAACCATGTGCCTGTAATCCGTCAGAGCCCGGCTCTCGGCTTCGTGCTGGGGGTGGGCGGGTGATGGCGTGCCTTTTGAAGAATGAGCCTGCGAGTTATGGTATGCAGCGAGGTTAACCTGTGTTGGGGAGCCGGAGCGAAAGCGAGTCTGAATAGGGCGTTGAGTTGTGTGTTATAGACCCGAAGCGGAGTGATCTACCCATGTCCAGGGTGAAGCGGCTGTAAGAGGTCGTGGAGGCCCGAACCCACCTAGGTTGCAAACTGGGGGGATGAGGTGTGGGTAGGGGTGAAAGGCCAATCAAACTCCGTGATAGCTGGTTCTCCCCGAAATGCATTTAGGTGCAGCGTCGTGTGGTGCACGAGTGTGGTAGGGCGCTGGTTGGGTGATGGGCCGTGTCGGTTACTGAGCTCAGCTAAACTTCGAATGCGCTTGTGTTGAGTGCGGCAGTGAGACCGCGGGTGAGAAGATCCGTGGTCGAGAGGGAAACAGCCCGGATTACCGGCTAAGGCCCCTAAGGGTGTGCTGAGTGGAAAAGGATGTGGGGTCGCGTTGACAGCCAGGAGGTTGGCTTAGAAGCAGCCATCCTTGAAAGAGTGCGTAATAGCTCACTGGTCGAGTGGTTTCGCGCCGATAATGTAGCGGGGCTGAAGTACACCGCCGAAGCCGTAGCAGAGGGCGCTAGATTCGTCTGGTGTCCGCTGGGTAGGGGAGCGTCGTGTTCGAGGTGAAGCCGGGGCGTGAGCGTCGGTGGATTGGACGCGAGTGAGAATGCAGGCATGAGTAGCGTAGAGACCTGTGAGAATCAGGTCCGCCGATTGACTAAGGGTTCCAGAGGACGGTTGTTCCGCTCTGGGTTAGTCGGGGCCTAAGGCGAGGCCGAGAGGCGTAGTCGATGGAGAACCGGTTGATATTCCGGTACCCGAGGGCCGCGTATGAGCGATAGCGGTTGTGCTAACCGGCTGGGAGTCGGCATGTGGGTGGCTTCGGTCATTCGTGTGTGGGCGACTGGTTGGGGTCCCTTCCGTGTGTAGCGTAGTGATGGGGTGACGCAGTGGGGTAGTCGTACCGTCTGGTGGATCAGGCGGGGTAAGGTGGTAGCCCGTTTCTCTAGGTAAATCCGGAGGGACTGCCCGTAAGGGCGAGGGTGAGCGCTGAAGCATAGGCCGTTTGGCTGAATTCGGTGATCCCGTGCTGTCGAGAAAAGCCTCTAGCGAGTGGTTCTCGGCCCGTACCCTAAACCGACACTGGTGGTCAGGTAGAGTATACTGAGGCGTTCGAGTGATGTGTGGTTAAGGAATTCGGCAAATTGCCTCCGTAACTTCGGGAGAAGGAGGGCCGGTTGCCGTGGAGCGAAGCGCTCGGGAGCGGTGGCCGGTTGCAGAGGCCAGGGAGAAGCGACTGTTTACTAAAAACACAGGTCCATGCGAAGCCGTGAGGTGAGGTATATGGACTGACGCCTGCCCGGTGCTGGAACGTTAAGAGGATCCATTAGCCCTTCGGGGTGTCGTGGTGAATTGAAGCGCCAGTAAACGGCGGTGGTAACTATAACCATCCTAAGGTAGCGAAATTCCTTGTCGGGTAAGTTCCGACCTGCACGAATGGCGTAACGACTTCTCCGCTGTCTCAACCACATGCTCGGCGAAATTGCAGTACGAGTAAAGATGCTCGTTTCGCGCGGCAGGACGGAAAGACCCCGGGACCTTTACTATAGCTTGGTATTGGCATATTGTCTGGTTTGTGTAGGATAGGCGGGAGCCTGGGAAGCTCACACGCTAGTGTGGGTGGAGGTGTTGGTGAAATACCGCTCTGGCTGGATAGTGTGTCTCACCCGCAGCCCTGATCGGGTTGGGGGACAGTGCCTGGTGGGTAGTTTAACTGGGGCGGTTGCCTCCTAAATGGTAACGGAGGCGCCCAATGGTGCCCTCGGGCCGGTTGGAAACCGGCCGGTGAGTGTAAGCGTAGAAGGGTGCTTGACTGTGAGACTGACGGGTCGAGCAGGTGCGAAAGCAGGGGCTAGTGATCCGGCACCGACGTACGGATGTGGTGTCGCTCAACGGATAAAAGGTACCCCGGGGATAACAGGCTGATCTTCCCCAAGAGTCCATATCGACGGGATGGTTTGGCACCTCGATGTCGGCTCGTCGCATCCTGGGGCTGGAGTTGGTCCCAAGGGTTGGGCTGTTCGCCCATTAAAGCGGCACGCGAGCTGGGTTTAGAACGTCGTGAGACAGTTCGGTCCCTATCCGCCGCGCGCGCAGGAGATTTGATGAAGGGCTGTCCCTAGTACGAGAGGACCGGGATGGACGAACCGCTGGTGTGCCAGTTGTCCCGCCAGGGGCATGGCTGGTTGGCTACGTTCGGGAGCGATAACCGCTGAAAGCATCTAAGCGGGAAGCGTGCTTCGAGATGAGATCTCCGTCAGCCATAAGGTTGGTGAGGCGCCCGGGAGATGACCGGGTTGATAGGCCGGACATGGAAGTGCAGTAATGCATGGAGTGGACCGGTACTAACCGCCGAGAACTTAACCAACAAAACCCCCTAGCGGGGGCCGCAAATTTCCCTGCCGGTCGGTAGATCGGGGCATTCACGCGCACTATGCGATTCTGAGGCAACACACCGCAGGAGGCAGGCTCCAGCGGGATCGTGTTGGTCTCCAGGGTTTGTTTGGTGGTGAGAGCGGAAGTGACACACCCGGTCCCATTCCGAACCCGGTCGTTACGGCTTCCAGCGCCGATGGTACTGCACTCGCGAGGGTGTGGGAGAGCAGGACACCGCCAAACATATACATG
>NZ_BAAGXZ010000043.1:0-4883 GCF_054779575.1 Glycomyces halotolerans
GGTCTCGCCGCCGCAGCCGGCCGCGCCGGCCCCGAGCGCGGGATACAGCGCCCCGCCCGGCGCCGGCCAGTCCTTCGCCGTGCCGCCGCCGGCCCCTGCCGAGCCGGCTCCGCCCGCCCCGACCTCGACACCGCCGCAGGTGCCCGAGATCGCCATCGGAACCGACGCGCCGCCGGCGCCCGAACCCGAGCAGCGCGCCCCGGCCGCCGCCGCGCCCGAAGCCGCCGTGGAAGAGGACGAGGACGCGCCGCTGTGGAACGACGACGTCCCCGATCCCGAGCCCGCCGACGACGCGGTCGAGCTCTCCGCCGAAGAGGAATCGGCCCTGCAGGACCTCGGCGGCGACGTGCCCGGCGAATCCCTGCCGCCCGCCCCGCCCTCGACCGAAGAGCCCGAGGCCGACACCGAGCCGGAAACCGAGGACGACCGCCACGCCGAAGCGTCCGATGCGGCCGCCGAAGCCGAACCGGTCGAACCCGCGCCGGAGACCACGCCCGCAGCCTTCGCCGAGGAGACCCCGGCGCCCGCCGAAGCCGCCGTCGCGCCCTCGGAGATCGACACCGACGAGCACGCGGTGGTCGAGACCGCCGAGACCGTCCACGACCACGACCGGGAACCCAAGCCGCCCGAACCCACGCCGGACCCCGAGCCCAGGCCGCCGCAGCCCGAACCGGAACCGCAGCCGGTGCCCGACCCCGAGCCGGTCCCCGACCCGACACCGACGCCGCCGAACCCGCCCTCGACCGACGACAAACCGATCTCCGAGGCCGCGCCGCCCGACGTCGAGGCCGTGCCGGAGCCGCCCGCGCCGCAGCCGAAACCCGCGGCCGAGCCCGCCTCGGCGAAGAAGATCGTCGACGCGCCCGACATCAGCCTGTTCGAAGAACCGCCGAGCAAGGCCCGCCGAGCCGACGCCGGCCAGGCGCCGCCGGCCTCATGGCCGCCGGAGTCCGACGACGGCTCCTACCGGCCCGGCCGCGCCAGCGTGCAGAACCTCGTCGACAAAGGCGAGCTGCCCGAGCACATGCCGCTGCCACGCCCGACCGTCTACGGAGCCCGCGACCCCGAACCGCCCGCCGACCGGTAGACGATCGCCCCACACGCCACACAGAACCCGCCTATCGCCGCGAATAGGCAGAAAACACATCCGCGCGCTCCCTTCCCGGTACATGCTGTTGCTGAGCCGGTCCTCGGCTCACAGGCTTCTCCAGGAGGGGTGGGGAGCATGGCCGAACGCCGTGTGAAAGTGACCACGGAAGTCGGGATCCAAGCCCGGCCCGCGACCGTCTTCGTGGACGCCGCCGCCGAATCCGACGCGGAAGTGCGGATCGCCCGGCCCGGCAAGGAGCCGCACGACGCCAAATCGATCCTCCAGGTGCTGACCCTGGACGTGCGCTCGGGCGACGAGATCGTGCTCAGCAGCGACGACGAGGCGGTCCTCGAACGCCTCGCCACGCTCGTCTCCGACGACAGCGAGTTCGGCGAGGCCGCCGTCGAGATCAACGAGACCGACGACGAACCCGACTGAGGGCCCGATGCGCCGTGGCCTTCCGCGCCGCTTCTCGTCGCCCGGCCGCCCGACCGGATACGGTCGAGGGCGTGAACATCGCACGGCGTCCCAGGGTCGGCCACATCGCGTTCCTCAACTGCCTGCCCATCTACTGGGGACTGGCCAGGTCGGGCGCGCTGCTCGACGTCGACCTGCACCGCGCCGCACCCGACGAGCTGTCCCGCCGCCTCGTGGAAGGCGACCTCGACATCGGACCGGTCAGCCTCGTCGAATACCTCCGCCACGCCGACCGGCTCCTCCTGGTCCCCGACATCGCCGTCGCCGCCGACGGACCGGTCCTGAGCGTCAACCTCGTCTCCAAGACCCCCCTCGAGCAGCTCCCGCACGCCCCGAGGATCGCCCTCGCCTCCACCTCCCGCACCGGCGTCCTCCTCGCCCGCATGCTCCTCGAACGACGCCACGGCCTCGAACCCGAGTACGCCTCCGGCCCGCCCGAACTGGCCGCCGCGCTCGAAGACGCCGACGCAGCCGTCCTCATCGGCGACGAAGCCCTCCGCGTCCACCACGACCCCGCCGGCCACCACGTGCTCGACCTCGCCGCCGCCTGGAAGGACTGGACCGGGCTGCCCATGGTCTTCGCCGTGTGGGCCGTCCGCCGTGAATACGCCGAAGCCCACCCCGGGCTGGTCAAGGACGTCCACCTCGCCTTCAGCGACTCGGTGCGCCGCTGCCGCGAAGAGATCGACGAGGTCGTCACCTCCGCCGCCCGCTGGGAGCCGTTCGAACCGGCCGCGCTCGCCGAGTACTTCCAGCGCCTCCAGTTCGACCTCAGCGACCGCCACCTGGCCGGACTGCGGGAATTCGCCCGGCGCGCGGCGAGTTACACCGACGTGGCCCCCCTGCCCGAAGAAGGGCCCGAATTCTTCCCGGCCGGACGTACGCACAGCAAGGGAACGACATGGCAGTCGAACTGAAGCAGCGCAAACGCAGGCCCTCGTGGCACAAGCTCACCGTCAGCCGCGTGCGCCGCCTGACCGACGACGCCGTCGAAGTCGCCCTCGCCGTCCCCGAGCCCCTGCGCGAAGCCTTCGACTTCAAACCCGGCCAGCACCTCACCTTCCAGCGCATCGAAGCCGACGGCGGCGAAGTGCGCCGCTCCTACTCCCTGGCCTCGACCCCGCGCGAACTGGCCGAGCACGGCACCCTGCGCCTGGGCATCAAATCCATCCCCGAAGGCTCCTTCTCCGGCTACGCCAACCGGCAGCTCGAACCCGGCGACGTCCTCGAAGTGCTCCCGCCCCTCGGCGTGTTCTGCACCGACATCCGCCCTGACGGCCACTACGGCGCCATCGTCGCCGGCTCGGGCATCACCCCGATCATCTCCATCACCGCCAGCGCCCTCGAAGAGGGCGCCACGGTCACCCTGCTCTACTCCAACCGAACCGAGGCGTCCACGATGTTCGCCGACGAGCTGAGCGAGCTCCAGCGGCGCCACGGCGACCGGCTGCGCCTCCACCACATCCGCACCCGCTCCGAGGGGCCGAGCCCGCTGCTCACCGGCCGGCTCACCCCCGAGCGGCTCGAGCGCGTCCTCACCGATCTGGTCGACCCCCGCGAGGTCGACGAGTGGTTCCTCTGCGGCCCCTACGAGATGGTCCTCGGCGTCAAGGAGGTCCTCGAATCGGCCGGGGCCGAGCGGATCCACACCGAGCTCTACTACGTGGACTGACGAGACCCGGCCGTCATTCTCGAAGACCGAGACTGCACCGGCGCCCGTTCTCCGGATACGCTTCGTGCATGGCCGAGATTGACGATGTCCTCGCCCGCGCCGCCGACGGCGGCCGCATCAGCGCCGAGGAAGCACAGCTGCTGTACACCGAAGCGCCGTTCCACCCGCTGGCCGAAGCGGCCGACGCCGCCCGGCGACGCGTCATCGGCGACAACATCGTCACCTACCTCATCGACCGCAACGTCAACTACACCAACGTGTGCGTGACCGCCTGCAAGTTCTGCGCCTTCTACCGCGCCCCGAAGCACGAGGAGGGCTGGTCCCACTCGATGGAGGAGATCCTCCGCCGCTGCGGCGAGGCCGTCGAGCTCGGCGCGACGCAGGTGATGCTGCAGGGCGGCCACCACCCCGAGTACGGCGTGGAGTACTACGAGGAGCTGTTCGGCGCGGTCAAGAGCGCCTACCCCGAGCTGGTCATCCACTCCATCGGCCCTTCGGAGATCGCCCACATGTCGAAGGTCTCGGGCGTGGAGATCGAGGAGGCGATCAAGCGCATCAAGACCGCCGGACTCGACTCGATCGCCGGCGCGGGCGCCGAGATGCTGCCCGAGCGGCCGCGGAAGGCCCTCGCGCCGCTGAAGGAGTCGGGCGAGCGCTGGCTGGAGATCATGGAGACCGCCCACAACCTGGGCTTGGAGTCGACCGCGACGATGATGATGGGCACCGGTGAGACCGCCGCCGAGCGCATCGAGCACCTGCGGATGATCCGCGACGTGCAGGACCGGACCGGCGGCTTCCGTTCGTTCATCCCGTGGACCTACCAGCCGGAGAACAACCACCTCAAGGGCCGCACGCAGGCCACGGCCATCGAGTACCTGCGGCTGCTGGCGGTGGCGCGCCTGTTCTTCCACAACATCACGCATCTCCAGTCGTCGTGGCTGACGACCGGCAAGGCCGCCGGGCAGCTGAGCATGCACATGGGCGTGGACGACCTGGGTTCGATCATGCTCGAGGAGAACGTGATCTCCTCGGCCGGCGCGCGCCACCGCTCGAGGCTGTCGGAGCTGATCGAGCTGATCCGGACCGCCGACCGCATCCCGGCCCAGCGCGACACGCTCTACGAGCGCCTGGCGATCCACTGGACGCCCGAGGACGACCCGACCGACGAGCGGGTGCGGTCGCACTTCTCGACGATTGTCGAGAACATGAGCTAGAGCTCGAAGTTGCCGGGTTGCCGGTGGCCGGGTGGCTGCGGTCATTTTTCGGCGACCGCGAGGCAGGAGAGCCGGTGGGGTCGTGACGTCGGGCTGCGGGTGGGTAGGGAGCCCGGGTCGTTTGTCAGCGACGACAAGGTAGGAGCGTGGCCCTGGTCCTGTCTTCGGCTGTCGGGTGGTGCGTGGTGCGGGTGGTTTGGCGGCGACGAAGAGGTAGCGGGGTCGTTGGGGTCGGGTCGTCGTGGCCGGGACCGGCGGCGGGCGGGGCCTGTTTGGAGTGTCGCTCGGCTTTCTGTTTGGGCGGCAGGCGGTTCGGGTCCGGAACGTGAAAGTATTCGCACCCTAAGAGTGATGGCAAACCAGCCCTGACCTGGGATCATTGAAGTATCAGGCGAACAAGCCACCGGAAACCGGCAGCACGATCGAACAC
>NZ_BAAGXZ010000044.1:0-2470 GCF_054779575.1 Glycomyces halotolerans
CAAGCCAATCCCATAAAACCATTCTCAGTTCGGATTGTAGTCTGCAACTCGGCTCGATGAAGGTGGAGTCGCTAGTAATCGCAGATCAGCAAGCTGCGGTGAATGCGTTCCCGGGCCTTGTACACACCGCCCGTCACACCACGAGAGTTTGTAACACCCGAAGTCGGTGGGGTAACCTTTATGGAGCCAGCCGCCTAAGGTGGGACAGATGATTGGGGTGAAGTCGTAACAAGGTAGCCGTACCGGAAGGTGCGGCTGGATCACCTCCTTTCTAAGGATTTTTACATGAAAAGCGAAGGCGATTGTTTAGTCATGGAAAGCGTTGGAGCTTTTGCCAGGGGGACCGTTATTTGGTTTCGTTGACAAAAGTGAAACGATCGAATGACTAGGAGCCGTAGCTAGACAAGACGTGCGTTTTGAAACTTTGTTCAGTTTTGAGAGTTCAATCTCTCATTTAATAGAAAGTACATCACTTTCTTCTTATCTAATAAGGAGAATTTTGAGTGCGATTGTTCTTTGAAAACTAGATAACAGTAATAGCTGAGGAAAAGTGAAACTTTTCTTTAATCAAACCAATAAATAACGCAACGCAAGTTGCACCATTTATTCGCTAATGGTTAAGTTAGAAAGGGCGCACGGTGAATGCCTTGGCACTAGGAGCCGATGAAGGACGGGACTAACACCGATATGCTTCGGGGAGCTGTAAGTAAGCTTTGATCCGGAGATTTCCGAATGGGGAAACCCACTGTTCGTAATGGAGCAGTATCTTTATCTGAATATATAGGATATTGAAGGCAGACCCGGGGAACTGAAACATCTAAGTACCCGGAGGAAGAGAAAGCAAATGCGATTTCCTGAGTAGCGGCGAGCGAAACGGAATTAGCCCAAACCAAGAGGCTTGCCTCTTGGGGTTGTAGGACACTCTATACGGAGTTACAAAGGAACGAGGTAAATGAAGAGGTCTGGAAAGGCCCGTCAAAGAAGGTAACAACCCTGTAGTTGAAACTTCGTTCCCTCTTGAGTGGATCCTGAGTACGGCGGAACACGTGAAATTCCGTCGGAAGCTGGGAGGACCATCTCCCAAGGCTAAATACTCCCTAGTGACCGATAGTGAACCAGTACCGTGAGGGAAAGGTGAAAAGCACCCCGGAAGGGGAGTGAAAGAGAACCTGAAACCGTGTGCCTACAAGTAGTCAGAGCCCGTTAATGGGTGATGGCGTGCCTTTTGTAGAATGAACCGGCGAGTTACGATCCCATGCAAGGTTAAGTTGAAGAGACGGAGCCGGAGCGAAAGCGAGTCTGAATAGGGCGTTGAGTATGTGGTTGTAGACCCGAAACCAGGTGATCTACCCATGTCCAGGGTGAAGTTCAGGTAACACTGAATGGAGGCCCGAACCCACGCACGTTGAAAAGTGCGGGGATGAGGTGTGGGTAGCGGAGAAATTCCAATCGAACCTGGAGATAGCTGGTTCTCTCCGAAATAGCTTTAGGGCTAGCCTCACGTTGTGAGAGTCTTGGAGGTAGAGCACTGATTGGACTAGGGGCCCCCAACGGGTTACCGAATTCAGTCAAACTCCGAATGCCAAAGACTTATCCGTGGGAGTCAGACTGCGAGTGATAAGATCCGTAGTCAAAAGGGAAACAGCCCAGACCACCAGCTAAGGTCCCCAAGTATACGTTGAGTGGAAAAGGATGTGGGGTCGCGTTGACAGCCAGGAGGTTGGCTTAGAAGCAGCCATCCTTGAAAGAGTGCGTAATAGCTCACTGGTCGAGTGGTTTTGCGCCGAAAATGTACCGGGGCTAAACGTATCACCGAAGCTGTGGATTGACATCTTAGATGTCAGTGGTAGGAGAGCGTTCTAAGTGCTGCGAAGCTAGACCGTAAGGACTGGTGGAGCGCCTAGAAGTGAGAATGCCGGTATGAGTAGCGAAAGACAAGTGAGAATCTTGTCCACCGAATGCCTAAGGTTTCCTGAGGAAGGCTCGTCCGCTCAGGGTTAGTCGGGACCTAAGCCGAGGCTGAAAAGCGTAGGCGATGGCCAACAGGTTGATATTCCTGTACCACCTCCCCGCCGTTTGAGTAATGGGGGGACGCAGGAGGATAGAGTAAGCGCGCTGCTGGATATGCGCGTTCAAGCAGTTAGGCTGATGAGTAGGCAAATCCGCTCATCATAAGGCTGAGCTGTGATGACGAGGGAAATATAGTACCGAAGTTCTTGATTCCACACTGCCAAGAAAAGCCTCTAGCGAGGCGGGAGGTGCCCGTACCGCAAACCGACACAGGTAGGCGAGGAGAGAATCCTAAGGTGATCGAGAGAACTCTCGTTAAGGAACTCGGCAAAATGACCCCGTAACTTCGGGAGAAGGGGTGCTGACTTTTAGTCAGCCGCAGTGAATAGGCCCAAGCAACTGTTTATCAAAAACACAGCTCTCTGCTAAATCGTAAGATGATGTATAGGGGGTGACGCCT
>NZ_BAAGXZ010000045.1:0-1960 GCF_054779575.1 Glycomyces halotolerans
GCTTTGAACTCATCGGAGTATTTCTTCGGCACCTTGATCTCTCCTCAAAACCGAGCCTACCGGCCCAGCGATCAGGGTGTCCCCATGAAGGGGGGAGACTCCGGTGAAGTTCAGAGTGCGGTTCGACAGCGGCAGGGCGACCTGGTACAACAACAAAGAAGTTCCTTGGGCGGCAATGTGTTTGGCGACTGTTGTTGTACCAGGAGCTTCTTCCTTGCCCTGCAAGAGACCCGTTCGACCTGATGGCGATGGCCATCGCGATGTCCATGGCGTGGTCGCCGGTCAGCAACGTCTACGCCGCATCCGAGGGCGAACCGGAGGAGCTCCACCACCGGCGCCGCGCGCTGCTGCGAGAGAGCGTCCAACGCGTCGTCGCTCCCGGCTGACAGGTCGAGGCGCTTCCGCTCTTGGCGGTAAAGGGAAACCCATGGGGGCCCGGCGAAGGCCGGCCTTGACAAGGGAGCTGCGGCGCAAGTCGCGGCTCCCTTTCTTCACGTCTGCGGGCACGCTTGCGCACCGGCAACGCCGACAGCACGGCCCGGGGGCCCGCAGCAGGCTCGCTGCGGGCCCCCGGGCCAGGTGGTAATCGGTCAGTTCGGTGAGTGGACGGTGCCGTCGTCCCAGTCGCGGGTGGCGCCGCGCAGGAACCAGTCCGAGCCGCTGTTGCCGGCGAAGTACTGCTCGATGGAGCCTTCGAACGGCGTGGTGGATACGTTGCCTCCATAGGCGTCGGTGTATACCGTGGTCGGGCCGGAGGCCTGCACCAGGAAGTCGCCCGGCCGGTACTCGCGGTTGGCGCCCTTGAACGGCGAGAGCGGGCTGTCCCACTCGAGCCGCTGGCCGTTGCCGTTCTGGAGGGCCTCATCGCAGTTGAAGCCGCCCAGCAGGTCGGGTTCATAGCACAGGTCCAGGACCCGTCCCATGTTGTTCGGCAGCGACGGGTCGTAATAGCGCTGCGAATCGATCACGTAGAACAGCGGCGAGATGCTGAAGTTCACTCCCGCGCCGTTGACCTGCGAGTTGCCGAACCAGAAGTCGTCCATGTCGGAGACGTTGAACGGCTGCGGCTCGGGGTACAGCGGGTCGAAGTGGGTGTCACCGCGACGGATCGCGTCGATGCAGCTGGAGTCCGCGATGAGGCGGCCCAGCGTCTCGTACTCCGAAGGGGAGTCCGCCGGCACCGGGGTGCCGACTTCGATGCGCGGGCCTCCGAAGCCGGGGCACTCGGACGGGTTGAAGCCGCCGGCCACGCCGAACGGCATCATCAGCGCGACGTTCGCTTGAACGGTCTGCCCGTTGGCATTGCACTTGATGTTGCTGATCAGCTCATGGACGTTGTTCTTGAACGCGTCCGGTGAGTGCGTGCCCTGGTGGATCTTCAGCAGGACGTCGCAGTTGGCGATCACGGTGCCCTGCGGCGGGAAGAACGACGAGCCGTCGTCGCCCTGGATCACGTCGGTGTTCACCGCGAGCACCTTGTGGCCCACGTGGTCCTCGTGCCGCTGGCTGTTCTCGGGCAGGCTGTCGGCCTGGACTTCGCTGACGTACCCGAACGGCGGGAAGCCGCTCTCGTTGAACAGCGCCGAGTCCCGCGGGTCGTCACCGTGCTCGTGCCCGAACGCGCAGCCGCTGGGATCCTGCGTGGGGTGCCAGGTCGGGTAGACCTTGCCGTCGGGACCGTAGGTCCAGTACCGGGCGTGAATCGCGTTGGAGCATTCACCTGAACGCGGCTCGTACCCCTTCGAGTTCGATTCCAGGATCAGCTCGTAGGCCCTGCTGAGCTCGGCGTCGGCCGGCGGCAGCCCTTGGCCCCATTCGGGGTTCCCGGGATCCGGGTCCGGGTCGGTCGGGTCCGGGTCCGTGGGGTCGGGGTCGGTCTGGCCGTTGCAGACGTCGCCGTTGATGGAGATCTGGCTGGGGGCGGCGCTGCTGCCGCTGCCGACGAAGCCGAAGACCTCGC
>NZ_BAAGXZ010000046.1:0-1679 GCF_054779575.1 Glycomyces halotolerans
CGAATGAACCAAGTTATGCATGTTTTGACCAAAAATAAAAGATAGTGTGAAATTAATCAAAATAAAGAGTAAATTGAAGGAAACAGGGAATATAGATAAGTTTAAGGTGAATAAATAGGGAGGTTTATACTATTTGTCCATAAATACACTAGTTTCAGTTGTTGGCCTTATATTTATATGATAAGGTTCACTAGTGTTGCATAAATGTTGACGCAATTTTCAGTTTAATGTTTTTTCCTGTTTAGAGCCAAAAAAGTAAATACCTTATTAAAGGTGGCTCCATCCGTTTGGAAATTATTTACAATTAGACTTGTGCGACGACGACAATTTATTTTTAAGGAACGGTTTTTCCTTTAATCTTTCGTATCCAGATATGTGCAGGTTTCCATAACGAAGCCCTTAAAAAACGGCTAATCTGTAGCGTTTTTCGCTTACTTTTTGTTTCGATTTGCGCAATTACATTTAGGCAAAAAACAATCAGTGCGATAAACACTTGGTTTTGAATGGCCCATTCACTTTGTCCGTAGAACTTTTTAATATTGAGATGTTGTTTGATCCACTTAAAAAATAGCTCAATGGCCCAGCGTGATTTATACATCTCTGAAATTTCTTCGGCACTCAAATCAAAACGATTCGTGATTAAATGGAGTACATTTCCTTTTGAATCTATTACTTTTAGAAGGCGAAAGTAGTTTTCAGCTCGGTTTTGAGTTGTACCAATCAAGACCATTTGATCCGATAAGACAGCTGAATCCTCGGGTAGTTTAAAATTATAAACCTCCCGTATGACTGCGTTTTTTCGTAGCCTTGAAAGAAAAAAGTACCCATCATCTGTCATACGATCAAAGCGTTCGTAGTCCAGATAGCCACGGTCAAACACATACATGCATTTTTTGTCGTCCACCATGATTTCAAGCTGACCACGATCATGTTCATTCGCAGTTGTTATCACAGCCTTTTCTGGATAGGAAGTTCCTTTTTCCATAAATACAAGGCGTAAATGCAACTTTACACCCGCCTTTGTTTTGCGGAACTTTGCCCATTTATGATTGGTCACATTTAGTGGTAACGTGCTTGAATCAATGATTTTTAACGGCATGACCAGTTTTGTATAGTGTGTTTTAGCATGAATTTGCCCGACTAAATCAAGGAAAAGCATTTGAAATATATCGGGGTTCATGCCATTTAATCGCCGTGATAGCTGAGAAATACTAATTGAATCAAGGTCGACTCCATTTTGAAGGTGGTCATCGAAAAGGCTATCGCCCAATGCATGTAGACTTTCAATTTCTACTAGCTGTGCAAAAAGTAATAATTTAAGGAATGATTCTGTCGTTAATTTTTTCGTATAGTAATCTAATTTCAATGTTTTCACGTTATCTTCTAATAATTGAAGATTAATTGGTGAAAACCATTGTCCAAATGAAGTTTTTCGTGTAATCTTGTCCATAAGTTTGGTCCTTTATTAGTGGATTTGGACGGGTTACCACCATCTATTTCCATTATAAAGGACTTTTTGTTTGCCTAAAATAATAAAATTGAAGATTTTGAGTCTTTTTAATAGTTAATTTAAATTAATGCAACACTAGTGCCCTCCGCTATATCATTTTTTTCTGCATACTTTTTATTTTACAATGGTTATCTTCTTCACAAAAGGTTTAAAACCCTTTCATCTCAAC
>NZ_BAAGXZ010000047.1:0-1599 GCF_054779575.1 Glycomyces halotolerans
TCGGGGTGGGGCCTGTTTGGAGCATCGATCGGTGTTGGGGTTGGGCCGCAGCCGGTCCGGGTCCGGAACATGAAAGCATTCGCACCCTGAGAGTGACGACAGACCCGCCCCGACCTGGGATCATTGATCTATAGCACGAACCGGCGGAATTGATCCGAAGGTTCGAAAGACCGAGGCGCTCAGTGAGGGGGTGGCGGACATGGCGGCGACAGGGTATCGCGGTAGGGCCAGGTTCGCTCCCGGGGAGCGGTCCGAGAAGTCGGCGGCCGTCCACACCAGCCTCGACGAGGCCGGGGCATTGATCAACTCCGTCCACGCCAAGGTCCTGTCGGACGTGATCCGTGCGAAGGACTGGAACATCCACCGCGACTTCGACGGCTTCTCGGCATTGCGGGACTGGCTGACCGAGCGGTTCGACTTCCACGTGCGCATCGCGGCCGACCTGGCCGCGATCGCCCGACTGTCGAAGAAGTTCGGCCATCTGGCCGAGGCGGCCACCACCGGTGCGGCGCGGATCGACCAAGTGGCGTATGCGGTGCGGCAGTTGGAGAAGACCCCGGCGATGCGTCTCTACGCCCGCACCCCCTACCGCGAACCGGTGGCCTCCCCGTTCGCTCCGGCCGTCTCCTGCCCCACTCCGGAGCACCTGGTCGCCGAGTACTGTGCTCACGCCTCGTTCGCGGAGCTGAAGGCTCACCTGGCGGAGATGGAGGCATCCCTCGCCGAGCACGCCGAGATCCTCGACGACCTCTCCGAGCAGTCCCTGCAACGACTCGAGGTATGGCAGACCGAGACCGGCATGTGGGCCCTCAGCGGCCTCCTGTCCTCCACCACCGGGCACATGCTCGACAAGCTCTTGCAGACCGCGGTCCCGCCGCCGCGCCAGGACGAGACCGATGCCGACAGGGTCCTCCCGGCCGCCGCGAACCGCAACGCCGAAGCCCTCCACCACATGCTCGGCGTCTACGCCGCGGACCCGAAGGCCGCGAAGCGGCACGGGGAGACCTGCCGGCTGCACCTGGCCGTCGATGTCGAGACCCTGCAAGGCAAGGACACGGGGCGGACTCCGGCCCTGGAGGGTCGCCCGATCTCCCTCGAACTCGCCCGCCTCCTCGCCTGCGAGGCGCAGGTCGTGCCGATGGTGTTCGACTACGGCACTGGGGAAGCGATCGAGCTGGGCCGGGCCGAGCGGTTGCCGAACACCGCGCTGCGCCGCAAGCTCGTCGCCGAGCAGCCGTCCGGCTGCGCCTGGAAGGGATGCGGGCGCCCGGCCGTCCAGTGCGAGGCGCACCATATCCGTCCGTGGTGGGCCGGCGGCGAGACCAGCGCCGAGAACCTCATTCTCCTGTGCCGCTTCCATCACGGCAGGGTCCACACCCCCGGCTGGACGGTCACGAAGACCGCTCCGGGCCGGGCGCTGATCGTCCACCACCAGGGCCACGAAGAGCGTCTCGACACCGAGGCGGGGACCGGCTGCGGGTGCGCCGACTGGCGGAGTGCCGAAGACCTGGATGCCGAGTTCGCCGACGATGTCGCGAACGTGTTCCCGACCGGCCTGTTCCCCGAGGAGTGGGGACCGAGCCTGCGGGAGGACCTGGA
>NZ_BAAGXZ010000048.1:0-1431 GCF_054779575.1 Glycomyces halotolerans
TTCCTTTTATAAAGAAAAACGAATACTCTTGAACAGAGGTAGTAAACATCCATTTTTTCACTATAACTGTTGACGAGTGTGACAGAGGCGGGAAACCCTTTATGGGACCGCTTTTCCTGCGATTTTTCGTAGCCATAAGTGAGCGGATTTCCATGGAGCTGCCTTCAGTAAACGACTAATTTGTAAGTACGTTCTCGAACTATTCGTGTTCAGTTGTGCCAGTACATGCAGGCAATAGACAATCATCGCGATGTACACCTGATTATGCACGCCTTGTTCGCTTTGTGCGTAGAACTTTTTAATCGTCAAGTGCTGCTTCAGCCATTTAAAAAATAGCTCGATTGCCCAGCGCGACTTATATAACTCAGCGATTTCGTCAGCGCTTAAATCAAATCGATTCGTGATCAGATGCAGTTCGTTTCCTTTTGAATCGAGCACTTTGATGAGGCGAAAAGCGTTTTCTGCACGGTTTTGTGGTGTACCAATCAAAACCATTTCATCTGAAAACACAAGCGAGTCTTCAGGCAGTTTAAATGGCTCGATTACACGAATGACAGCGTTTTTTCGTAAGCGTGACACAAAGAAATACCCATCGTCTGTCATGCGGTCAAATCGTTCATAATCCAAGTAACCCCGGTCAAAGACATACATGCATTCTTTGTCGTCAACAAGTACTTCCAGCTGACCACGATCATGTTCTTTCGCGTTTGTCAGCACCGCTTTATCTGGATAGGAACAGCCTTTTTCTGCGTAAACAAGACGTAAATGAAGCTTGATGCCCGACTTTGTTTTACGGAATTCAGCCCACTTATGGTTTTTCAAGTTCAATGGCAACGTACTCGAGTCGATAATTTTCAGTGGTGTTGTCGTTTCTCGGCGCTGCTCATAATGTGATTTCTCGTGAATTTGGGCAACTAAATCCAAAAATACCTGTTGGAACACTTCAGTCGGCACTTGATTTAATCGGCGTCCGAGCTGCGAAAAGCTAATCGCTTCTAAATGCGTCGCTTTTTGAAGGTCGTCAGAAAATAATGTCTCACTGACTGCACGCAGACTCTCGGTTTCATTGAGCTGAGCGAATACGAACAATTTCAAGAATGACGCAATGTGTAGCTTCTTTGTATAGTAATTTAATTGATAGCTTTCAACCAATTCCTCGAGTTTTGTGGAGAAAATCGGTGAAAACCATTGTTCAAATGATGTTTTTCGTGTAAACTTATCCATGTTTATTGTCCTTTATTTTGGATTTGGATGGTTTAGTACCGCCCAACCATTATAAAGGCTTTTTTATGCAAAGATAAAATTACTGAAAATTTAGATTTTTATAAAGCGTTGAATTATTTTAATGCGACACTAGTGGCATCATGGGGATACTATATCGCTGGACAAGGTATTACAATGCAAGAGAAATTTGTAAAAGTATATTTAAGA
>NZ_BAAGXZ010000049.1:0-1322 GCF_054779575.1 Glycomyces halotolerans
TCGAGTTTGCGGCGCAGTGCGGTGGTGGGGAGTCGTTCGGCCCGGCCGAGTTCGACGGCTTCGCCGGTGGTGTAGTCGAACACGCTGGGGACGATGAGTCCGGCATCGCAGGCCAGCAGCCGGGCTTTGGCGAGGCTGATCGGTGTGCCTTCGAGGAGGGGGACCCGGCCGGTGTCCTCGCCTTGGAGGGTGTCGATGTCGACCGTCAGGTGGAGTTGGGTGGTGTGCCCGTGCCGGGTGTGGGCTTTGGGGTCGGCTCCGTAGACGGCCAGGATCTGATGCAATGCCTCGGCGCGCCGGTTGGCCGCTGGGGGCAGGAGCCCGGTCTGGTCGGTCTCGTCCTGGCGTGGGGGTTCGGTAGTGGTGGTGAGCATTTTGGCGAACATCGCGCCGGTGTCGGAGGCCAGCATCGCTTCCAGGTGCCACATGCCGTTGTCCTGCTCGACCAGGTCCAGGCGCTGCAGGGACTGCTCACCGAGCCCGTCGAGCAACTCCTGGCCGGAGTCCAGGGCCGACTGCAGCTCATCGAGGTGGGCGTACAGCTCCTTGACGGTCGCGTGTGCGCAGTATTGGGCGATCAGCGCCTCGGGGGTCGCGCATTGCACTTGAGCATCGAACGGGGAGATGACCGGCTCCCGGTAGGGGGTGCGGGCGTAGACCCTGAGGGCCTTGGTGTTCTCCAGCCGCCGCACCGCGGCCGCGACCGCGTCGATGCGGGCGGTTCCGGCGCAGGCGGTCTCGGCCAGTATGGTGAATTTCCTGGCGCAGCGGGCGATGGCGGCCAGGTCGGCGGCGACGCGGGAGTGGAAGTCGAAGGTCGAGGCCAGCCAGTCGCGCAGCGAAGAGAATCCGTCGATGTCGCGGTGGACTTTCCAGGCTTGGGCCTCGATCACTCGGGACAGGACCGAGGCGTGGGCGGCGTTGATGACCGCTGAGGCTTGGTCGAGTTCGGTGTGGATGACCTTTGACTTCTCGCTGCGTTCCTGAACCGATGCCCGGTTGTCCGCCATGTGCCACACCCCCCTCGTTGATGTTCGAACGCTCTGCCGGTTTCCGGTGGCTTGTTCGCCCGATACCTCAATGATCCCAGGCCAGGGCTGGTTTGCCATCACTCTTAGGGTGCGAATGCTTTCACGTTCCCGCCTTGGATTGCTTGGGGCGCAGTCGGAAAGCCGATCAACACTCCGAACAGGCCCGAGCTCGCCCCAGGCCCACCCCGCCTCGCCCGGCACCGGACCCGGCCACGAGGACACGGCCTCAAAGGCCCCGCCGCCTCTTTGTCGCCGCCAAGAAACCCGCGCCACGCACTGCCCGAGAGCCGA
>NZ_BAAGXZ010000050.1:0-1309 GCF_054779575.1 Glycomyces halotolerans
GGGAGTTCCCCCAAGAATGGGGACACGATTTCACGTTGTCTGAAGTGTATGCAGTAGTCGTTCGTACTCGATCGGGGACCGGTACTGAAGTGATGAGTGACGCCTTCTGAGGTTGTACCAGTTCAGCCAGGAGAACACCTCGGCGCGGGCGGTGACCTTATCTGCGAACTTCCCGTTGCTGCCCAACACTTCTCGCTTGAGTGAGGCGTGGAAGGCCTCGGCGAGGGCGTTGTCGGCGCTGGTGCCCACCTTCCCGCGCGAGCGGAGTACCCCGTACCGGTCGCAGTACTGTGCAAACTGGAGCGAAGTATATTGACTGCCGTTGTCGCTGTGGAATATCGATCCTTCCAGCGAACCGCGGTGGCCCCGGGCGTCCTCCATCGCGGCCTGGATCAGGTCAGTGCGCATGTGATCAGCGATCGACCACCCGACCACCCGGCGGCTGCATAGATCAATCACCGTTGCGAGATACAGGAACTCGCCGCAGGCGATCGGCAGGTACGTTATATCGCCGACGTACCGCTGGCCGAGGGCCTCGGCGGTGAAGTCGCGGCCGATGCGGTCGGGCACGGCGGCGGCGTCGGGGTCCGCGACGGTCGTGACCGGTCGCTTCGGCTTCCAGGACTTCCCCTCGATGCCGCCCTCACGCATCAGGCGCGCCACGCGCTTCTCGTTGACGCACCGGTCATGGACCTCGCGCAGTTCGACGGTGATCCTGGGCGACCCGTAGGACTCCCTGGACTCGCGCCAGAGGGCCTCGATGAGCGCGAACAGCTCGGCATCGGCCTCCTTGCGCGCGCGTCGAGCATCCTTGCCCTGCCGCCACTGGTAGTACTTCGACCTGGTCAATCCGAGGACTTCACACAAGCGGGTGACCGGCCAGTCTTCGGACTCGGCCGCATCCGCGACGAACTGGTACCGCTTGCTCAGTCCGTCGCTCGGAGAAAAACAGCGGCTGCCTTCCGCAGAATGTCGCGTTCCTCGGTGACCTTACGCAGCTGCGCTTTGAGCTGTCGAACCTCTTCATCTCGCACGGTCCGCGAGGCTAGCCCAGCCCGACCGGCCTCGGCCGGCGAGCCGTCCTCGCCTGTGACCGGCGCCTTCCTGGCCGCCTGCACCCAGCCGCGCAGTGTCTCAGAGTTCAATCCCAGGTCAGCGGCGATCTCTTTATACGTCGCACCCGGATGCTCCAGGTACACCGCGACCGCGTCGGCTTTGAACTCATCGGAGTATTTCTTCGGCACCTTGATCTCTCCTCAAAACCGAGCCTACCGGCCCAGCGATCAGGGTGTCCCCATGAAGGGGGGAG
>NZ_BAAGXZ010000051.1:0-1307 GCF_054779575.1 Glycomyces halotolerans
CAATGCCGTTCGGTTAAGGGTCTGCGAAGACGACGATGTCGAGGGTGGCCTTGTAAGTTCGCCGGTCGATGCCGTTGGTTCTGGCGTGGTATTTCGAGATCGCGCGTTTGACTACGCGGGGTGCTTGTCTGAGCCTGCGCTCGGGTAGCGGGTGCGCGAGGATCTGCTGCCCGATCAGGCCTTTGAGGTCGATGGTTTCGGTGTCGAGGATGCCTTCGGCGCGGACGAGCTGGTCCCGGGCGGCTTCGACGGCGATGGTGAAACTGGCCTGGAGTTCGGAGATTGGTTCGCCCAGGACGGCGTCGGCGATGGCGATACGGATGCCTGGTAGAGGGTGAGCAGCGCCCAGATCTCCTGGTCGATGGCGTGCGGGTGTTTGCCGCGCAGGACGCGGCGGCGCAGGAGACCGGATTTGAGCTCGCAGTAGGCCGATTCGATCTCCCAGCGCTGGTGGTAGAGCGCGACGATCCCGGCCGCGGGGTAGCGGCGCGGGTTGACCATGCTGGTCAGCAGCCGGTAGTGGCCGGTCTGGGTACCGGCCTCAGTGACGATGGTGATCTCGGCTTCGACCAGGCGCAGGATCAGTTTGCCGCG
The DNA here is from genome assembly GCF_054779575.1 of Glycomyces halotolerans. Classification (NCBI taxonomy): domain Bacteria; kingdom Bacillati; phylum Actinomycetota; class Actinomycetes; order Glycomycetales; family Glycomycetaceae; genus Glycomyces; species Glycomyces halotolerans. The sequence goes on from NZ_BAAGXZ010000051.1 coordinate 595, forward strand.
GCGGACCAGGTGCGTGCCGTCGCGCAGTTTCGCCACCGGTACTGGTTTGGTGTTGGTGTGCAACCGGAACAGCAGGTGGGCGCCGGTGGCACGGACGCGTTCGATCAGCCAGGCGGCATCGAACAGCCGGTCGGCCAGGACGATCTGTCCCGGGCCCATCGCTTCGGTCAGCGGTGCGGCGTACTTCGTCTCGCCGGTGCCGACCGGGCCGAACGCGGCTGCGAGCACGGCGCGGGATCCCGCTGCGAGCAGCGCGACCAGGCGGACCTGCGGGTAGCCGGCCCCAGCCCACCGCGTCGCGCCGCTGGAGCGGTGCATTGACAGGTTGTCGCCGGAGGCGGGAATGTCAAGGAGGGTGCCGTCGATGGCGCACACGGCCAGGCCCCGCCACCGCGCCGTGGCGGCTGTCGGCCCGGCCAACAGCTCGAACAGCGCTTTGAGCGGGCCGGGCCCGACCCGGGCACGCGCCTGCCACAGCGCCGAGGCCGCCGGAACCGTGCGCACGCCCAGCCCTCCGGTGAGTTTCCGCCAGATCCCCGGCCAGCCGACAGCGGCGAACAGGCCCGCCGCCAGCAGCAGGTAGACCACCACGCGTGAGGGGATCGACCGCAGTCGCCGCTGGTGGGCCCGGCACTGGTCGAGGACCGCGTCGACCATTTCGAACGGCACGATCCGGGTCAGCTCACCCAGATGCCCTGGCGTGAACACCCCAC
>NZ_BAAGXZ010000052.1:0-1214 GCF_054779575.1 Glycomyces halotolerans
CTGGTCGTTCGGGAAGTGGCCCCGCCGGCGCACGGCCTGGCGGAACCGGGCGTTCATCGACTCGATCATGTTCGTCGTATAGACCACCCGGCGAATCTCGGGCGGGAAGGCCAGGAACGGTGTGAATTGTTCCCACGCGTCCTCCCAGGTGCGGATGATCATCGGGTACCGCCCGCCCCACTCGGCTTTGAACTCGGCGAAGCGTTGCTCGGCGGCGGCCTCGGTGGGCGCGGTGTAGACGACCCTGAGCGCTTCGAGATCGGTCCCCAGTGCTGCTTGGCCGCATACCGCAGCGAGGCCCTGACAAGGTGGACCACGCACAGTTGGACGAGCGCCTGCGGCCAGATCTCGCCGATCGATTCGGGCAGGCCCTTGAGCCCGTCGCAGCAGACGATGAGCACGTCCTCGACCCCGCGGTGGCGCAGCTCAGCGAGGACGCCCATCCAGTGCTTGGCGCCCTCTGAGCCGTCGCCGACCCACAGGCCCAGCACGTCGCGGTCGCCATCGAGTCCGATCCCGACCGCGACATACACCGGACGGCTGGCGAGGGCCCCGTCACGGATCTTGACGTAGATGCAGTCGATCATGACCACCGCGTACACCCGGTCCAGGGGCCGGTTGCGCCACTCGTCGAGCTCGGCCGCGACCGCATCGGTGACCTTGCTGATCGTCTCGCGCGAGACCTCGGCACCGTAGATCGGCCAGGTGATCGCGGATCTCCCCGGTCGTCAACACCTTCGCATAGAGGCTGACCACGGCCTCGTCGAAGCCGCCGACCCGCCGGGCGTGCTTGGGCACGATCGCCGGCTCGAAGGCTCCGGCCCGGTCCCGCGGGATGGCCAGCTCGACCGGGCCCACCCCGGTCTGCACGGTCTTCTTCGAGGTGCCGTTGCGGTGGTTGCCGTCTCCGGCTCCCGCCGCGGCAGCGCGGTCGCCCTTCGCATAGCCCAGGTGCTCGGTCATCTCCGCCTCGAGCGCGGCCTCAATGATGTTCTTGGTGACCGCCGCGAGCAGCCCGTTCGGGCCGGTCAGGTCCAGGCCCTCGGCGCGCGCCTTCTCCACCAGCTCCTCGGCGATCCGCACATCCAAGCCACTGCCACCGGCGGTCGTTCGGGCCGCAGTTTCGTTGTCGTTCAGGGTGATCCTCTCTTGCCGAAGCAGACTACTTCAGCTCGCTTGGATCACCCCGACCCCACAAAGTTCCGGACACACCC
>NZ_BAAGXZ010000053.1:0-1187 GCF_054779575.1 Glycomyces halotolerans
AGCAAAGGACGTAGCGATATGAGTGATGAGTTCGCACCGACTCCCGAGGACAAGTTCTCGTTCGGGATCTGGACGGTCGGTTGGCCTGCACAGGATGTGTTCGGGCCGGCCACGCGAGCGCCGATGGCGGCGGACCGGGCTGTGCGGAAGCTGGCCGAGATCGGGGCTTACGGGGTCAACTTCCACGACAACGACGTGTTCGACTTCGACGCCTCCGAGTCCGAGCGCGACCAGAGGATCGCGGCGTTCCGCAAGGCCCTGGACGAGACGGGTCTGAAGGTCACCACCGCGACGACGAACCTGTTCTCGCACCCGGTCTTCAAGGACGGCGGTTTCACCCACAATGACCGCGACGTGCGCCGCTTCGCGATCAGCAAGGTCATGCGCAACGTCGACTTGGCCGCGGAACTGGGAGCGAAGGTGTACGTGGCCTGGGGCGGGCGTGAAGGCGCCGAGTCAGGCGGCTCGAAGGACGTGCAGTCGGCCCTGTCTCGGATGAAGGAGGCTTTCGATGTGCTCGGTCAGTATGTGACCGATCAGGGCTACGACCTCCGGTTCGCGATCGAGCCGAAGCCGAACGAGCCGCGCGGGAACATCTTGCTGCCGACGATCGGGCATGCGCTGGCGTTCATCGAGGAGCTCGAGCGGCCGGAGTTGGTGGGTATCAATCCGGAGGTCGGGCATGAGGAGATGGCCGGGCTCGATTACGCGGCGGGTATTCGTCAGGCGCTGTGGCACGGGAAGCTGTACCACATCGATCTCAACGGGCAGACTGGTCCGCGTTATGACCAGGATCTGCGTTTCGGTGCCGGCAATGTCGGGGGTGCGTTCTGGGCTGTGGATGCGGTCGAGGAGGGTATCGCCAAGGGTCAGTACGATGGGCCGATCCATTTCGATTTCAAGCCGCCGCGGGTTGAGGACGATGAGGGCGTGTGGGTTTCGGCGGCGGCGTGCATGCGCAACTACAAGATTCTGCGGTCGAAGGTCAGGGCGTTCCGTGCCGATCCGGAGGTGCGGGAGGCGTTGCGGGCGGCGCGGGTCGATCAGCTCGCGGTGCCGACCCTGGCCGACGGTGAGTCGGCGGCCGACTTGAAGAACGTGGAGGTGGATGTGGAGGCTCTGGCGGCGAAGGGGATGGGCTTCGAGCGGCTCGACCAGCTCGCCCTCGAACACCTCTACGGCGTGCG
>NZ_BAAGXZ010000054.1:0-1136 GCF_054779575.1 Glycomyces halotolerans
TTGATTAAATACGGCATTTTCAGTTGTGCCAAACAGGACAGGGACATTCAAGTTCTGTTTGATCCAACGGAAGAACGTTTCAATCTTCCATCGTGCTTTATACATGTCGGCAATGACTTCGGGTGCCACATTCATTAAATTGGTCACGACTCGCATCTCATGTCCATCATCATCCTTAAAAAACACCACACGATGACGCTTCTCAGAACGAGATTGTGATGTTCCAAGTTGGCACGTGATGTCACGAGTCACAGGCGATTCTAGCTGTTCTAATCGTTTTAAAGCATGGGGACGAACAATCTCAATATTCTCCTTCATTCGAATGACAAACTCTTGGTGTTCAGAAACAAATTGGTCGATTCGTGTGATTTTAAAATAAGCACGGTCCTCTACCAGAACAAACCGAGAATCAACAAGTTGTTCACCGACAGGACCGTCATGTAAGCGACCGATCGTTTCAACGACTTGAAGTGGCATGTCCGTTTTTGGAGTATAACTAACATGTAGTTTGATGCCTGAACGCTCCCCATGATAGACAGCCCAAGGAAGGCGTGTTTTCCCAACCGTAATCGTTGTGGAGTCCACGATGAGAAGTCCGTTTGGGAGTTTCATTGCACGACGAGTCATCCGATTACATTTAGAAACGACCAAGTCAAAGAGTTTTTTCATCACATGGTAGTCCAGATGGCTCGCCTTTTTTGAGAGAGTCGAATGGTTCACTTGCGGCAATCCATATTGCTCGCCTACATCCGCGCAGTGTCGGTAACTTTTAAATTCATTCATTGATGCGCAGATTAAGTATTTGATCAGGGTCAGCACATCAAGTTTACGAGCTGTATCTTTATAACCAATGGCCGTTTGAATAATTGCCAGTTCTTCTTCTGAAACAATTTTTTGAAGCAAATTCGGGAATGTGATATTCTTTTTCATAGGGACACCTTCTTGAGTATGTTTTCTGCAAATTACATTCTACAAGATAGGTGCCCTTTTTTGTATGCTTTTTTTGGATTTTATTGGTTAATCAACACGCATGTGGTAAGAATATAGTTACTTTTCCTACCTAACCGCTAAAGTAGCTATAAGACTATCAGATGGATCTATAGGAACAGGCTTCTCTTCCGCACTTTCCATAAAGA
>NZ_BAAGXZ010000055.1:0-865 GCF_054779575.1 Glycomyces halotolerans
CGGCGCAGTCGCATGGGGCGACGGGGTTCGCTTCGCAGAACGGTGGGACGACCGGTGGTGCGGGCGGGCAGACGGTACGGGCCAGTACCGGTACCGAGATTCATGCGGCCCTGTGCAACCGGGCCAGTACCAGTACTCCGATCATCATCGAGGTCGAGGGCACGATCAATCACGGCAACACCAGCAAGGTCTCCGGTGACAGCTGCGATACCGACGATGACCGGATCGAGCTCAAGCGCATCAGCAACATCACCATCATCGGTGTCGGCGGCGGCGCGGTCTTCGACCAGCTGGGCATCCACATTCGCGAGTCGAGCAACATCGTGATCCGGAACGTGACCGTCCGCAATGTCAAGAAGTCCGGGTCGCCGACCTCCAACGGCGGGGACGCCATCGGCATGGAGGCCGGGGTGCGCAACGTGTGGGTCGACCACGTCACCCTGGAGGCCTCCGGCGGGGAGGACGAGGGCTTCGACGGGCTGTTCGACCTGAAGAACGACACCCGGTACGTCACTCTTTCCTACAGCATCCTGCGCAACTCCGGGCGCGGCGGCCTGATCGGCTCCAGCTCGGGCGACACCTCGAACGGGTTCGTCACCTTCCATCACAACCGGTACGAGAACATCGACTCGCGCACGCCGCTGCTGCGGGCCGGGGTGGCCCACGCCTACAACAACCACTTCGTGGGCATCAGCAAGTCGGGCATCAATTCCCGGGTCGGCGCGCGGGTGCAGGTCGACCACAACTATTTCCAGGACTCCAAGGACGTGCTGGGCACCTTCTACACCGACGACATGGGCTACTGGGAGGTGACCGGCAATATCTACGACAACGTGACCTGGTCGAGCGACGGCAGCGACAACCA
>NZ_BAAGXZ010000056.1:0-766 GCF_054779575.1 Glycomyces halotolerans
ATACTATTGAGCGGAAATCTGCTTTAAGCGGCATATTGATTGCTCTTTTATTAGGAGGCGCCACATCATTACCTGAGATTACAACAAGCGTCACGTCCATCATTATTTCAAACCCCGATTTAGCTGTAGGAAATGTTCTTGGAAGCAACTTATTTAACGTAATGATTTTAGCTATATAAGTTGAATTTATCTTTTACAATCGAATGCACAATCGATCAATAACTTTTCTAGGTGAGTCATTTAACTCACGAATAAAAGCTTGCACATTTCTTCGAATCTCTTTAACAGAGGAATAAAAAAGGTTATTAATTACGTCTGATTTGAGCCATTTCCATAACCCTTCAATGAGATTTAACTCAGGGCTGTAAGGTGGTAAAAAAACCAATTCTAAACGATGTTGGTGGTTACGCAAAAAAGGTTCAATCAGCTTCGCATGATGAATACGGGCATTATCTAACACCATGACAATCTTACCGGTCGGATAGTGTTTCAATACCTTTTGAAGAAAACGAAGAAACGCTTCGGCATCGTATCGTTCTTCTTCTACACAAAGCACATCTCCCGTTTCATAATTAAGTGTACCGATGAGTTTGACACCCTGGTGCTTTCCATAAGTCGGAATGATTCGTTGCTTGCCTTTTAAAAACCATGTGTATTGAAGAGCTTGGTAATCCCGAATCATCGACTCATCTTGAAAGAGAAGATGGTCAATCTCCTCATTTAAGAGTTTTTTTATAGGCAGGGAACGTCTCTTCCACAAACCCTT
>NZ_BAAGXZ010000057.1:0-728 GCF_054779575.1 Glycomyces halotolerans
ATAAGCATTGATATTGGTGCTAAATACAATGGCTATCACGGTGATTCTGCTTGGACGTACGGAGTTGGAAAGATTTCAGAAGAAAATCAACGGCTTCTAGATGTCACAGAGCAATCTCTTTATAAAGGCTTAGAGCAAGCTAAGCCCGGCGATCGATTATCGAATATTTCACATGCTATTCAAACGTATGCAGAATCTCAAAACTTTTCAATTGTAAGAGAATATGTTGGTCATGGTGTTGGCCAAGATTTACATGAGGATCCGCAGATTCCACATTATGGTCCACCAAATAAAGGACCGCGTCTACGTCCAGGCATGGTGTTGGCAGTAGAGCCAATGGTGAACGCTGGAACTCGATATGTCAAAACATTATCTGATAACTGGACTGTTGTAACAGTCGACGGAAAGATGTGTGCGCATTTCGAACATACAATTGCAATCACTGAGACGGGATATGAAATTCTAATAACGCTGTAGTTGGTAGTTAAGGTTATCTCTATCCATTCCTCGCTAGATGCACTGGACAGTTAAACAGTAATTATCTAAATTCACGATGCTCGTTTTTCGTCTGAATTGCTGTTAAAATGGTAAAGATGTATATTACAAACGTGATCCATCTTGAATTTAATGATTACGATCTCCGGATGTTCAGAACAGGTTCTTTTTAAGTCAATTAATGATAGCTTGTTACTGTTGCAAAGAAAGGAGAGCACTTTAATGGCAAAAGA
>NZ_BAAGXZ010000058.1:0-713 GCF_054779575.1 Glycomyces halotolerans
CTATCTTGGCTACCATGGATATTGGGATGGTGAGAATATAAATCCCTTATTTTATTTTTATAAAACATATAATGTAAGCCCGTAATCAAACAACGCATATAAAACATCAGGCACCTCCGGTACGATAAATGTATCAATCAAAGGAGGTGCCATTATGTCTACAAACAAATTAACCATTGTTCCCGTCAAACTCGATCCTATTCCAGTTGAAATTTCTTCGAATCATTCTCTCCAATACACTGCTGAGCCAAGTTGTGTCATTAAAACCGCTGTGGCTGAAATTTCCTTCTTCAATGGCGTAGATGAGCGCATTATCCAAACCATTATGAAGGAGCTGAAGGGATGAAACAGGATTTTACGAGCGTGCAAAACATCTACATCATCTGCGGCAAGACAGACATGCGTAAAGGTATTGATGGTCTCGCAACGCTCATTCAAGATTCTTTCGAATTGGATCCGTATAGTGATTCTATCTTTCTGTTTTCTGGATGGAGCAAGGATCGTTATAAATGTTTGTATTTTGATGGAGATGGCTTCGCCATGCTTTATAAACGATTAGATAATGGAAAATTACAATGGCCAAAAGATGAAAATGAGGTACGCAAACTTTCGCAACAAGAGCTTCGTTGGTTATTAGAAGGATTATCTCTGCAACAGCCAAAGGCGATTACAAAATCTACAAAAGGTATCTTTTAATAGCCCTATTTTAAGTG
>NZ_BAAGXZ010000059.1:0-690 GCF_054779575.1 Glycomyces halotolerans
GCCAAAAATGAGTGCGGTCATCAGCAGAAAATCGATATGTGCTTGCAACAGCCGCGTGAATTTTCCCGCGAAAATGGCCTTGAGTGGCGGCACACCAAAGTTCAGGCCCACCATACACCATGCCAGTAACAACGCCATCAGCAGCCAGCATGCGGCCCCTTTCAATAACATCTGGTGGGCTTGTGGGGTCGATTGCATCAAAGTCTCCTGGGGGATATCGTGTCCCCAGCATAGCCGATCTGTCATGGCCTGCTTGATCTGGACGGAGCTCACGCTTGACTGAAACGGAGATGACTCGCTTGCGAAATCTAGCTGTTTGTGACTTAATTTCGCTCAGCAAAGGAGAGGGTCATGGCGCAGCAAGCAAGGACAGTGGTCGCAGCGACAGGTCGCAAATATAGCTCCGATCTGGTCGCACCCAGTCAGCGCAAGGCTTGGTTGTGTGAGGTGATTGGACGTGAATATGCAGAGGTGGACATCGTCCCGCCCACGGCAGCCCCGCTTTACAACGAGATGACGCTCTATCCTTGGCAGGCGTTGCAACTATCCGTGATCCATTCCAACAGTCTGACCATCCAGCGCGGGACGCGAGAAATCAGTCGTCCGCAGTTGGATAATTATTTTGCCGTCCTGTTGCTGCAAGGCCGGTATTGTCTGCAACAGCAAGGGCGGGAAGTGTTTTTGCACCCT
>NZ_BAAGXZ010000060.1:0-681 GCF_054779575.1 Glycomyces halotolerans
GGAGTAAAAACCTCGCAAGGAACAATGATTGAAAGCATCAGTCCATTGTAAAATGTCTATTTGTATAACTAGAAGAATGCGTTAGCATTTGCCTATAGTAATAGATCATATATTCTTTACGGTTAATTCTATTTTCGTGTGGTAGCTAACTATCACACGAAAATAGAAGGCAAGATTACATCTATATAAGTTGAATTAAAGGATTACGATTACTCTCTGTTGAAGTATAAGGGTAACACTTACCAATGAACGGAGAGGAACTAGATGACCCATTCACGTCAACATGAAATCGAAACCTTGCTTACAGCGATGAAAACGACCAAAGATAAACGAATGTATGAACGTTATCAAGCGATTTACTTTTATTTACAAGGCTATTCTAAAAAAGAAATCACAACCATGATTGGGCGTTCCGAAAAAACTATCTATAACTATGTGAATGCCTACGAAGAAAAGGGACTAGATGGCTTAACCATGGGACAATCACCTGGAGCGCCACGCAAATTAACACCCGAACAAGAACAGGAATTGGCTCAAGTGATTGCGACCAAACTTCCCGTAGATGTTGGCTTCCCAGCTAAGTATAATTGGACGTTAAAGATCATTGCTTCATTTATCGAGAAAAAATGGAACCAACCGTATACTCTTCGTGGTGTCTCTCGACTTTTACACGATTTAGGC
>NZ_BAAGXZ010000061.1:0-672 GCF_054779575.1 Glycomyces halotolerans
TCATCACTTCAGTACCGGTCCCCGATCGAGTACGAACGACTACTGCATACACTTCAGACAACGTGAAATCGTGTCCCCATTCTTGGGGGAACTCCCCGGTCACCGACCGGCATATCCAACCCGATCTCTTCCTTGACCTCCCGCACGCATGCCTCATGCGGTGATTCGCCCTTGTCGACCATGCCTCCCACGAACTGCCAATCGTCGCGGTCATTCGGCTTGACCACCAGCGCCCTGCCGAGAGGGTCGGTGAAGAACGCGCATGCCACAGCGAAGGAGACCGCGAAGCTGTCGAGGACTTCTCGGGGCAACGACCTGGATCCAGTCATAGCCGGACTCTATCCGGGAGTGTCGATAGGCGGCGATGTCAAGGTAGAAGCTCGGTCGGGCCTGGGTTCTCGGCTTGCGGGCCGGTGGATGGCGCGGGCTCTTCGGCGGCGATGACGAGGTGAGAGGTGGGGTGGGGTCGGTTGTCGTCTCTCGGGTGGTGCATGGCTGCGGTCTTTGGCGGCGACAAAAGAGGTAGCGGGGTGGCTGGGGTGGTGTGTTCGTGGCCGGGTCGGGGTGTCCTTTTGGGGGTGTGGGCATGGCGGAGGGCCCGGACCCGCTTGGGATCTCGGGCTGCGATGTCGTGTCGCGTCCCCCGCCGCAGGATGCTGCCTGCGACGGGCG
>NZ_BAAGXZ010000062.1:0-660 GCF_054779575.1 Glycomyces halotolerans
CAAAAACGAAAGATAGCAATTGTTATTCACATGTGGATAAGTTAAAATAATACGTACTGTTTATTTTGAGATTGTGCATAACTACTATTCATTTTTTTATTGATTGAATTGTGGTATCCTAGTTAGTTGATTGCCTTAATTTTAATAAGGCATGTTTTTGTTTTTATAAAAATGTGAACGATAGTAAAAAATCGTTTTAATAATAGTATAACTAGTCCAAAGGGATGAGGTGAAACTCAAATGTTAGATTTTGATACTATTGCTGCAATTTCTACTCCAATGGGAGAAGGAGCAATTGCGATTGTAAGATTAAGTGGAGAAGAAGCGGTAAGTATTGCAGATCGTATTTTTAAGAGTGTTTCAAATAAAAGCTTAAATGAAGTACCTTCTCATACCATTCATTATGGTCATATCGTTGATCCTAAAAATGGACAAACGATTGAAGAGGTGATGCTTTCTATTATGAAAGGCCCTAAAACGTTTACGAGAGAAGACATTATTGAGATTAACTGCCATGGTGGAATTGTTTCAGTTAATCGTGTGTTACAGCTTGTTTTGGCAAATGGTGCACGCCTGGCAGAACCAGGAGAGTTTACCAAACGTGCTTTTTTAAATGGTCGTATTGATTTATCACAGGCGGAAGCTGTTATGGATTTAATT
>NZ_BAAGXZ010000063.1:0-625 GCF_054779575.1 Glycomyces halotolerans
TTCCACCACGGCCGCCTCCACACCCCCGGCTGGACCATCACCAAAACCGCCCCCGGACAAGCCCTCATCACCCACCACACCACCGACTGCACCACCAAGACCGGAGAGCACCACACCGGACACGGACCGGCCGATACCGACGAGCACGCCTGCGGGTGCGCCGACTGGCGCACCGCCGAAGACCTGGACGCCGACTTCGCCGCCGATGTGGCGAACGTGTTCCCCACCGGCCTCTACCCCGACGAATGGGGCCAGGCCCTCCGAGACGAACTCGACGGCTGGGCCCAGCACATCGGCCTCGACCGAGACATGAAAGCCGCACGCGAGGCCCGCAATAATGCACGAGCCCGGTTCAAGACCGAAGCCGAGCGGACGAAACCGACACCATCGCAGGCGAGGGAACCTGAGCCATTCCCGCCTCCCCCCGCACCAACCCCACGCGAACCCGAGACTGCCTCCCGAACCCTCCCCGCCCCCACACCGACACGACCGAACCCGGCCGCAGCACCGCCGCCTGGTGTTACAGGCGAACGCGACTCAGCACACGAACCCATACCGTTCTTACCCCGCCCGTCGCGGGCGAGGGTCCTGCGGCGGGGGACGCGATAGGCATCGCAGCCCGAGA
>NZ_BAAGXZ010000064.1:0-622 GCF_054779575.1 Glycomyces halotolerans
CTCCTTGGCTCACAGAACGACATGGCTACGATCCGACTTGGCGCTGGCGCGAGCGGGCGGCGGCCTCGCGGCGCCGCTTGGCCGCGAGGTCCTCGGCCTGCTGGGCGGCCCGGTTGCGGGCACGGCGCGCGGCCTCGCGGTCGCGCGCGCCGTGCTCGCGGGCGCGGTTGTCCTCGGCCGCATCCGAAGCCGCCTCGCGGACGGTGCGTCCGCGAGGCGTGTAACGGCGGGCCCGGCTGATCGCCGACGGATCGCGCCGCCTGCGGGGATCGGACTCGTTCATCTGAATCCTTCCGGGGAGACCCCGGCCTTCGGGCCGGGGAGGAATCGGGCTCTTGCGGAGCAGGTCAGGTACCGGTGAAGGCGATGCCCTCGCCGCTTCCGCACCCCGAAGCCGGGCTTACAAAACCTACCTACATACTGTGAGGCGTGAGCGTCCAGACGCGCCACTGGGCTTACCGGTTCCGGTGCTACCCGAACCCGGAGCAGGCCGAGAACCTGGCCCGCACGTTCGGGTGCGCGCGATTGGTCTACAACAAGGCCCTCGAATACCGGCACAAGGCGTACTTTCGCCGGGGCGAGAGCATCAACTACCACCAGACCTCGGCCATGCTCACCCGCT
>NZ_BAAGXZ010000065.1:0-619 GCF_054779575.1 Glycomyces halotolerans
TCTCAACTCCAGGTGTTTCTTACTTAACAAAAGCGCTGGGTGCACAAGCAGGGGTTATGATTTCTGCTTCACACAACCCAGTGCAAGATAACGGAATCAAGTTTTTTGGTCCAGATGGATTCAAGTTATCTGATGCTCAAGAAAATGAAATTGAAGCATTAATTGATAATCCCAAAGATGAGCTACCAAGACCTGTTGGTAAAGATCTTGGACAGGTAAATGACTATTTTGAAGGCGGTCAAAAATATCTTCAGTATCTGAAGCAAACAATCGATGAAGATTTTTCTGGCTTACACGTTGCGCTTGACTGTGCACATGGTGCGACTTCATCTCTAGCAGCACATTTATTTGCAGACTTAGATGCTGATATTTCAACAATGGGTGCATCTCCAAATGGATTAAATATTAACGAAGGTGTTGGTTCTACTCACCCTGAAGCATTATCAGCATTTGTGAAAGAAAAAGGTGCGGACGTAGGATTAGCTTTTGATGGTGACGGCGACCGACTAATTGCAATCGATGAAAATGGTGACATTGTAGATGGCGATCAAATTATGTTCATTTGTGCAAAGTATTTATTTGAACAAGGGCGTTTAAAACATAACACGCTTGTCTCTAC
>NZ_BAAGXZ010000066.1:0-601 GCF_054779575.1 Glycomyces halotolerans
CTATTGAACATATTCCAGTTGCTCGCGTAACGAACTTAGCTCGCACTATTGATGAATTAAAGGAAAGGGGAGTATGGGTAGCTGGTACAGATGCAAAAGAAAGCGATGACTATCGGAACTTAGATGGTACAATGCCACTAGCTTTAGTTATTGGAAGTGAAGGTAAAGGAATGAGTCGCCTTGTTCGAGAAAAGTGTGACTTTTTACTAAGGCTTCCGATGGTTGGTCACGTAACATCCTTAAATGCATCAGTAGCAGCAAGTTTATTGATGTATGAAGTGTATCGTAAACGTCACCCATTAGGAAGATAAAATGGATATTTTATTAGTAGATGGTTATAACATGATTGGTGCATGGCCTAACTTACGAAATCTACGTGACCATGATTTAGCGGGAGCCCGAGATTTGCTTATTGAAAAGCTTGCTGAGTACCAAGCTTATACAGGCTACCGCGTCATTGTGGTATTTGACGCACATATGGTTCAAGGAATTGAAAAGAAAGCTCATAACTATAAAATTGAAGTCGTTTTTACACGTGAAAATGAAACAGCTGATGAGTATATTGAAAAATTGGCTCAAGATTTAAATAACGTAGCGACAC
>NZ_BAAGXZ010000067.1:0-584 GCF_054779575.1 Glycomyces halotolerans
GTTGTTTTTGGTCCAGGAGTTACGGAAGTTGCTCACTTTCCAAACGAATATATTTCTATTGAATCTGTTATAAAAGCCACTGAAATTATTGCTCTTACTATTATTGATTGGTGTGAAATTGCCGACTGATAAAGGAGGGGAAGCAATTTGATTGAAGTGAATAGACGGGACTTCAGCGCGCTGTGCATACAAGACTCTTTTAATAAAAGACTTCGAATTGAGGATTACCGAGGGAATATTTCTAGCATGATTTACTATATAAAGAGAGAGCTGGATAAGCACCAGTTAGAAAAGGTAATTATAAAGTCTCGCTACGAACAAGTTCAAAGCTGGTTGCAACATGGGTACCGTTTGGAAGCCACCATTCCATCTTATTTTAATGGAAGCACTGCTTACTTAATGACTTTTTATGAAAGCCAAGAGCGACAAGTGCACAATCATTATGCAAAAGAAAATAATCTACTTCAAAAAGTCCAGTTATTACCGCTAAAGTGCCCAGAAACATTGTTGTCACCTTACAAATTAAGGAAAGCTATAAAGAGTGACGCCAAACAGCTAGTAACATTATATAAAACGGTATTTAC
>NZ_BAAGXZ010000068.1:0-582 GCF_054779575.1 Glycomyces halotolerans
CGTTGTTTATGTGAAGCCAGGCGAAAAAATTCCAGTAGACGGTGAGGTAATAGAAGGACAATCTGCAATTGATGAGTCCATGCTAACAGGAGAAAGTATTCCGGTTGAAAAATCGATTGGTGATGATGTGACGGGAGCCACAGTGAACAAAAATGGCTTTTTAAAAGTAAAAGCAACAAAAGTGGGAAAAGAAACAGCGCTTGCACAAATTATAAGAGTTGTGGAAAGCGCACAAGGTTCTAAAGCCCCTATTCAACGCGTGGCTGACCGTATTTCAGGTATTTTTGTTCCCATTGTTGTAGCAATAGCAATCGTTACGTTTTTTGTTTGGTATATGGTGCTTGATCCTAGTGACTTTGCTTCAGCGCTTGAAAAAATGATTGCTGTACTTGTAATTGCCTGCCCTTGTGCATTAGGTCTAGCTACCCCAACGTCAATTATGGCAGGATCAGGTCGAGCAGCCGAGCTAGGTGTTTTATTTAAAGGCGGTGAGCATCTAGAAGCAGCTCATGAAGTAGATACCATCGTGTTAGACAAAACTGGTACCGTGACAAAAGGTGAGCCAGAAGTAACGGATGTTGT
>NZ_BAAGXZ010000069.1:0-581 GCF_054779575.1 Glycomyces halotolerans
GTCATGACTAGGGGAATACCCCGTTCCTCAAGGAAATAAGCTAAATTTAGCCAGTAATGGCCTGTTGGTTCAATCCCGACAATGACTTCCGTTTTTTCGTATTCTTTCATTGCAGTTAAAATACGTTGATAAAAACACTGGAAGCCATCACTAGACTGTAATACTGGGAAAGATTTTTGGAGCACCCGACCACGATCATCTACAAAGCAAGCAAAATGTTTTCGCTTGGCAATGTCAATTCCTACTACGAGTGTATTCTCGGTGACTTGATTTATTTTCTGATTTTGTTTAAAATCCACTTTGGAGTCCTCCTTGGTTAACTAAGTTAGGGGTCAATTCGCGCTATGATTTGACACCCCGTATCATACCAAGAGGGCTCTTTTTTGTTCAAGTCCCCGAAAATCCTTCTAACAGGAATGCTCCTTTTTAAGATGTCAAAAACAAGTGTTAACAAAAATCTTCATCAGGAAAACATTCAGCATCCAATAAATTTTTCTACAGAGAATATACAATTACCGCAATGTAATGGGTTTTTATACGCAAATGGATAATAGCACTTAAGCAATTGCATGTTAAGAAGA
>NZ_BAAGXZ010000070.1:0-579 GCF_054779575.1 Glycomyces halotolerans
GGCAAAGATGAAACCACCATCTGACACCTTTGGTGTTCATGATGCTGATTTCATCTAAAGCGTTGATTAGTGCACCTCGTGCTCTCATCAACTTATTCCAAAACACAAATCCATTCTCAAGAAAGGAGGAAAGAATCATGGCAATTTACCATTTATCGATGCAAATTATCAGCCGTTCAAAAGGCCAATCGGCTATTGCTGCAGCTGCTTATCGCAGTGGCGAAAAACTACATGATGAACGCACAGATGAACAAAAGTTTTATGCTCGTAATATACAACCGGAAACCATGATTCTAACTCCTTCCAATGCGCCAGAATGGATGAAAGATCGGAACCGTTTATGGAATGAAGTTGAAAAAGTAGAGAAGCGCAAAGACTCGCAATTAGCACGCGAATTAAACATTGCGTTACCAATTGAACTGAATCATGACCAACAAAAAGAACTCATTCGATCTTTTGCTCAAAACGAGTTTGTTCAAAAAGGAATGGTTGCTGATATTGTCATTCATCGTGACGATGCTAATAATCCTCATGCTCATATCATGTTAACGATGAGAAACATTGATGAAAATGGTTTCG
>NZ_BAAGXZ010000071.1:0-570 GCF_054779575.1 Glycomyces halotolerans
CCAAGATGCATGGCTACCTGCAATGGGTGAAAGCCAATACCAAGGTGCCAGTCACCTATGCCGATGTGTGGGAGTTTTGGCTCAAGCATCCTACTTTAGAGCAGGACGTGGACTTCGTCACCGTGCATATTCTGCCCTATTGGGAAGATAAGCCGGTTGCCATTGATCAGGCGGTTGCCCATACCGCCTCGGTGATGGGACATTTGGGTACAGTCTTTAAAAAACCTATTTTGATTGGTGAAACCGGCTGGCCATCGCAAGGTCGCCAACGCTTCTGGGCCAAGCCGAGCGCGATCAATCAAGCCAAATATATGCGTGGTTTTTTGCAGGCCGCCAAGCAGAGTCAATGGCAATATAACGTGATTGAAGCCGTGGATCAGCCTTGGAAGCGTGAGCTGGAGGGCACGGTCGGGGGGTATTGGGGCGTGCTTGATACGGACCTAAAACCCAAATTCAGCTTGCAGGGAGCGATGGCTGAGCGTGCAGATGGCTTGAAACCCTATCTGGCCGCGCTCGGGCTGGGGCTGCTACTCGTTGCCTATGGATTTTATCGCCATCGCCCAGCGAATC
>NZ_BAAGXZ010000072.1:0-567 GCF_054779575.1 Glycomyces halotolerans
GCCAGCGACCGGCCGGGAACCACTCGGACGAGAACGGGTGCGGATGCGCCGACTGGCGCACCGACCAAGACCTGGACGCCGACTTCACCGGCGATGTGGCGAACGTGTTCCCCACCGGCCTCTACCCCGACGAATGGGGCCCCGCCCTCCGCGACGAACTCGACCGCTGGGCCGAACACATCAACCTCGACCAAGACCTGAGAGCCGCACGCGACGCCCGAGCCAAAGCACGAGCACGGTTCAAGAACGAAGCCCGGGAGCCGAAACCCACACCCCCGCAGGCTAGGAAACCTCAGACACCGGAGCGCGAACCCGAACCCTCCCCACCTCCGGCCACCACACCCCCACGCGAACCCGAGACCGCCTCCCGAACCCTCCCCGCCCCCACACCGACACGACCGAACCCAACCCCACCGCCGGGCATTAGGGGCGAACGCGACTCAGCACACGAACCCATACCGTTCTTACCCCGCCCGTCGCAGGCAGCATCCTGCGGCGGGGGACGCGACACGACATCGCAGCCCGAGATCCCAAGCGGGTCCGGGCCCTCCGCCATGCCCACACCCC
>NZ_BAAGXZ010000073.1:0-563 GCF_054779575.1 Glycomyces halotolerans
CTCCAACAGAAACAAGCTGATGAGATTTTATCCCTTTATCGAAAGATTGAGGGGCTCAAATCTCCCCAACGACCAAAAGCAGTGCGCCTCATTGAAGTCGCTGCTTATTCCATTGGAGTAACAGAAGGACGTGAGATGGCCCGTATTGAAATCGCCACGCTCGTTCGCCGTTACCATCAGCTGGAACAAGATATCGAGAGGATTACTCAACACTTAGTTGAGCTTGTAAAAACTTCTGTAGAGTACGAGTGGCTATCAACGGTACCAGGACTAGGAGATACAACGATAGTTGATTTATTAGCTGAAATCGGAAGCTTTTCATACTATGAAGACCCACGCCAACTAATCAAACTCGCGGGGTTAACATTACGAGAGAGTTCTTCCGGACAGCACAAAGGGCAAAAGCGCATCTCCAAACGTGGCAGAAGAAAGCTGCGTGCCCTCCTATTTAGAGTTATGATGCCGATGATTCGACATAATGAGGCTTTTAGAAAACTGCACGAATATTATACAAATCGTCAGGTTAATCCATTACGTAAGAAGCAGTCTATCGTGGTTCTATG
>NZ_BAAGXZ010000074.1:0-561 GCF_054779575.1 Glycomyces halotolerans
GGCCATGAAGGTTTTGAGCGACCTGAGTGATTTAAAACGCTTTAAGCTCAGTGGCAAGTATGGATAGTCTTTGACTGCCTGGATGCCCTGCTGCAGCTCTAGCGTTTTCATTTGGCTTTTAAGCGAAGCATACGCCTTGCGCTTGATTGCCAACACATCGTCATTATCGGTCTTGAGCCGCTTATTCAAGCGGGTTGCGATCAGGCTTTTATTCACAGACGCATCATCATATTCAACAATTAAATCCTGTGTCTCGCCCTGATTAAAACGGGTCAGGATTTCTGGCTCAATGTCTGCTGCATGAGAAAAGGTAGAAAAAGTGATGAGGAAATACAGCAGTAAAAAAGGCATCTTGCGCTATCAATAATGAATTGTCAGTAGCTTACAGATGCTAATTTTTATTTATGAAGGCTTGATGAAGGCAGAACCATGCCCAGCATGGATGGGGGTAATGAGGGACCATGGCAAGTCCCCGCTGTACTCTCAAGCAGCTAAGCCAAAAAAATGGCCAAACAGCCTATCATCAATCCCAATATTAACCGGCCACCGTTTTCAAGTATC
>NZ_BAAGXZ010000075.1:0-547 GCF_054779575.1 Glycomyces halotolerans
CTGTTAGTCTATTTGGAGCTGTCAATGTTTTAAATGGCGACTTTCTCTGCCAAGTAGCTGACAATTGTAAAGCCCCAGCTTTTCATTCCTTTATGAAGTATGTGCTCGACTATTACCCAAATAAAGTCATCATTATGGTGTTGGATCGTGCTCGTATTCATGATGCAAAAGAGTTACAGCCCTTTTTTGAACAGCATGAGGATCGACTCATTCGTTTCTTTCTGCCGAAGTACTCGCCCAATTTGAACCCCGTTGAACGGATTTGGAAATGGCTGAAAGAAACCGTCATCCAAAATCGATTCCATCCTAACAAAGCAGCTATTCAAGAGTCTGTTTCTTCTTTTCTAGCTTTTTTGGAGGGGGCCTCTGAGCAAATTTTAAAAAGAATAGCCGGTGTTCATATGCCGGATTATTAAGTAAAACTTATATAGTAGCTGTCCTAGTGCGACAGCCCAATCGAGATCACTAATTTCATCGCAAAGATCATAAAATAGACCACCTAATGTCCGTTGGTCTGTGCTACAACGGTTCTGTCAAGAGAGGACAA
>NZ_BAAGXZ010000076.1:0-546 GCF_054779575.1 Glycomyces halotolerans
GCAGTCTATCGTGGTTCTATGCGGAAAACTATTAAAAGTGTTACATGGAATCAGCACGAAGCACAAAGCATTTGATGCGCAGCGAATGATGAAGGATATTCCTAGTCTCGCAGAGGCTATATAGATTTCTACATCCCCTTTACAGACCTAGACAACAGGATGACACGGAGAAGCTGGCATTATATTCACCATTCGACCTAGAGTCCCTAAAGGAGCTTCGCTAGCCTCTGCCTTATGACTAGACCGAACGAAGGAATGTAGGCACACAGATGCCCAGAGACATGGGAGGGTACGTCATCATAAGTTACGCAGAGATCCATTGTGCATCACATAATTCTCTGACACTACTTACCACTATTAACCAGTAGTGACCGCGTAGCGTACCCATATAATGGAATAGTTTCTCATAATATAAAAATATTGTTAGGAAGCGTGTCGAAAAATATTTTTTTGACACCCCACCAACGGCTCAAACCGTTGATAAATCAACATTTATAGAGGGAGTGTGATACAAATTCGTGCATTAGCGTTCCTTTTTGACCCAAT
>NZ_BAAGXZ010000077.1:0-538 GCF_054779575.1 Glycomyces halotolerans
GGGGTTGGTGATGCGTTTCTAGATAATTTACTTATGTGATTTCAAGTTTCGAAGAGCAAACGGTGGATGCCTTGGCATCTGGAGCCGAAGAAGGACGTAGTAATCTGCGATAAGCCTCGGGGAGCCGATAAACGGGCTGTGATTCGAGGATTTCCGAATGGGGAAACCCCGCCAGCGCGCGTGCGTAGCTGGTGACTCCCGCCTGAATATATAGGGCGGGTAGAGGGAACGTGGGGAAGTGAAACATCTCAGTACCCACAGGAAGAGAAAACAACATGTGATTCCGGTAGTAGTGGCGAGCGAACCCGGAAGAGGCTAAACCGGTGGTGTGTGATACCTGGCAGGGGTTGCATCATCGGGGTTGTGGGACGTTACTGGAAACGCTGCTGAGTTTCCGGCGTGAATGATCAGGTTATAGGGGAACCGCTTGGAACGGCGGACCGGAGTGGGTGAGAGTCCCGTACCCGAAATGACCTGGCTGCGTGTGGCGTATCCCAAGTAGCACGGGGCCCGTGAAATCCCGTGTGAATCTGTCAGG
>NZ_BAAGXZ010000078.1:0-536 GCF_054779575.1 Glycomyces halotolerans
GTAGGGGTAGCCGTGGAAATTGAACAAGATGGGTTTGTCCGTGGTAAACAGGCGGTCAAACTCCTTATCGGATAAGCCATGCGGATGCTCGCTATCCGGTGTCAATTTATATAAATCGACGACATTGATAAAACGGATTTTGAGCGCAGGGAAGTGGTGCATGAGCAGCTGGGTGGCCGCAAGCGCTTCCTTGGTAGGAATGTCACCCGCACATGCCATAATCAAGTCGGGTTCGCTGCCCGCGTCGCTGCTGGCCCAGTCCCAAATCCCCAGCCCTTTTGTACAATGGATAGTCGCACTTTCAATATCCAGATACTGAAGGTGTTTTTGTTTGTCGCAGACAATCACATTAATGTAATCTGTGCTGCGCAAACAGTGGTCAGCCACAGAGAGCAGGCAGTTGGCATCGGGGGGTAAATAAATACGGGTAATTTCCGGACTTTTGTTAACCACAAGGTCTAGAAAGCCTGGGTCTTGATGCGTGAAACCATTATGATCTTGTCGCCAGACAGTAGAAGTAATCAATAAATTCAAAG
>NZ_BAAGXZ010000079.1:0-536 GCF_054779575.1 Glycomyces halotolerans
GTCTCTGAAGTTTATGAAACTTTGTAAATATCAATTTATTACGAAATAGCTTTTCGACAATACGTTAATAAGTCTTGAATTTCCTCGTGAGTTAAACTTGAATGGATTTTGAAAAGAATGCTGTCCCGAGACATATTATAAATTTTATTTGTACGCACGAAAGTTTCCTCTTTTAGTTGAACTTGCCTGTCATAGTCTGTACGAGGACCAGTGCTTGTACAAAAGCAAACTATCACTTCTTCGGGATCATTAGAATCAAGATGTTTACCTATAACAAAAACCGGTCTTGGGTAAATTTTTCCGTCAGATAACTTAATTCTCGCAAAGAAAAACTCGCCTTGATCGGCTTTTGCACGATCCTTCGCGGCGAGTTTCGCTCGTCTGTCATTCGCGCTCATATAGTTCTCGCAACTCCTCTTCATACCATTTAGCGAAGCAATCTCCCTCTTCAATCGCGATTTGGTCGTCACTTGTAGCTAACTCCATGGGTTTTACTTTGTCTAAGCCTAACTCTTTTTCCATTTCTTCTATACTTT
>NZ_BAAGXZ010000080.1:0-531 GCF_054779575.1 Glycomyces halotolerans
CTCGCTGCGCTGCGGGATCTCAGTTTTCCCTCTCTTTCCCGCAGGAGTCGAGTGTCCTACGCTCCATTCCACCCTGTTTCCAACATTGTTTTCACAATCAACCAAAAAACCTGAACGATTAAAAGTTATAAACTCTCAATCGTTCAGGTTTATCATTGGCTGAATTACTTATGTCCCAGCCTCTGTTTGTTATGAGTGCACGATGGTTTGAGATAGAGGCCATTGCTCTTGTTTGTAGGCCATGTCCCAAAATAGATACTCAAGTTCGCAACTTTTGATAAAATGCTCTTTCATACGTCTACGTTCCTCAGCTGAAGCTTTTTCTGCTAACTCATCTAATTTGTCACAAAACCATTTTGTCGTTTCTTTCATTTCTCCATTGGTATAAAAGGAAATCCATTCGTAAAAAGGGTGATCCGGTGTTAAGTTCACTTCGCCTGCAATACGCTCGCCAATTTCAACGTATGTCCATGGACATGGCAGTAGCACAGCAATAATTTCACCTAGTGTCCCTGTATGTGCGACCGTCAT
>NZ_BAAGXZ010000081.1:0-522 GCF_054779575.1 Glycomyces halotolerans
GCTGGGCAACAGCATGGGCGAAATGTACACCTATTACGCCGCCAGCGACTTTGCCGTGATGGGCGGCAGCCTGCAGCCGCTGGGCGGGCAGAACCTGATTGAAGCCGCCGCCATGGGCGTGCCGACCATACTAGGGCCGCATATGTTTAACTTTGAGCAAGTGGCGCAAGCGGCGGTCATGGCGGATGCGGCGGTACAGCTAAAGGATGTAAGTGAGTTGCATGGGATGATTGCGGCACTGGCAGCGGATAAAGTGAAAGTGCGTACGATGGCGGAAGCAGCGAAGGGGTTTACCTTGCAGCATAGAGGGACAACGGAAAGACTGATGATGGCGATAGCGCCATTGTTAAAAAAGTAGTTCTCTTTACGGATATAAAAAGAAGACTGGCAGCTTCTCAGTACGCAAATCACGTTTGATTTCGCCTTTAGGCGACCGTTCTTTCTTATGCTTGTCCATAAGAAAGAAGGCAAAGAACAAGACACCCTAGCTTCCGCTTCATTCCTGCGTTGCTCGCCAAAACA
>NZ_BAAGXZ010000082.1:0-520 GCF_054779575.1 Glycomyces halotolerans
GTTGATGATAATACTCTAAATGTCTACATGACGCGTACGCGTAAAAAACTAGGGGATGTTGGTATCGAAAAAGCGATTGAAACAATTAGAGGTACAGGCTATATGCTGCGGATTCAAGAGGAAAATAAAGCATGAAGCTGTTTTTTAAAGAACATCTTCCTCTTACATTTTTTTATCTTATCCAATTGGGTTTAGTATGTACGATTTTTGCGTTAGATGGTTTTCGAGACATTTTTACTGTTCTTTATGCTATTTTAATCAGCACCGTTATCTACATCACTTATTTATGCTATCGCTACTATACAAACAAAACATTTTATAAACACCTGTCAAATCCCTTACATAAGTCAGAAGACAGCATATTGTCTGAAGAGGAGTCTCCGCTTTCAGAAGCGTTAAAAGAACTGCTGGAGAGTCAATTTCGAAGCTTTCATAATGAAATGTATCACTATCAAAATAAGCTTAATCAACATATTACATTTCACGAGTGTTGATTATCCAAAATTAGACAGACTTATCC
>NZ_BAAGXZ010000083.1:0-519 GCF_054779575.1 Glycomyces halotolerans
CAGGAAGATTCAATGCCGAGAATATATATATTTTGTGCTGCCATCCTTATGATTTAGGCCTGAAAATTGTTAATATTGTTCGCAAAGATATTACATAAAATACTATCAAAAAATTCTGGAAAATACTTGGAAAAACGCTGCTGGCTCTGCTGCTGCTTTTTATCATACTTTTGATAGTATTTTCTATTCCTTCTGTTCAAACCTATGTTGCTAAAAAAGTAACAGATTCTGTTAACAAGAATAAAAACGTAAATATTTCCATTGGAAGTGTTGGATTGACCTACGGCGGGAAAATTCGGCTGGGAGATGTGTTGATCCGTGACCATCATGAGGATACGCTTATCTTTTCGGATAGGGTAAAAACTTCTGTTACCAGTCTTTCGAGCATTTTCAATAATTCGCCCACCTTAGGAAACACTACAGCTAATCAGCTTCAGCTGGACCTTAAGATCTATGAAGGTGAAACTCAGGATAATCTGAATATTTTTCTTCAGAAGCTGGAGTCTCAAAAAAAGCAAT
>NZ_BAAGXZ010000084.1:0-518 GCF_054779575.1 Glycomyces halotolerans
CTGCGCTGGACGAAGGAGACCGGGTCCTCGGGGGGCTCGCGGCGGAGGAAGCTGGTCCCGGACAGTTCGAGGCCGGCGACGCGGTCGATGCGGAACGTCCGCCAGTCCTCCCGGTCGCGGTCCCACGCCAGCAGGTACCACCGGCGCCCCAGCAGCACCTGCGTGGCCGGCTCGACCCTGCGCTCGGAGGAGAGCCCGGCTCGATCGGTGTAGGTGAACCGGATGTGCTGCCGGTGCGCGATGGCGTCGCCCAGCGCCGCGAGGGTGCCGAGCTCGGGTCCTGCACCGGGACGGCCCGCCGTCTCCACCGATGCGGACAGCGACCGCACCCGCTGCCGGAGCCGGGACGGCAGCAGGCGCTCCAGCTTGGCCAGCGCCGCAGCGGCCACACCGTCGACGTCGGAGAAGCGCGCGGTCGCCGCGAACCGGAGCCCGATGGCGGCGGCCACCGCTTCATCGTCGGTGAAGTGCAGCGGGGGCAGTGCCCGTCCGGCGACCAGCCGGTACCCGCCCACCGG
>NZ_BAAGXZ010000085.1:0-515 GCF_054779575.1 Glycomyces halotolerans
GTAGCTCGCGAATTATTAAAATCATTCGGTTTAGCAGCTAACGCAGCGACTTTAATTTCTTGTCCTACATGCGGACGCATTGAAATTGACCTCATTAGCATTGCAAACGAAGTCGAAGAGTATATTTCACACATTAAGGCACCAATTAAAGTTGCCGTATTAGGTTGTGCAGTAAACGGACCTGGTGAAGCTCGTGAAGCCGATATCGGAATTGCTGGCGCTCGAGGTGAAGGATTGCTCTTCCGCAAGGGTGAAATCGTTCGTAAGGTTCCAGAGGAAACAATGGTTGAAGAGTTGAAAAAAGAAGTAGATAAAATTGCTGAAGAATATTATGAAAAACAAAAAGCAGAACAAAATGCTTAAAAAACAGGGTACCGTTTCGGTACCCTGTTTTCTTTGTTAAAAGAACGGGAGGACAAAGGTTCCCACAATAATGGATACAATCCCAATTCCTATTGCCCATGCTCCTAACGTATATGCTCCTTTTCTTCGTGCGATAAACCCTAAAATAATCC
>NZ_BAAGXZ010000086.1:0-515 GCF_054779575.1 Glycomyces halotolerans
GTTGTATCTTTTCAAAGACCTTCACCGCCAGCATCGGATTATAGCGTTCCTGAAATCTTCTTACCCACAGAAATTTTGGCGCGAAATTTCCCCTTCTCTTGAAAGGATAATCTTCCAGGCTGATGGAGTTCGGGATAATTTTAATATTCTCAAAACCCGCCTTTTCAAAAATGTCGTACAGAAAGTGAGAAGGCGCTACGTTAAGTTTTGCGTTCCCAAACAAAGATCGCGTGAGGTTTGGTGATTTTTGGATGCGTTCCCGCAGATTACCACCATGAAGGATGGGGATATAAGGTAATTTCAACTGCTGGCAAAGCTTTCCAATGCTATAGGCATAGTAGAAATTCTGTGCACCATAAGTATCGATCAGAACGGTATCGGTCTCTTTTCGGTGTGCCCAAATAAGGGAGAGCATTTCCATAAGACGCATTGCCTTATTGTCCTTGCTGCTGGCGGTTTTAACCCAGTAACCTTCCTGCTTCAATACTTCGCTAAAAAAAGAAATATAGGTAGCC
>NZ_BAAGXZ010000087.1:0-508 GCF_054779575.1 Glycomyces halotolerans
CAAACAACCATGGCAAATGGCGTTCAAGTAAAAGTCGTATTTATTCAAAACCGCAATAAAAAGAGCGAATGGCTTGCGATTCTCAGCACGGATTGTACGCTTTCTGAACAAGAAATCGTCCGTATTTATGGTATGCGCTGGGATATTGAGGTCTTTTTCAAGACGACTAAATCCCTCTTACGTCTTCAAAAAGAATTTCAAGGCATGTCATATGATTTACTTATTAGCCATACAACGATTGTGTTTTCGAGATACATCGTTTTGTCCTGGCAGAATCGTTGCCATAACGATCAACGAACACTAGGTGGCATTTTTTATGAGCTATGTGATGAAGTGAACGAACTGGATTGGGCTGTCGCATTACAGCAATTAATCGAGCTTCTTGAAGATGCCTTAAAAAAGACGAATAAAACGATTCAAAAAATAATCAAAAGTCAACTACAGCAATGGATTGGCGGTCTGCCTAACTATATCAAGGCTTATTTGTCGATTTCAGTCTGCGAAGTTT
>NZ_BAAGXZ010000088.1:0-502 GCF_054779575.1 Glycomyces halotolerans
CATCTAAGTGTAAGCCTCCTGTGAGTATCCCACCAGCTAGCATAAGCAAAATAGCCGTCGTGACAGTGCTAACCCCTAACCATTCTAGACCTAAAAATAGCCCATAGCTAACTGCTCCTATACAAGCGCCAATCCATGGTAGAAAATAAAGTGCTTTGGCCGTGCGCTTTTCCGTCCATTGAATTGTTTTTGCTGTTGGCAAGATTGTAAAAAACTGCAGTGCTAAGCGCGCGATGACCATCCACTCTTTTACTGCCATGCTGTTTCATCTCCCTTATAGTAGCAGGAAATACCCGCTTCTACACAAATCGCTAAGTCTGCTTGATTCACAATCTCCTGATGAATTCGCCCCAATAACTTCATATATGTAAACGTAGGTCCCTTTAGGACGCTCTCTTCAAACAACTCGTTTGATACAATGATAAGATGCTGACATCGCTCATTCAATTGATGAATTACTCCTACCATTTTGTTGAATAGTTCGTTTGCTTTCAAATGAGAT
>NZ_BAAGXZ010000089.1:0-502 GCF_054779575.1 Glycomyces halotolerans
CATCCGATTAGAAATTGGAATTGTTTATCCTTATCATACACTATCTTCCTCATTTTCTTAAACTTTTATTATTTATCGCCTTATCTTTTGGAAAGTATAACTAAAATACCCTTTATTCATCAACAAAAAATAAATAATCGGTTACAATAAGGAAGTGGCATTTGTCGCTTATTTTAAAGGAGGGATACATATGAAAGATCCTAGAATTCAAACTTTAGCCCATAATTTAATTAATTACTCCGTTCGTCTTCAAAAAGGCGAAAAGGTTTTAATTGAAAACTTTGACTTGCAGCGTGAACTTGTAACTGCACTGGTAGCAGAGGCATATGCTGCAGGTGGGTACCCATTTGTTTCATTAAAAGATTATACGGTAGACCGTGCTCTCCTTCAAGGTGCACAAGAAGAACAATATAGCATGATGGCTAACTTTGAAGCAAACGTGATGAAGGAAATGGACGCTTATATTGGATTACGTTCAGGTTCCAATATCTTTGAACAATCT